>JADLGR010000160.1 GCA_020849175.1 Deltaproteobacteria bacterium
CCGATCCCGAGCGGCGGCCGCCGGCGCTCGACCCGCGGCGCCGCATTGCGGCCGATCTCTACAACCGCGGCCTCACCGAAGGCTTCGCGTCTGCCGACGGAAAGACCGTCGAGCTGAAGGCAGGATCGTATCCGCTCCCCTTCGGCAGCCTCGACGTCACGTTCGACGAGTCGAAGCTGCGCTGGGGAAGACGCAAGCTCGTTCGCTTCGTCCCGGTGGCCGATCTCGAGGTGAGCGGCCTCGCGACGCGCTACCGCTGGCCCGGCCTCGGCGCGCCGCTCGCCGCGAGCACGGAGCCGCTCGATCCGGCGCAGGGCTTCGACGACTTCGTGCAGCCGTGGGCAAAGGTTCCGGTGACCGCGCTGCTTCGGATCGAGAGACCGGGCGCGCGCATCCAGGAAGGACGCGTCGAGGGAGAGCTCGACCTCATCGCCGCTGCCGGCCCCACGTGGGTGACGGTCAACCAGCAGAGCGTTCCGCTCGAGGTCGAGTCGTCGGCGACGCTCGCCTACACGCTCGCCGAGTCGCCGGTGTGGAAGCAGGAGATCGAGGGCTTCCTGCGTGGTGCCGGAGTCGTCAGCGAACACGCACGCCTGGCAGCGCTCGCACCCTACCAGCCCGGCCGTATTCCCGTCGTGCTCGTCCACGGCACCGCGTCGAGCTCGGGGCGCTGGGCACAGATGCTGAACGAGCTCGCGAACGACCGCCGCTTGCAGGAACGCTACCAGTTCTGGCTCTTCACCTACGACACGGGCAATCCGATCCTGTACTCCGGGATGCGGCTGCGCGAAGCGCTCGCCTCCGCCTTCGCGAAGCTCGATCCCGACGGCAAAGACGAAGCGCTGCAGCAGATGGTGATGATCGGCCACAGCCAGGGCGGACTGCTGACGCGCCTTGCAGTCACGAGTTCGGGAACCCGCTTCTGGGAGAACGTCAGCCGGGGACCGTTCGAGGAGGCCGATTTCGACGCCAGGAGTGCCGACTTGCTGCGCCGCACCTTCTTCTTCGACCCCGTCGCGCAGGTGAAGCGAGTCGTGTTCGTCGCCACACCGCAGCACGGAAGCTACGTCGCCGGCAATCCTCTCGCGCACCTGGTTGCACGACTCGTCACGTTCCCCCTCGACGTCGTTCACGTCTTCGGCGATCTCATCCGCCGGAATCAGGACGCGCTCACGATGGCGACGGCGGTGCAGCTCCCGACCGCGGTCGACAACATGACGCCCGGGAGCCCCTTCATCCGAGCGCTCGACGACCTCCCGATCGCGAGCGGCGTCGCCTCGCACTCGATCATCGCCGTCGACGGAGACGGCCCCGTCGAAGACGGAAACGACGGCGTCGTCGAGTACCGCAGCGCGCACGTCGACTTCACCGACTCGGAGCTGGTGGTGCGCTCGCCGCACTCCTGCCAGGACGATCCGAACACGATCGGCGAGGTTCGCCGCATCCTGCTCGAGCACCTCGTGAGCCAGTGAGACCTGCGAAGAGAGCGGACCGGACCGTTCGTTCAGTTACACGGCCCGTGGACCGCTTCGCGGGCTGCGCTGCTCCAGGAGCCGCAGTACGGTCACGATCGGAGCGCCGACGGCGAGGATCGCGATCGACAGGAGCGCGAGAGTCGCGCGCTCGGCGGGTGTTCGATCGTGCGCGACGATGCTCGGGTTCGCCCGATTCCATGTACGCGCCTTCGAGCCCCTCGTCCTCGAACCGTGGTGCATGGAGAGGCTCCTCTCGATTCACGACGTCTCGAGCGTCGAGCCGAACCGCTCGCTGCGCGCCGTACGCGGCGAGTCCGACCTCGCTAGCGGCGGCGCGAGACGACCCCCAGCGCCGCGAGCCCTCCCGCCAGCAACAGGGCCGTTCCGGGCTCGGGTACCGCCTGAAGCGACTCGCCGCGCAGGTTCACGTCGAACGTCGCGGTGATCGTCGAATGGATCGTCGTCCCGTAGCCGCCCGAGAAGCTCGAGGTCGACGTGAGCGTCCCGTGGAGGTTCTGGAACAGAAACTCGGGTCGGCTGTCGGCGTCGGCGTCACCCAGCTCGACGAGTGTTCCCGCCACGCTGATCGGTGTCGCCGGAACACTGATCGTCCCGACGGTCACGTTGTCGGTCACACCGACCATGCCCATGCTCATCCCCGCGAACGCGAGGGTGTAGCTCCCGAGCAAGCCCTGCGGCGGCGTCGAGAGGTTCATCGACGGGACGCTCGCCGCGGGAGCGTTCGTCGCGTCGACGGTGATGCTCGTGGTTTTCACCGGCGGGAGCGTGGGAATGCCCGTGTAGGTGACGTTCGATCCCGTGAAGTGCAACAGATCCGCCGTGCCGCCGACGTCCGACGAGAGCCTCACCGCGTCTCCAGCGTCATCGATGTACGCCGATCCCGTTCCCGTGAGCGTCGAGATCTGCGTCTGGTCGTAGGGCACTCCGAAGCCCGCCCAGCCGCAGATGATGGCGGGCTCGCACGTCAGCTGCACGCGGAGCGTCAGCGTGTTGGTGAGTTCCGGTACGGTTGCGAGCGGAACGACGAGCGGCGCGCCGGGTGACGGCAGTGCGGCTGCGATGCGCGGCAGGGCGAGGACGAGCGCCGCGACGAGCGAGCGCCGCAGCGCCCGCGAGCGAGTGAGGCGAGTCAGCACGGGATTCCCTTCTCGGAGGTGAAGCGAGTGCGCACGATGCGCGACCCGCGGGCCGCCGGCTGCAGTGCGCGCCGGCCCGGATGGAGCGCAGCCTCGAGCAGGCCGGCCGCGACCTGCGCGCCGTCGCACGAGAGCCGGACGGGGTCGGCGAAGAGGTCGCCGGGGCCTCCGCAGTGCGGCGGAAGGCCAGGCGCCGCGCCGTCGAGGAGCGAGCCGGAGCGAAGCTGCACGTCGTACACGCGCGAGAGGTCGGCGAGCAGCGCACCATGCTGCGCGGCGATTCGTTCGAGCGCCGCGCTCCAGCGCGCCGCCACACGCTCCATCCCGCGCAGCGCCGCGTCGAAGTCGCGGGCGAAGCTCGACGGGCGGTGACGGCCGAAGCGCAGCCACGCCGCGGGGGAGCGGTCGAGTGCCGGCGGACGCACCAGCAGCACGTCGCACGCCATCGCGCGCAGCCGGACTACGATCTCCTCGCAATCGGCAAGGAGCGGCACGAGGAAGGCGCTGCAGCCCGTGGCGGCAGCGTCGAGACCGGCAAGGGCTTCCGGCGTCCCCACCGAGACGACCGCGAAGGTCGGCCGAAGCGCGAGCGCGAGCGGAAGCTGCTCGCAGAGCACGCTGCGCGAGCTGGCACCTTCCTCGGCGAGGTTCCAGGCCTGCACGCCGAGCCTCGCCGCGAGGAGATCTGCTGCGCCGGCGCCCTGATCGACCGAAGCGGCGATCGCATCATCGCCGAGCACGACGAAGCGGTCGAGGCGGAGCGTCCGAATCTCGAGACGCGGGCGCGCGGGCGGGCGCCCCTCGGCACGGGTCACAGTCGCAAGCGCACTAGACACGGCGGCGTCCTCTTCGCCAGCCGAGGCCGGCAAGACCAGTGGCGACCAGCACGAGACTCCCAGGCTCGGGAACGGGCAGCGCGAGAACCGTCACGTTTCCCGACACCGATCCGCGTACGGTCTGGTTCGCGGCGAGCAGGGTCTTGATGTCCTGCCCGGCTGCGGAG
>JADLGR010000161.1 GCA_020849175.1 Deltaproteobacteria bacterium
GGTCGCCGAGCCTTCTACGGACGGAGTGGCCGGTGCGAACACCGACCTCCGTCGCGACGAGCAGCACGACCAGCAACACGGCGAAGATCCACCACTGGCTGGCGTTGTACAGGACCTCCTCTGCGAGGATCGCCTCGCCCACGAGCGTCACGACGCCCGCCCCTCTCCTGCACCGCGCAGGGCGGCGAGCGCCTCGCGTACGTGCTGCGCCGCGGCGAGCTGCGAGTTGAAGACGTGCCGAACGACGCCGTCGCGATCGATCACGAACGTGACACGCCCCGGCAGCAGGCCGAGCGTCGCCGGAACGCCCCATCGCTTCCGGACCACGCCGCCGGCGTCCGACAACAGCGTGAACGGCAGGCGGTGCTTGCTTGCGAAGCCGCGGTGCGACGCGCCTCCATCGGAGCTGACTCCGATCACCTCCGCGCCCGCTTCGGTGAAGTCCTCGTAGTGATCGCGAAACGAACACGCCTCCTTCGTACACCCGGGCGTGTCGTCCTTCGGGTAGAAGTAGAGCACCACGGCCTTGCGACCGCGAAAATCGGCGAGGCGGACTGCCCTGCCGTCGGCGTCGGGCAGCTCGAAGTCGGGCGCGGTGTCACCGGCCGCCACGCCGACCCGACCCGAGAGCAGCTCCAGGATGCCCATGCGTCCCTCCGCGGCACGGCCCGCGCGAGCCACCGTAGCTCCCGCCCCCAGCGTGCGCCGGCTGCGGGCGACTCAGCTCTCCTCGCCGAGGTACGCGCGGCGAACGCGCGGGTCGGCGGCGAGCTCGGCGGCGGCTCCCTGCAGCACCAGAGACCCCGTCTCGAGCACGTACGCGCGTGACGCGATGCGGAGCGCTTGCTGCGCGTTCTGCTCGACCAGTACGACGGTCGTCCCTTCGGCATTGATCGCCCGCACGATGTCGAAGATCTGCTCCACCAGCCGCGGTGCGAGTCCGAGCGAGGGCTCGTCGAGCAGCAGAAGGCGCGGACGCGCCATCAGCGCGCGACCGATGGCGAGCATCTGCTGCTCGCCCCCCGAGAGCGTTCCGCCGGCCTGCCGCAGCCGCTCGCGCAGCCGGGGAAACAGCGCGAGAACGCGCTCGAGCGTCTTCGACTCCTCGTTCCGGCGGACGTACGCGCCCATCTGCAGGTTCTCGTGCACGCTCAGGTTCGCGAAGATGCGGCGGCCCTCGGGAACGTGGCACACCCCGAGTCGAACGATCCGGTCGGGACGCGCGCCGCCGATCTCCTCGCCCGCGAACACGATGCGGCCGCAGCGTGGCCGCACCAGCCCGCTGATCGTGCGTAGCAACGTCGATTTGCCAGCGCCGTTCGAGCCGATCAGCGTCACGATCTCTCCCGCGTGGACGTCGAGTCCGACGCCGCGCAGCGCCGTGATGGCGCCGTAGCCGGCCTCGAGGTCCTCGACGACGAGAAGCGGCGCCGTCACGCCGCCCCCCCGCCCGTTCCGAGATAGGCCTCGATGACGCGCGGATCGCGTCGGACAGTGTCGGGCGGCCCCTCCGCGATCTTCTCGCCGTGGTCGAGGACGGTGACGCGCTCGCACAGGTCCATCACGAAGCGCACGTCGTGCTCGATGAGGACGATCGAGAGACCGAACTCCTCGCGAAGGCGCGCCACGAGCTCGCGCAGCGCCTGCTTCTCCGACGGATTCATCCCGGCGGCCGGCTCGTCGAGCAGGAGCAGTCGCGGACGCGTCGCGATCGCTCGGGCGATCTCGAGCAGTCGCTGCTCGCCGTACGGCAGACCGCCGGCTGCTGCATCCGCCTCGCGCGCCAGTCCGAGTCGCTCCAGCAGGCTCCGCGCCTGCTCGTTCAGCTCGGCTTCGCGCCGCCGCCAGCGCGGCGGTCGCAGCACGTCGGCCGAGCCCGAGCGTCGCGCCGCCGCGAGCGCCGCCCGAACGTTCTCGATCGCCGTCAGGCCCCGGAACAAGCGCACGTTCTGGAACGTGCGGGCGATGCCGAGCTGGCTGATCGCGTGCGGAGGCCGTCCGCCGATCTGCCTGCCCTCGAATCGGACCGACCCTTCGGTGGGCTCGTAGACTCCGGTCACGACGTTGAACGCCGTGGTCTTGCCGGCGCCGTTGGGGCCGATCAGCGCGACGATCGCGCCGCTCTCGACGGCGAGGTCGAGCTTCGAGATCGACGTGAGGCCGCCGAACCGAACCGTCAGGTTCTCGATCTCGAGGAGCGCCATCAGCCGAGCCGCCGGCGCAGCCAGTCGAAGCCGAGCTCGCGCGTCCCGAGCAGCCCCTGGGGCCGGACCAGCATCGTGACGATGAGCAGCAGCGAGTAGAGCACCATCCGCCACTCGCCGAGCCCGCGCAGCAGCTCGGGTGCAGCCGTCAGCACGGCGGCGGCGAGCACGGCTCCGGTGATCGACCCGAGGCCTCCGAGCACGACGAAGACCACCAGCTCGAACGAGCGCAGGAAGGCGAAGCTGTTGGTGTGGACGTAGCCCTCGCTGTGGGCGAAGAGCGCTCCCGCGACGCCCGCGAAGAAGCTCGCCACGACGAAGGCCTCGACCTTGACGCGCGTCGCCGGAACTCCGATGGATGCCGCCGCAACCTCGTCCTCGCGAACCGCGCGGAACGAGAGCCCTCCGCTCGAGTAGACGAGCCGCGAGATCACGACGATCGTGACGAGCGCGACGGCGTACACCGTCCCGAAGCCTTCGAAGCGCAGGTCGGCGCCGGGATGGTCGGCGGCGGCCACCGAGAAGCCGCGCGCGCCGCCGACGGCGTCGACGTTGAGGATCGCGATGCGGATCACCTCGGCGAAGCCGAGTGTCGCGATCGCGAGGTAGTCGCCGCGCAGCCGCAGCGCAGGGATTCCGACCACCAGTCCGGCGACGGCGGCCGCGACGCCACCCGCGGCCAGCGCCATCGGATAGTACGCCACGCGTGCAAGAGGCCCCGGCAACACCGCCGCGAACGCTTCGAGCCACCCGGCGCCGACGTAGACACTGAAGGCGGCGGAGACGTACGCGCCGACGGCCATGAACCCGGCGTGCCCGATCGAGAACTGCCCGGTGAAGCCGTTCACGAGCTGCAGGCTCACCGCGGCGATCACGGCGATCCCGATCCGGATCACGATCGTCGCGTAGTAGGGGTTCAGCACGCGCGGAAGCAGGACGTCGAGCGCGAGCAGCACGAGCGCGCAGGCGGCGACCGTGATCCAGCCCGAACGGCTCACGCTAGACCTTCTCCGTCTGTGAGACGCCAAACAGCCCCGTCGGCCGGTACAGGAGGATCACGATCAGCAGGACGAACGCGATCGCGTCGCGGTAGGTGCTCGACAGATACCCGGACACCAGCGTCTCGATCACGCCGAGCAGGATGCCGCCCACCATGGCGCCCGGGATGTTGCCGATCCCGCCGAGCACCGCAGCGACGAAGGCTTTGAGCCCGGGCAGCACGCCCATCAGCGGCTCGATCTTCGGATTCGTGAGGCCGACGAGGACGCCCGCAGCCGCCGCGAGCATCGCGCCCACGACGAACGTGCCGAGGATCACGCGATCGACCGGGACACCCATCAGCGCGGCTGCCGGCGCATCGAAGGACACGGCGCGGATCGCGCGACCGAACCGAGTCCGCATCACCACGAGCTCGAGCCCGGCCATCAAGGCGAGCGCCGTTCCGAGCACCGTGAGCTGCACGTTCGAGACCGACAGCCCGCCCATCTCGAAGACGTTCCGAGATTCGATCAACGTGGGGAAGAACTTCGGGTCGGCGCCGAAGACGATCTGGCCGAGGTTCTGGAGCAGGAGCGAGACGCCGATCGCCGTGATGAGTGGCGCGAGACGCGGCGCGCTGCGCAGCGGCCGGTAGGCCACACGCTCGATCAGCGCTGCGAGGAGCGCGCAGGCGATCATCGAGGCGCCGAGCGTCAGGACCAGCCCGGTCAACGACGGTGCGCCGGCGACGCCGAGCCAGTGCGCAGCGTAGTAGCCCGTCATCGCACCCACCATGTACACCTCGCCGTGAGCGAAGTTGATGAGCTTGAGTACGCCGTACACCATCGTGTAGCCGAGGGCGATCAGCGCATAGATTCCGCCCCACGCGACCCCGTTCACGAGCTGCTGGAGCAGGTTGTCCAGAGGCGTGCTCCGTCAGAACGCCGGGACGGTCTGCTTGTAGTGGAATCCGCCGTCCTTGATCTCGATGACGACGGCGTCCTTTCGAGCGTTGCGCTGTGGGTCCATGCTGATCGTGCCCGATACACCGGGGTAGTCCTTGGTCGCCGCGATCGCGTCACGCAGCTTGGGCCCGTCCGTCGTCCCGGCCCGCGCCAGCGCGTCGACGAGGATCCCCGCGGCGTCGTAGCCCAGCACCGCCATCGCATCGGGCACTTCGCCGTACTTCGCGCGGTACTTCTCCACGAACTCCCGCACCAGTGCGCTGTCGGAGTCGGCCGCATAGTGGTTGGAGAAGAAGTCGCCCTCGACGGCGCTGCCACCGATCTCGAGCGTCCGCGTCGAGTCCCAGCCGTCCCCGCCCAGCAGCGGAACCGTGATGCCGAGCTCGCGCGCCTGCTTGGCGATGAGGCCCGCCTCGGTGTAGTAGCCTGGGACGAAGATCGCGTCGGGGCGCGTGCCGCGGATCTTCGTGAGCTGCGCGCGGAACTCGATGTCGCCGCTCGTGTAGCGCTCGTCGGCGACGATCTCGCCGCCCATCGACTGGAACGTCTTGCGGAAGAAGTCCGCGAGCCCCACCGAGTAGTCCTGTTTGAAGTCGAACAGGATCGCCACGCGCTTGGCGCCGATCGTCTCGCGCGCGAACTTCGCCATGACCGCGCCCTGGAAGGGATCGATGAAGCAAGCGCGGAAGACGTAGTCGCCGACCTGCGTCACCCGTGGGTTCGTCGACGCCGGGCTGATCATCGGAATCCGCGCGCGCTGCGCCTCGGGTGCGGCGGCGAGCGAGCGCGACGAGGCGACCTCGCCGAGCAGCGCCACGACCTCGTCGCGCTGCACGAGCTTCTGTGCGGTCGTTCGCGCCTCCTCGGTGATCGAGCGGTCGTCTTCGGTCACGAGCTCGAGCGGGCGCCCGAGCACGCCGCCGCGGGCGTTCACCTCCTCGATCTTCATCCGAATCCCGTTGTCGGTGCTGCGTCCGAACGTCGCCGTGTCACCCGTGAGCGAGGCGAAGTGCCCGACGCGGATCGGGCCCGTCGCGCCGGCGCCGCTCGTTTGCTCGCGACCGCAGGCGGCGACGGCCAGCGCCATGGCCAGGGCCAGTCCGACACGCCAGCGTCCGTGCATGCTCCCCCCGAGCCGCCCGCACCGGCGGCCCCTGCTGAGTACCCTTCCGCGCCCGGTGCGGCAAGGATCTCGCGCGGGACGCTCCGCTACGGTCCGGCGAGCTCTCGCGCGAGGACGCGCGCGGCCGGAGCCGGAAGGTCCGGCACGGCAGCGTAGGTCGTGCGCGCCGCCCAGCACGCCTCGGCGGGAGGCTGCGAAGCGAGACCGGCGAGCGCCACGCGAAGGCGCCCGGCGTCGGCCTCGGGCACCCTCTGGAAGAGCACGTCGAGCGAGAGCTGCAGCTCCTGCGCCGTCGGCCGTGAGACAGGACGCTTCTCGAGCTCGGCGCGAGCGGCCTCGAACGACAGCGCGACCCATGCGTCGAGTGAATCGGGATCGAGCGCCAGGAGCGCCGCATCGTGGACGGCCTCGTTCTGGCGACCCGTCGCCATCGCGCTGCACGTCTCGACGTCGAGCCCCTCGAGCATGCGGCCGACGATTCGCGTGCGGGCCTGCAGCCGGTCGTCGGAAAGGCGCCGCATCCCCTTCGCGGCGAGGGTCTGGATCGCCTGCCGCAGCTCCTTGGCAGGCAGCCCCGCGAGCTGTGCGCGAAAGGCCGGCACTCCCTCGAACGCCGCGACCTGCCGCTCGAAAGCCGCATCGAAGCGCGAAAGATTGGGTGGCCGCGGCCCGGCGTTCTCCTGCGGTCGGCCACGCTCGCGAAGGAAGAGCGCGAGACCGATCGCGGCGAGGAGCAGCACGGCAGCGACCGCACCCCGCCTCATGGCCGCACGTCCGCGGCCGGTGGTATGAGGGCCTCGATCGCGCGCCCCTCCGCGTCGCGCGGCGGCTCGATCCCGAGCAGGCGCGCCACCGTCGGCGCGACGTCGAGGCTCGAGACGGCGCCCAGCTTCGTCGCCGGCGCAACGCCGCGTCCCATCGCGAAGAAGATGCCGCGCATGTCCGCGCGACTCGCATCGTACCCGTGTGCGCCCGTGCGTCGGCCTGCGCTCGTGATCACGCGATCGCGTGTCTTCTCGCGGAAGGCCCGCGGCGGCGCCGTCACCGCGCCGAGGTCACCGAGCCGCTCCGCCGGCCCGGCCCGCCACTGCGCCGGGAGCGCATCGGGAGCGACC
>JADLGR010000162.1 GCA_020849175.1 Deltaproteobacteria bacterium
CTCCGATCCTGCCGGGAGCGCTCGCTGTCCTCGAATGTCGCGTGGTCGCGGACCACGACGCGGGCGATCACGTGATCTACATCGGTGAGGTCGAGGCCGTCGTGCTCGGGGACGCCGAGCCGCTGCTCTGGTACGGCGGGAGCTACCGGAGCCTCGCCGGATGAGGGTCGATCCGGCTTCGATGTTCCGGCTCGATGGCCGAGTCGCGATCGTGACCGGTGCGTCGTCGGGCCTCGGGGCGAGCTTCGCGCGCGGACTCGCAGCGGCTGGTGCGCGTGTCGTGCTCGCTGCGCGACGGGCCGAGAGGCTCGAGGCGCTCGCGCGAGAGATCGAGCGGGCGAGCGGTGGAGCACTCGCCATCGCGTGCGACGTGTCGCGCGAGGCCGACGTCGATCGGCTCGTCGCCGCAGCGGCCGATCGCTTCGGGCGCATCGACGTCCTCGTGAGCAACGCGGGGGCGACGCACATCGGGCCTGCCGAGGACGAGGACCCGGCCCGCTTTCGCGAGATCCTCGAGGTCGACCTGACGGGCGTGTTCTTGTGCGCCCAGCGCGTCGGCCGCGTGATGCTCGCGGCAGGTCGCGGCTCGATCGTGAACGTAGCCTCGGTGCTCGGCCTCGTCGGAAGCGGGCAGATCAAGCAGGCCGGCTACTGCGCCGCGAAGGGCGGCGTGGTCAACCTGACCCGCGAGCTCGCGGCGCAGTGGGCACGACGCGGCGTTCGCGTCAACGCAATCGCACCGGGCTTCTTCGCGAGCGAGATGACGGCCGACATGTTCGCCGATGCGCGCTCGCAGCAGTGGATCCGCAGCCGCGACCCGATGGGCCGTCCGGGCCACGAGGGAGAGCTGCTCGGCCCGCTCCTGTTCCTCGCTTCCGACGCGTCGAGCTACGTCACCGGCCAGACGCTCGCGGTCGACGGAGGCTGGACGAGCGTCTAAGCCGCCCGGGGAGAGAGCCCGCGCGCGTACTCCTGCGTCTGCGGTCGCCCGCAGCACGAGCCCGGGTGGTGCGGCAGAGAGGACTCGAACCTCCACGACCTTGCGGCCGCCAGCCCCTCAAGCTGGTGCGTCTACCAATTCCGCCACTGCCGCACGAACGACCCGAGGCGCCGAAAAGTACCCGACGAGAGGCCGTGCCGGAAGGGCAGAGCGGGATCGAAGACGCAGCGCGAAGCGCGCCCGACGCGGAGCGCCGGCACGGCTCGCGCGCCAGCGCCCGCCTACCCGATCAGCGAGACGGTTTCTTCGCGGGCTTCTTCGCCGGCGGCGCGGGGGCCTCGGCCTTCGCGGGCGGCTCGCCCGCCTTCGCCTCCGGTGCACCGGCCGGCTCCGCAGCAGCCCCGGGCGTCGGCTCGGCTGCTGCCGCGGGCGCTGCGCTCTGCGCGGGCGCCGCTGCGGTCGGTTCCGCGGGCGGCGTCTGCTCCGGCGGCGACTTCGGCGTCACCTCCTCGAAGCCTCCGGCGGCGGGCGCGGGCTCCTCGGCCGGCACCGGGCTCTCGCCGAAGACGCTACCCCGGTGGCCCGATCCAAGGACGGCGAGCGAGAGGCTGGTTGCGAAGAACACGATGGCCGCGCCCGTCGTCAGACGACTGAGAAAGTTTCCAGCGCCGCGACTGCCGAAGACCGTCGAGCTCCCGCCGCCGCCGAAGACGGCACCGATCTCCGCGCCCTTGCCTCGCTGCAGGAGTACGGCGGCGATCAGGATGAGGCACACGAGCACGTGGACGACGGTGAGAAACAGGGTCAAGGCGACTCCTCCGGCGGGGCGAAGCACACGATCTTCGCGAAGCTCTCGGGGTCGAGGCTTGCGCCGCCCACGAGCGCGCCGTCGATGTCGGGCTGCGCCATCAGCGCGTAGACGTTCTCTGGCTTGACCGATCCGCCGTACTGGATCCGGACGCCGTGTGCGCCGTCTCCGAAGCGCTTCGCGAGGCACTCGCGAACGAACGCGTGCATCTCCTGCGCGTCGGCGGGACTCGCCGTGCGGCCCGTTCCGATCGCCCAGATCGGTTCGTAAGCCACGACGATCTCCGACGCCTTGTCGGCGGGGACGCTCGCGAGGCTCTTGTCCACCTGCTCGCCGACGCGGTCGAAGGCGCGACCCTCCTCGCGCTCCGTCAGCGACTCGCCGACGCACACGATCGGACGGATCCCGTGGCGCAGCAGCGTTGCGGCCTTGCCCGCGACCTCGGTGTCGGTCTCGCCGCACAGCGTCCGCCGCTCGCTGTGACCGACGATCGCGTAGGTACAGCCGAGGTCTTCGAGCATCGTCGCCGAGATCTCACCCGTGAACGCGCCGAAGCGCTCGGCGTGACAGTCCTGCGCGGCGAGCGCGACGCCCGATCCGGCGAGGGCCTCGCCAGTGCGGTCGAGCGCCGTGAAGGGCGGAGCGAGCACGATCTCGATGCCGTCGACGCCTCGCACGCGCGGCAGGAACGCCTCGACGAAGGCGAGGGCCTCGCCGACCGTCTTGTGCATCTTCCAGTTGGCTGCCATGAGGGGGACTCTCAAGCGCCCTCCAGCGCCGCGACGCCCGGGAGCGTCAGGCCCTGCACGTACTCGAGTGAGGCGCCTCCGCCCGTCGAGAGGTGCGTGATCTTCGCGGCGAGGCCAGTGCGGTTGACGGCCGCGATCGAGTCGCCTCCGCCGACCACCGAGATCGCGGCCGACTCCGCGACGGCTCTCGCGACGGCGCGCGTTCCCTGCGAGAACGCCTCGATCTCGAACACGCCCATCGGTCCGTTCCAGAAGATCG
Source organism: Deltaproteobacteria bacterium (assembly GCA_020849175.1). Classification (GTDB taxonomy): domain Bacteria; phylum Myxococcota_A; class UBA9160; order UBA9160; family UBA9160; genus MYXO. The sequence goes on from JADLGR010000162.1 coordinate 2,757, forward strand.
TCGCCGCGCGGCCCGCCTCGGTCGCGTAGAGCGCCGCGGTCTCCGGTCCGATGTCGACACCCATCCAGCCGTCGGGGATCTGCTTCACGATCTGCGTCGGAGCCCCTTCCTCGATCTTCTGCGCGACGACGTGATCTACGGGCAGCAGCACGCGGTGGCCCGCGGCCTTCGCCGCGTCGAGCACGCGCCCGGCATCCGCCACCCGGTCGGCCTCGACGAGCGAGGTGCCGGTGGGCTCGCCGAGAGTACGCAAAAACGTGTAGGCCATCGCGCCGCCCACGGCGAGCACGTCCGCGCGCTTTGCCAGGGCCTCGAGCACGGCGAGCTTGTCCGAGACCTTCGCGCCGCCGAGCAGGCAGAGCAGCGGGCGCCGCGGCTCGAGCACGACGCGAAGGTGTGCGAGCTCGACGTTCATGAGGTCGCCCGCGGCGCGCCGCGCAGTGAGCGGCACCATGCCGGCCGTCGATGCGTGCGCGCGATGCGCGGTTCCGAAGGCGTCGTTCACGTACGCATCGGCGAGGCGTGCGAGCGCCTGCGCGAAGGCAGGATCGTTCTTCTCCTCGCCGGCGTGGTAACGAAGGTTCTCGAGCAGACACACGCCGCCCTCGGGGAGCGCGGCAACGGCCTGCTCGGCCGGCTCGCCGATGCAGTCCTCTGCGAAGCTGACCGGACGCCCGAGCAGCTCGGAGAGCTTCGCCGCCACGGGCCGCAGCGACGCGGCCGGATCGCGCGTTCCCTTCGGCCGTCCGAGGTGCGAGGCCACCACGACGCGGGCGCCCGCGTCGCACAGGCGCCGCAGCGTCGGCAGCGACGCGCGGATGCGCGTGTCGTCTCCGACGACGCCGCCCTTCACCGGGACGTTCAGGTCCGCGCGCACGAAGACGCGCTTTCCCGCGACGCCACCCGGCTCCGCGAGCAGCGACGAGAGGTCGCGCACTGCCACGGCGCTACTTCCCGAGAAGGAGCGCGAGATCGACGACGCGCTTCGAATAGCCCCACTCGTTGTCGTACCACGACAGGATCTTGGCGAAGTTGCCGCCCATCACCTTCGTGCTGGCCGCGTCGAGGATCGACGAGTGCGGGTTGCCGCGGAAGTCGATCGACACGAGAGGCTCGTCGCAGTACTCGAGAATCCCGCGCATCGGACCCTCAGCGGCCGCCTTCATCGCCGCGTTGATCGCCTTGGCGTCGGTCGGCTTTCCGAGCTCGACGGAGAGATCGACCACCGAGACGTCGGAGGTCGGAACGCGCATTGCGTAGCCGTCGAGCTTGCCGGCGAGCTCGGGCAGCACGAGACCGATGGCCTTGGCGGCGCCCGTGCTCGTGGGGATCATCGAGACGCCCGCGGCGCGCGCACGGCGAAGGTCCTTGTGCGGGAAGTCGAGCGTGACCTGGTCGTTGGTGTAGGCATGGATCGTGGTCATCCAGCCGCGAACCAGTCCGAACGAGTCGTGCAGCACCTTCGCGACCGGCGCGAGGCAGTTCGTCGTGCACGAGGCGTTCGACACGACCTTGTGCTTCGCGGAGTCGTACGCCGTGGTGTTGACGCCGAGCACGATCGTGACGTCGGGGTCCGTCGCGGGCGCAGAGATGAGAACGCGCTCGGCGCCGGCTGCGAGGTGCTTCGACGCGCCCTCGCGCGACGTGAAGTGGCCGGTCGACTCGATCACGACCTTCGCACCGAGCTCCTTCCACGGGAGCTTCGCGGGGTCCTTCTCGGCGGTCACCGGAATGCGCTTGCCGTCGACGACGATGGCGTTCTCGGCCGCTTCGACCTGCCCCGGGAAGGGCCCGTGGACGGAGTCCCACTTGAGCAGGTGGGCGAGTGTCTTGGCGTCCGTCAGGTCGTTGATGCCGACGAACTCGAGAGCGGTGCCGCGGGCCGCACGCAGGGCCAGACGCCCGATGCGGCCGAAGCCGTTGATGCCGACGCGCATGGATCGTTCCTCCGGGATTCGAGCCCGCGCAGGGTACCGGACCCGGCCGACGGATCCAAGACGCCAGCGCGGGAAGACGCCGGCGCCGACTCGTCTTTCGAGGACGGCGTACGCGGGAATGCCCCGGGCCTCGCCGGCTGCACTAGCCTTCGCCCGGCGAGGGAAGCGTGATCGTCGGCAGCGGCATCGACGTGATCGAGATTTCGCGCGTCGCCCGGGCTCTGGCGCGTCACCGGGACCGCTTCGCCGCACGTGTCTTCACCGATCGCGAGCGCGCGGACTGCGCGGGCTTCGGGCGCCCCGCGCCGCACTTCGCCCTTCGCTTCGCCGCCAAGGAGGCGGTGATGAAGGCGGTCGGGACGGGCTGGGCGCACGGCGTGCGCTGGGCCGACATCGAGGTCGTCCGCGAGCCCCGCAGCATGGCGGTAGCCCTCCGGCTCCACGGTCGGGTGGCAGAGATCGCCGCTCGACGTGGCGCTTCGTATCTGCATCTCGCCCTGTCGCGGAGTCGAACGCACGCCGTCGCTATCGTGCTCTGCGAAGGCAGCAGCCCGCCGGGGCGGCCGGCGACGTGACACGAACGCTCCTCTATGCCGAGGCTCCCGGCTTCTATGCCGCCGTTGAGCGCGCAGCGGACCCCACGCTCGCCGAGCGGCCGGTGATCGTCGGGGGCGATCCGCGCAAGCGCGGTCTCGTCCAATCGGCGACGGCCGACGCCGTCGCTGCCGGCGTTCGCGAGGGAATGCCGGTTCTCGAAGCGCTCGAGCGCTGTCCGCACGCCCGGGCCCTTCGAACGCGGATGGCGTTCTATCGCGAGGCCGCGGCGCGACTGCGCGCGAGCCTGCGGCGCGTGGTTCCGGAGCTCGAACCGTGTGGCGTCGAGGCGGCATTCCTCGACGCGACCGAGCGATCCGAGCCTCCCGAGGCGATCGCACAGGCCCTGTGCGAGGCGGTCCGCTCCGACCCGGGTGTCCCGCTTCGAGTCGGGGTCGCGCCCGGCCGAACGCTGGCGATGCTCGCTGCCGCTGAGGCCGCCCTGGGCGGGGTACGGTACGTGCGGCCGGGCGACGAAGCCTCGTTCCTCGCGTCGCTCGGGGTCGGGCGGCTGCCCTTCATCGGGCCGAACGCCGAGATGCGTCTCGCGCAGGTGGGTGCACGGTCGGTGGGCGAGGCGCTCGCGCTCGGCGAGAAGGCACTCGAAGAGCGAATCGGGCGCCGCGCCCGAGAGCTCCTCGACCTCGCGGCAGGGAAGGGCGACGCAGGCATTCGTGCCGAGCGAGCGCCGACCAGCCTCGGACAGGAGGTGACGCTCGACGCACCCGCGCGCTCGGAAGCGGCGCTGCGCGAAGAGCTCGCCCGACTGGCTTCGAGCCTCGAGGGCCTGCTTCGTGCGCAGGGGCTCGCCGCACGGCACATCACCGTCAAGCTTCGCTACGACGGCCCGAGGACGGTGACGCGCAGCCGGACGCTGGTGCGGGCGCTCACGCTGCGCCAGGAGATCGAGGCGGCCGCCGCAGATCTTCTGGCCCGCACCGGTGCGCAGGATCGGCCCGTGTGGCTCATCGGGATCATCCTGGGCCGGCTTGGCAAGAGCCGGCGCGATTCCCGGCAGCTCGACCTGTTCGAAGGCAGGCGCTGATCGCCGGGAGCTCCCGCGCGCGAGGGGGTGCCGCGGTTGGCGAAGCGGCGGCCAGCCGCAGGGATGGCCGCCCACGGGGCGCCGGAGGCGCAGGGGATACGCAACACGGCGCTAAAGCCGGCGCCGTGCCTGTCCGAAGCCGGTGGAGGCTCGTTGCGGGGCTCACAGGGGCGGCATGGAGCGGCCGGCACGCGACAGAAGGAAGTACCCGCGTCTTGCGACAACGCAGATGGTGGCCGTGGCGCGGGTCGACGATGCCCGGCGGTTCGCTCGCGGTCACGACCTCTCGCTCGGCGGAATCCGCTTCCAGGTCGTCAACCTGGAGATCTCGCTCGGGGAGCTGCTTCGGATCACCTTCACGGTCGATGGCGAGGAGCTCGATGTGCTCGGCCGCGTCGCGTGGGCGACCGAGGTCGACGCCTTCACGACCGACGTCGGTCTCGAATTCGTCGAGGCCGAGCCGCGCGCGTTCGAGCTTCTTCGAGGGTTGGACGCGGCGTGACCAGGCCGTGAGGCCTTGCCCGCGGGGGCCCGGGCTGGCTTGACATCTGAGTCGGCCGGGTGCGACGGTCTGCCTCCATGGCCGACTTCCACCAGGGCGGCGTCATCACCACGCTCCACCGACTGGGGCGAACCGACGTCGGCCGCCTCGAGCGGGAGCTGGTTTCGTACGCGGACACCCGCCCGATCGCCCTCGTGCTTCCCTGCCTCTACTCGGAGCTCAAGGACGTCGCGCTCAAGGGCATCGTCCAGGTCCTCGAACGCGTTTCCTATCTGCGGCAGGTGGTCGTGAGCGTGTCGGGGACCGCGCACCGGGACGAGTTCGAGGAGCTGTGCCACGCCTTCTCCGGCGTGCGTACGCTGACGGGCGAGCCGCCGACGCTGCTGTGGAACGGAGGCCCGCGGATGCAGCGGCTGTACGCGCGGCTGCGTGACGAAGAGCTCGATCCCGGCGGCGACGGCAAGGGCCGGAGCTGCTGGATGGCCTACGGATTCGTACTCGCGAGCAACGTCTCCCAGGTGATCGCTCTGCACGACTGCGACATTCGAGACTATGGCCGCGAGCTCCTCGCTCGGCTCTGCTTTCCGACCGCCAATCCCCACCTCGACTATCAGTTCGCCAAGGGCTTCTACGGCCGCGCGACCGATCGCCTGTACGGGCGTGTGACGCGCCTGTTCATGACGCCGCTGCTTCGCGCGCTCAAGTCGATTCTCGGTGCGCTGCCGATGCTCGACTTCCTCGACTCCTTCCGGTACCCGCTCGCCGGTGAGTGCTCCATGGCCCTCGACCTCGCGCGGATCAACCGCGTGCCGAGCGACTGGGGACTCGAGGTGGGCGTGCTGGCCGAGGTCTACCGCAACTGCTCGCTGCGGCGCGTGTGTCAGGTCGAGATCGCGGAGAACTACGACCACAAGCACCAGGATCTCTCCGAGGGAGACGCGACCCGTGGCCTGCACCGCATGGTGCTCGACATCTCGGGATCGCTGTTCCGGCATCTCGCGAGCTACGGCGTCGAGTTCGAGGCGGGCTTCCTCAACACGCTCACCGCCTCGTACGTCCGGATCGCACAGGACGCCATCTCCAGCTACGGCGCGGACGCCGCGCTCAACGGCCTCGCCTTCGAGCGACACGAGGAAGAGGTCGCGCTCGAGACGTTCTCGCGTGCGCTGCGCGCCGCGGGGCTCGGCTTCGTCCGCGATCCGATGGGCGCGCCGCCGATCCCCAACTGGAACCGCGTCTCGTCGGCGCTGCCGGGCTTCCTCGACGAGCTGCGCGAGGCGGTGGCGGAGGATGCCGTCGTCTAGAGCGTGCCCGGCCTCTCGCCGTGTCGCTTCGGCTGGCAGCGCGCCGCGCAAGATCCAGGGAGCGACGCCGCAGGGCGGTGGCTACTTCACGGCCAGGACGTAGGCGTAGCTCGAGAACGCGTCCCAGCGCCGCCGCTCGCACAGCGCCGATGCCCGTCGCGAGAGGCCTCGGAGAACCGGGATGCGTTCGTAGTAGCCGTGTCCGAAGAAGGGCTCGATGCGAACGCTTCGAAAGCCCAGCGCCTCGATGCGCCGCGCCGTCGTCGCCGTCGATGTGCACCAGCGGTAGCGAGCAGGAAACTTGGGCGTGGTGTCGCCGCTGCCACGCCGAACCACCGCATGGAGAAGCGCATGTGCGAGCCGCTCCGGAAGGCACGCGTTGACGACGAACGGCGGGCAGTAGAG
>JADLGR010000163.1 GCA_020849175.1 Deltaproteobacteria bacterium
GCCCAGAGGTAGAGGCGAACGAAGCGCACGAGCGGCGAGCGTGCGGCGCGCTTCACGATCTCGGCTTCGCGAGCGCTTCTTCGATCTCTCGTCCGAAGGCGAGAACCCGCGCGAAGGCAGACGCGGGGGCTTCGTCACGCAGGCGTCGCTCGAGCGCCGCGCTGCCGCCGAGCCGTTCGAGGCCGTGGCTCCCGTAGCGGCGCACAAGCGTCTCGCGAACGAAGGCGTCCTCGCCCCGGCGGCGGCGCTCCATGAGCGTGTCCGTCGCCACGAGGTGCGCATGGTGCGCGTCGAGCGCGTCGGCGAGCGCGCCGATCCCGGTCCCGTCGCGCGCCGAGACGAGGACGACCGGCGCCGTCCATTCGCCCGGCCGCTCGGCGAGCCCGACGCCGGCCTCGAGCTCGCGGGCGGTGCGCCGGGCGATCTCGCCGAGGTCGGCCTTGTTGACTGCGAAGACGTCGGGCAGCTCGAGGATCCCGGCCTTCATGAACTGCAGGAGGTCTCCGGCCCCCGGCTGTACGACGTAGACGAGCGTGTCGGCGAGCTGCGCGACGTCCGATTCCGACTGCCCGACGCCGACGGTCTCGATCAAGACGACGTCGAAGACCGCGCCGAGAATCGTGACACTCGCGCGTGTTGCATCGGCGAGCCCGCCGAGCCGGTCGCGCGCCGCCATCGATCGAAAGAAGACGCCGGCGTCTCCGGCGAGCGAACGGACGCGGATGCGGTCTCCGAGGAGTGCTCCGCCGCTGCGCGCGCTCGACGGATCGACCGCCACGATGCCGACCGTCCGGCCCCGCCGGCGCAGCTCGCGGACGAACGCGTCGAGGAGCGTCGACTTGCCGGACCCGGGCGCGCCGGTGAGCCCGACTCGCGGAGCGCCCGGCGCCGGGCCGCGGCGCAGCAGGGCTTCGAGGAGCGCGAGCGCCTGCTCGCGGCGATCGGGTCGGGCGTCGTCGACGAGGTTCAGCGCTGCGGCCACCGCCGGCCGTTCTCGGGCCAGGAGGCGTTCGACGAGCGCGGTCTCAGGCGGCAGCGGGCGACTCCGCGACCACGTCGACGACCTCGTCCATGATGCGGCCGAGATCGAAGTCCTTCGGTGTGTACACGCGACGAATGCCCGCCTGCTCCAGCTTCTCGGCGTCCTCGTCCGGAATGATTCCGCCCACGACGACCGGCACGTCGGTGAGGCCTTCCTTGCGAAGGGCCTCCAGCACGTCGAGGACGAGCACAGCGTGCGACCCCGAGAGGATCGAGAGGCCGATCACGTGGACGCCCTCGTCGCGCGCCGACTGCGCGATCTCGGCGGGCGTCAGACGAATCCCCTCGTACACGACCTCCATTCCGACGTCGCGCGCCTTGACCGCGATCTGTTCGGCGCCGTTGCTGTGGCCGTCGAGTCCGGGCTTTCCGACGAGGATCTTGATCGGACGGCCGAGGCGCTCGGTGAGCGCGCGGACGCGCTCGCGCACCCGATCGCTCGTCGCGCCGGCCGCGTCCGGCCGGCGCGCCACGACGCCCGTCGGCGCACGATACTCGCCGAAGATGCGACGCAGGGTGTCGGCCCACTCGCCGGTCGTGACGCCGGCGTGAGCGGCGCGGATCGACGGCGGCATCACGTTGCCGCCGTTCGCGACGACGTCCGAGAGGCCCGCGAGCGCGGCCTTCACGTCGGCGGCGCTACGCTGGCGGCGGAAGGCTTCGAGCCGCTCGATCTGTTCGCGCTCTGCGGACTCGTCCACCCGGAGGATCGCGCTGCTGCCGGTGGCGAGCGCTGACGGCTCGCTCTCGCGGAAGCAGTTGACGCCGATCACCTTCAGATCGCCCGACTCGATCGCACGTAGCCGCGCGGTGTGCGCCTCGACGAGGCGCTGCTTCATGTACGCATTCTCGACGGCCGCCACGGCGCCGCCCATGCCGAGCACCGTCTCGAGCTCGGAGCGGGCCGCATCGGCGAGGGCCTTCACTCGCTCCGCCACGACCGGGGATCCGTCGAACAGATCGCCGTACTCGAGCAGGTCGGTCTCGTAGGCGAGGATCTGCTGGATGCGCAGCGACCACTGCTGGTCGAAGCGGCGCGGCAGGCCGAGGGCCTCGTTCCAGGCCGGAAGCTGGAGCGCGCGACAGCGTGCCTTCTTCGAGAGCGTGACGCCGAGCGCTTCGAGCACGATGCGGATCACGTTGTTCTCGGGCTGCGCCTCGGTGAGGCCGAGGCTGTTGACCTGCACGCCGTAGCGGAACAGACGATCCTTCGGGTTCGTCACGCCATAGCGCTCGCGCGTGAGATCGTCCCAGAGCTCGGTCATCGCCCGGACCTTGCACGTCTCCTCGACGAACCGAATGCCCGCGTTCACGAAGAACGAGATCCGGCCCACCACGCGGCCGATGGTCTCGGCCGGAACGTCCTTGCGCGCGCGCACCGCGTCGAGGACGGCCAGCGCCGTCGCCATCGCGTACGCGATCTCCTGGACGGGCGTCGCCCCGGCCTCCTGCAGGTGGTACGAGCAGACGTTGATCGGGTTCCACTTCGGGATCGCATCGACGGTGAATGCGACGACGTCGCTCGTCAGGCGCATCGACGGCTCGGGCGGGAAGACGTACGTCCCGCGCGAGAGGTACTCCTTGATGATGTCGTTCTGCGTCGTCCCGGAGAGCTCGCTCGGGCTCGCGCCCTGACGCTCGGCCGTGGCGACGTAGAGCGCGAGCAGCCACGCCGCGGTTGCGTTGATCGTCATCGACGTGTTCATGCGCGCCAGCGGGATGCCCTCGAACAGGGCGGACATGTCGTCGAGGTGCGAGATCGGAACGCCGACCTTGCCCACCTCGCCGCGCGCGAGCGGATGGTCCGGGTCGTAGCCGGTCTGGGTCGGGAGATCGAAGGCCACCGAGAGGCCGGTCTGACCCTTGGCGAGGTTGCTCCGGTAGAGCTCGTTCGACGCCCGGGCCGAGCTGTGGCCCGAATAGGTGCGGAAGACCCAGGGCTTCTCGCGCTCGGCCATGTTCTCCTCCGCGTTCGCAAGTCCGCGTCCAGCCTAACGAAAGAGCGATGTTGCGGCAAACGCATGCGCGGCGCCCGGCTATCCTCGCCGCGATGAGCGAACGCTTCTCACGGCTCGGGCCCGAGTGGGTGCTGCGTGCGGTCGAGGCCGCCGGCCTGCGTCCGACCGGCCACACGACGGCGCTCACCTGCCTCGAGAACCGCGTGCACGACGTTCGCCTCGACGACGAACGCCACGTCGTCGTGAAGTTCTACCGTCCGGGCCGCTGGAGCCGCGCGGCGATCCTCGACGAGCACCGCTTCCTGGCCGACCTGCGTGCGGCCGAGGTTCCCGTGTGCGCGCCGCTGCGCTTTCCCGACGGACGAACGCTGCACGAGGTCGAGGGCATCTACTTCGCCGTCTGGCCGCGCGCCGGCGGGCGCTCGCCGGACGAGCTCGCCGACGCCGAGATCGCGATCCTCGGTCGCCTGCTCGCGCGCATCCACGCCGTCGGATCGGCGCGGGGCGCGGCGCATCGGCCGCAGCTCACGGCAGAGGGCTACGGCGGCGAGGCGCTCGCCTTCCTGGAGCAGCACGACTTCCTGCCCTCTGCGTGCGCGCGCCGCTATGGCCGCGCGGCACGCGAGCTCGTGACGATCTACCACGCGACGAGCGAAGGCGTCCCGCGCCATCGTATCCATGGCGACTGCCATCTCGGCAATCTCCTTCACGGCCCGGCCGGGGATGGCGGTGACGCATGGTTCTTTCTCGACTTCGACGACTTCGTGACGGGTCCCGCGGTGCAGGACGTCTGGATGCTGATCCCGGGCCGCGACGTCGAGGCTGCGCGCCAGCGTGCGCTGCTGATCGCCGCCTACCGCGAGCTCCGCGAGTTCGACGATCGCTGGCTGCGCCTCGTCGAGCCGCTGCGGGGGCTTCGCTTCGTTCGCTATGCAGCATGGATCGCGCGGCGCTGGGACGACCCCGCATTCCCGTCGGCGTTCCCGCACTTCGGGACGCACGAGTACTGGGAGAACGAGACGCGCGACCTCGAAGATCTGCTCGCGGCGCTCGTGCGCGGCGACACACCACCGCAGACCCGCGCTTCGCGAGGGCCGTCGGCGAGCGCGGGCGACGAGCTCACCAATGAGGACTTCTTCTGGGACCTCTGATCGGCGACCGCGCTCCGCGTGTGCGGTCAGAACGCCGCGCGCGCGGTCAGAGGGCCGGAAGCCTTCACCAGGCCGGCGGCTTTCGGCCGCTGGCTCGCGTGTGAGCAGCGGTCAGGCGCGCCGGCGCACCGCCAGGGCGGCCAGGCCCAGGCCGAGCAGGATCGCCGTGCCCGGCTCGGGGATCACCTCGACCACGACGGCGGGGCCGCTCACGACGTCCTTCTGGATGAAGGCCGTCGTCCCGGTCTCGCTGGTCGTGTCGAGGATGTTCTTGAACGTGAGCTGCAAGCGGGTCACGTTGTCCACCACCGACTCGATGTCGATCAGCAGGCTGCCGGTCCAGGTGCTGAACCCGAGGTCGCCCGGAAGCGCGTAGTCGTCGTCCGGCGTGAAGGTCATCACGTTCCCGGCGATGAAGATCGGTGAGACCGGGATGTTGTTGACCTCGAGCACGGTGATGTCGACGACCGCGCTCACCGAAGCGCTGGTCGCGGCTGTGCCGACTCCTGCCAGATCCTTCTCGCCGAACTCGGTGATCGAGATCTTGTCGATCGTCGCGAGCGGCTTCGCGTCGATGAACATCTGCATCTGCGACGACGTGATGTCGGCGCCCCCGCCGGCCGACGTCGAGGCGAATGCGGTCGGGAAGAACAGGAGCTGGTCCCCGGACACCGTCGGGGCGCCAAAGAGCGGCTCCGGGTCGCCGGGGCTGGTGGTCGTCTCTCTGACACCGAGGAAGTCGATGCTCGTGCCCGAGAAGTTGCCGTAGATGACGGTCGCCCACCCCGCGGGCGCCACGGTCATCCCGAGCGCGAAGACCGCCGGAGCCAAGAGCCATCGGATTGATCGCACGATCCAGCCCCCTTTCAGCATGTCGGACGCCATGCGAGCAGCCGCTTGTATAGCAAATCCCGTGCCTTTTCCGGAGAAATTGCAACTCCGCGAACTCGCAGGAGAACGGAACAAGCCTCGCAAAGGTGAGGGAAAGGCAGTACCCAAAATGGCCAACAGTTTCGTCAGGATCGCTCGACCGACGCGCCCCGCCGGCGGTCCGCCCGTACCGCCAGGCCGGCCAGGCCCACACCGAGCAGAGCGAGCGTTCCCGGCTCGGGAACCACCCCGATCGCGATCAGCGGGCCGCCGAAGAGATCCTTTTGAATGAAGGCGGAGGTTCCCGGCTCGCTCGTGGTGTCGAGGATGTTCTTGAAGGTCGCCTGGACGCGCGTCGCGTTGGTGACGTACGAGGAGACGTCCAGCACGAGATTCCCGCTCCAGGTCGTGA
>JADLGR010000164.1 GCA_020849175.1 Deltaproteobacteria bacterium
GCAGGCGTACCGCCAGGCGGTAGAGGTGCGGATCGTCCGGCGACCAGAGCCGGGCATCCGCGATGCGCAGCACGATGCGCGCCTCAGGACGCCCGAATCCCGGAGCGTTGCCGCGGGCCACCTCGCGAGTGCCGTCGAGCAGCACGGCCTCGACCTCCCCATCGAAGAGGGCAACGTCTCGTGCGGCGCCGAAGTCGATGTGCACCGCGAGCTCGCGCGATGCGGCCGCGTAGCATGTCCACACGCTCTCGATCGAGATCTGCGGCAGCGGCTCCAGCCACACGCTTTGCCAGATCCCCGTCACGCCGTCGTAGTCGATGCCGGTGCTGCCCGCCCCCACGATCTGCTTGCCACGCGGCAGCGCCCACGTCGCACGATCCTCAGCGCGGATCACGAGCTCGTTCTCGCCCGCTCGCAGGCAGTGCGCGACGTCGAGCGAGATCGGCGCGTAGCCGCCTCGGTGCGCTCCGACCTCCCGTCCGTTCACGAAGGCGCGCGTCGCGCGGTCGCATGCGCCGATTCGCAGCACGACTCGCGCGCCTTCGAAGCCAGCCGGCAGCGTGAAGCGGCGCCGGTACCAGACGACGCCGTGAGCGGATCGATCCGCGATTCCCGAGAGCTCGGCCTCGGCGGGGTACGGCACGATGATCCGGCGCGTAAAGGGGCGCTCCGTGTGCCATCCAGCAGCGAGACCCACGTCGTCGTCGTCGATCTCGAACTCCCACGGCCCGTTCAAGCAGAGCCAGCGAGGCCGGCGAAGCGAAGGCCGGGGATACTCGCCGCGCGGGAGCCCTTCCACGTCAGCCGCGCAGGGCTTCGACGACGCGCAGGAAGTTCCCACCGAGGATCTTCTGGATTCGATCGGCGCTCCAGCCTCGGTGCAGGCACAGCTCGACGAGGCGTGGCAGGTCGAGCGGTGTCTGGAGGTCACGCGGCGGGCAGATCGCGCCGTCCCAGTCGCTGCCGAGACTGGCGTGGTCGTCGCCGACCGTCTGGACGATGTGGTCGAGGTGTCGCACGACGGCCTCGGCGCGCCCACCCCAGAACGGCTCTCCCAAGAAGCTCGACTGGTACATGACGCCGATGGTCCCGCCGGTCGCCGCCACGGCCCGGAGCTGCGCGTCGTCGAGATTTCGCCAGTGATCGGTGACGGCCTTCACGCCGGTGTGTGTCACGAGAAGCGGCTGCGATGGATCGTGCACCGCCACGGCGTCGAAGAAGCCCTCGCGATTGATGTGCGCGAGGTCGACGAAGATCTTCTTCGCGTTGAGACGCTCAACGTATTCTCTTCCCAGTGCCGTCAGCCCTTCGCCGCGGCGTGAGAGCGTGGGGGCGCTCGTGACGCCGATCCGCGAAGTCGACAGATGGACGAGCGTCACACGCAGCACGAGATCGTCGGGGATGAGGTCGAGGTCGTCCGCGTCGCGGTCGAGCGCATTCCCGCCCTGGATTCCGATGAACGCGCCGTGTCGTCCGGCCGCCCTCGCCTTTCGGTACTCGGCAGCGTTTCGGACGACCTCGAAATCGTTCGCAACGCTCTCGAAGATCCCCTGCAGACGGCGCAGGTTCTCGAGGAAGACCTCGGGACGCCTGCCGACGCTTCGCAGCGGGTTGGTCGTGATGACCCAGATGCCCCCCGTCATGCACGCTTCGCGCACACGCGGGAAGTCGACCATGCCGAGGAATCGCGCGCCGAACGGTCCTCCGCGGTGCCGGCGGCGAAGGTCGTAGCCGAAGATCCGGTTCCAGATGAACGAATCGAGGTGCAGATCGATGACGTCGCTCGCGAGGTAGATCTCGACCGCCTCTCGGGAGATGCCGAGCGCGCGGGCCCACCCGGCCGGATCGGAGCGGTGGTCGGTATGGAGCAGGCGCCTCATCGCGGCGCGCAGTGTACCGCGGCGTCCGGCCGTCGACGCCCGGCCCGCGCCGAGAACGTGCCCGGCTACACTCACGCGCCGACGCCGACGCGCGGCGACGGACCGGGGCGAGCGGCACACCAGAACTCTCGCACGATCGGGGACTTCGAATGCGACCCCTCTGCTGGAACTTCGGAGATCTGCTCGACGGTGTCGGCGCCGCGCTGCCCGCAGGCGGCCTTGCCCTCGCGCACGGCCAGCACCGTGTGACGTGGGCCGATCTGCGGAGGCGCAGCAACAACCTCGCCGCGGCGCTGCTGGCGCGTGGCGCCTCGAACGGTGATCGCGTCGCCTTCTATCTCCGGAACGGAACCTCGTACATCGAGACGCTCGCAGCTTGCTTCAAAGCGCGGCTCGTCCACGTGAACGTCAACTACCGCTATCTCGACGACGAGCTTCGTTACATCCTCGACGACTCGGATGCGCGCATCGTCGTCTACAGCGAGGAGTTCGCCGACCGCATCGAGCGCGTACGCGGGCGCCTTCCCGGCGTACTCGCTCACGTGCAGGTCGGAGGCTCGCCGGCGCCGTTCGCGGAGGACTTCGAGACGCTGGCCGAGAGCGGCCGTGGCGAGCCGCTACGGATCGAACGCTCGCCCGACGATCTGCTCTTCGTCTACACGGGTGGCACCACCGGCATGCCGAAGGGCGTCATGTGGCGCTCGGGCGATCTGTGGGGCGCACTCGGCGCTGGACGCAACGCCGTCGCCAACGGCGGAGTCGCTCCGGCGTCGCCTGAAGCGCACATCGAGAACGTGCGGCGCTTTGGCGCCGCACCCGCACAGATCCCGGCCTGTCCACTCATGCACGGGACGGGCCTGTTCACCGCGATCGGAAACTTGACGGGTGGCGGCTCCATCGTCACGCTCGAATCGCTCGGCTTCGATCCCGTCGAGCTCTTCGACACCGTCGTACGTCACCGGGTCGGATCCGTGGTGATCGTCGGCGACGCCTTCGCGCGGCCCATGCTGAAGGCACTCGACGAGAACCCCGGCCGATGGGATCTCTCGTCGCTTCGGCTCATCGTCTCGTCGGGCGTGATGTGGAGCCGGGAGGTGAAGGCCGGTCTGCTCGCACACCACGGCGGGATGCTGCTGATGGACGCCTTCGGATCGTCCGAGGCCGTGGGCTTCGGAAGCTCCATCACGACGGCGGGTGGCGGCACCCGAACGGCGAAGTTCGCGATCGGCGAGAGCTGCAAGGTCTTCACCGAAGACCACCGCGAGGTGGTGCCGGGAAGCGGCGAGCGCGGGTTCATTGCGCGCTCGGGACCGATCCCGCTCGGGTATCACAAGGACCCGAAGAAGTCGGCCGAGGCGTTCCCCGTGATCGCTGGCGTGCGCTGGGCGATGCCGGGCGACTGGTGCACGGTCGAGGCCGACGGCACGCTCACGTTGCTCGGCCGCGGGAGCGTGTGCATCAACAGTGCCGGCGAGAAGGTCCATCCCGAGGAGGTCGAGGAGGCGATCAAGACGCACCCCGATGTCGAGGATGCGCTCGTGATCGGGCTTCCAGACGAGCGCTGGGGGCAGGCCGTCACGGCCGTCGTTCAGCTCCGGCGCGGCTGCACGTTCGACGAGGAGGGGCTCCGCGCACACGTTCGCGGGCTCCTCGCGGGCTACAAGACGCCTAAGCGCCTCGTGGCCGTGGGACGCATGTTCCGTGCGCCCAATGGCAAGGCCGACTACAAGGCTGCGGCGACTCACGCTGCGGCGGTGCTCGACGCCCCGGCGGTCCCCGTCCCGGAACCCGGCCCCCGGCGCTGACGCGCCGTCCCCTCTCCTGCGAGCTCTCGACGTGCGCCGCGGGCAACGCCTGCCGCACCGCAATGCGGTATGGCACCCCGACGATGCGCGCAGGAACCTGCCGAGTCCCGGGCGAGGCCGCTGGCTAGCGAGCGCTCGTCGCCTCGCCCCGTACCGGCGGCGGCGACCAGCCGACTTCGATTCCGAGCTTCTGCATCTTCGTGTAGAGGGTCCGCCGCCCGATCCCGAGCGCGCGGGCCGCGGCCGAGCGATTGCCGCGGCAATCCCGCAGAGCCTGCGTGATCCGCAGCGCCGTCGCGAGATCGACCCACTCATCGAGGCGCAGCGCGCTCTGTCCGCGGCCCTCTGCGGCCTGCCGATGGAGGCTTCCGAACAGCGACTCGATCGCCGCCGCGGTCTCCTCCGACTCTTCCTTTCCGTTGGTCTTCCAGTACATGCGACGTCCGTGCTGCTGTGGTGGACTGCGGCGACGCGCACCCGAGCGCCGCCCCTCGCAGGAGCAAAGCTCGCGATTCCGACCTGTCCAGCAGTCGGCGCAGGTTCAGAGGGGCGGAGGCGTGCCGCCGGTGACACCGAAGTCAGCGTTCAGCAGACGTGCGGCCTCGACCACGTCACCGGTCGTCGCGAAGTCCACCGTCGGAAAGTTCGGGAAGTGTCCGGACTCTCGCCAGCACTGTCGTGCTCGCTCGACGAGGAAGGGGTTCGCGTTCGTGACCGGGGCCTCGCCCGGCACCGATGAGTTGCGCGTGAGGAAGTGGTTGAGGATGAACAGCTCGTTGCTCGTTCGGCCGCGGTTCGGCGCGCAGGTGAAGTCGCTGCGATAGAGGTTCGTGAAGTGTGTCTCCCAGGCCACCGACCAGACGTACACGAGCCAGTCGGGAGCAGGCGACGGCCGGTTGTCGGTTACGACGACGAGGCGCCGGCCGCTCTCGACCATCTCGCCAAGCGTCGGCCACGGGGTTCCCGGCGCGTGCGGGAGGGCGTAGGGCGTGAGGCCACTGCGATCGAAGGCCGCGGCTGTTTCTGCCGGCGTGATGTAGCTCTCGAAGATGATCGTCAGCACCTCGCCGGGATGCGTGTCGAGGAAGACGCGAAGCTCGGCGAGCCCCTCGTCGAGAGGACGCCGGGCCCAGCTACAGTCGGCGTGACACAGGAACGTCTCCCCTGGCTCGATCGTGCCGTTCCCATCGGCGTCGTAAGGCCACGCATCGAGCATGAAGCCGCGGATGCCGTGCGCGAGCTGCGCGGGCATGTCGTCCCACTGGTTGAAGTAGAGCGTGAAGCGCTCCCAGGTCGAAAAGGCGTTGTGCGCCGTGGGATGGGCCACCTGGTCGTAGCGGCGCTCGCACAGCGAAGGCGAGCCGTTGCACACGCGCTTGCCATAGTCCGGC
This sequence comes from Deltaproteobacteria bacterium, assembly GCA_020849175.1. GTDB lineage: Bacteria > Myxococcota_A > UBA9160 > UBA9160 > UBA9160 > MYXO. Next base: position 5,077 of record JADLGR010000164.1, read on the forward strand.
GCGAGCGACAGGACGTCGGTGCCGTCGATGCGCCCGTCGTGGTTGGTATCCGCGACGGTGCAGGCGGGCGTCGTCGCGGGGTCGAAGCCCACACACGCGAGCGCTAGATCGACATCGCTCCGGCCCACCCGACCGTCGCCGTCGAGATCCGGCATGGCTGCCGGCACACATCCCGCGAGCGGAAGCAGAGCCGCGGCGGCGATCAGAAGGCGCAGCGAACGCGTCATGAGATCCTCGAATCGAATCCGCCCCGCCTGCATCCTACCGAATGCGATGCGAAGTGGTGGACCTGGTGTGGCGATTCAGCGGCGCTTCCGTGCGCGCGGACGGCAGCGCAGCGGCAAGACGCGCGGTAAGTCACGTCAGAGCACGGCCGTCCCTGCGCAGGACTCAGGGTTCGGCCAGCGCGGCCGAAAGGCAGTGGGCCGCGGCCGGCCCGGGAGGGTAGGCTGTGCGCCCCGTGGAAGGAGACCGAATGCGAGACGATCAGGCTCGGCCGGATGGCGCTTGCGTCGAGCACGCCGTCCGCCGCTGGGGAGCGACCGCCTTCGCCTTCGACGTACTCCAGAATCCCGAGCAGTACGCGATGTTCGCGTCGCGTGCGGTGCCGGACGCCATCGTCCCGTACCGCAGGGTCGGACGTACCGACGTGGTCGTCGGTGAGGCGCTCGCGCCGCACGAGCGCATGGCCGACGTCGTCGCCGAGTTCGTGGCCGACCGTCGCGCAGCGGGCCGAAGGGTCCTCGGCTTTCTCGCGAGCGAAGCCTTTGCGCGCGCGATCATCGCGCAGGGAGGTGGCGCCGCACAGCTCACGGCCGAGCCGGAGATCGATCCCGCCACCTACGAGCCGAGCGGCGGCAGCGCCAAGAAGCTCCGCGCGTACGTGCGCCGCCTGCGCCGCGCCGGCATCGATGCCTGCGAGCTCCCGCGCATGCGCACCGCGCCAGCCGAGCTGCAGCGATCGGTCCAGGCGCTGACGCACGAGTGGATCGCCCGCGGCACCGCGAGGCGCGCACACTTCCTCGAGGTCGACGCGTGGAAGCGGCTCGAAGAGAAGCGCCTCTTCGCCGTCTTCGATCCCAAGGACAGCGACCGGCTGCTCGCGCTTCTGATCGCGCATCCGGTCTACGCAGAGAACGGCTGGCACCTGTGCCACTTGATTCGCAGCCCGGACGCTCCCAAGGGAGTGAACGAGCTCACGGTCATGAGTGCGATCGAGCGGCTCGCCGACGAGGGCGTGCGCTACGCGACGTTCGGGCCTTTCGCGGTGCCACAGGCGGGGGAGTTCCTCGGCTTCTCGCGCCCGATGGAGCGCTTCATTCGCAAGGGCTACGAGCTCGCATCCACGGTCGGTGGCTACGCCGGGTCGGTCGAGTTCTATCGCAAGGTCAACGCAGGGCCCTGGCTGCCACGATACATGGCCTTCTCACCGCGAAATGTCGTCTTGCGGCCCTTCCTCGCTACGATGCGCCTCACGCACGTCCTCGGCTTCCTGCGACGCGACTAGGCGAGCCGTCGCCCGCGGGCGACGGCGAAACCGCGTGGCGGAGCCAGACGGCGTCAGGGCCGGGCCGCGGCGCGCGACCCGAGAACGGCGCTCGATGCGCCGGCACGAAGGACCGTCCGGCGCCCGCCATGGCGTGCACGACACATCCGTGCGAGCTCGTCCGGCGCGAGCGGCAGGCTGACGAGGTAGCCCTGCACCGCGTCGCAGCCCATGTCCTCGAGAACGCGCAACGCGTCGATCTCCTCGACCCCTTCGGCCACGACGCGCAGGCCAAGCCCGTGGCCGAGGTCGACGATCGAGCGAACGAGGCGCAACTGACGCCCTTCTACGCACAAGCCCGAGACGAAGGAGCGGTCGATCTTCAGCTCGTCGACCGGGAGACGCCTCAGCCGTGAGAGCGACGAGAAGCCGACGCCGAAGTCGTCGAGTGCGAGGCGGACGCCGAGAGCGTGGAGGCTCTCGAGACCGGCTCGCGCCACATCGGGCTGGTGCATGAGCGCACTCTCGGTGATCTCGAGCGTGAGATCGTGCGCCTCGACGCCGTGCGCGCCGAGCAGCCCGGCGATCGCGGTGGGAAGGTCGGGCGCCGAGAGATCGAGCGCCGAGAGATTGACGGCAGCACCGACATGGACCCCACACGAGCGCCATGCGCGCATCTGTTGCAACACTTGACCGAGCACCCAGCGCGTGAGCGGCTCGATCTGCCCCGTCTGCTCGGCAAGCGGGATGAACTCGTCCGGGGCCGTTGCTCCGAGCGCCGGGTGCCGCCAGCGAAGCAGCGCCTCGGTCTGCTCGATCGTGCGCGATCGAAGCTCGAGCTTGGGCTGATACTCGAGCGCGAGCTGACCGCCCGTGACCGCGTCTCGAAGCGCGTGGACGATTCCGAGCCGGCGAAGCTGGCGCTCCTCGTGACCGCTCTCGTAGACGGCGAGCCGGGAGTGCCCTTCCTTTGCCTGCCGCAGCGCGAGATCGGCCCGCCGTAAGAGCGCCACCGCGTCGCTGCCGTGATCGGGATGGAGCGCGACGCCCGCCCGGACGCGCAGCGGGATGCGAAGACCGCCCACGTCGACCTCGCGCGTGAGCCGTGCAACGAGCCGGTCGGCGTCGGCGAGGGCCGTCGCCGAATCGAGCCGCGCGAGCAGGATGAAGAACTCGTCGCTCCCGAAGCGCGCCACCGTGTCCCGCGGACCGGTCTCGCGGACGAGCCTTCGCGCGACTTCCTGCAACACGCCGTCACCGGCCGCATGCCCCAGCGCCGCATTGAGCGCGTGGAATCGCTCGATATCGAGCATCACGAGTGCGAGCGCACTGCGGTCCGCCCTCGCCCGCGCGAGGGCTGCCTCGAGTCGCGCGTGGCCGCACCCGCGATGCGCGAGGCCGGTGAGCGCGTCGTGCTGCGCGGGATGGAGCCTGCTCTGGCGCGCGTCCCGCATCTGGCCCCCTCGAAGCCCGTAGCGGCAGGATCCGGCCTTCTCTTGAGAAGAGGCGCGTTGAAGGCCTCTCCGGGAGGCTCACCCCGGCCGCTCCGTCGGTCGATACGGATGCAAGCCCGATGATCGTGAACGGAGCCCTGGCCGAATGTCCAAGCCGACCCCCGCGCGCAGGCGCACGTCGCGACGAGTGCTCGGGCACGAGTCTGCGCCTGCCCCGCCGCTCCGACCGGCCGATGGCGAGCGCGTCGCCCGGCGCCGTGGCGACGCCGCGAGCCGACAGCCTGAGACGCGTGAGACGGCCGAGGCGGCGCTGCGCGAGAGCGAGGAGCGCTACGCACTCGCCGCCCGCGCTGCGAACGATGGACTGTGGGACTGGAACCTCGCGACCGGACGCGTCTACTACTCACCGCGCTGGAAAGCGATGGTAGGCCTCGGCGAGGACGCTCCTGCCGAGACCCTCGATGTCTGGCTGGAACGCGTACACCCCGACGACGCTGCGCGTCTACGGGCCGATCTCGATGCGCATCTGGCGGGCGAGTCGGACCATTTCGAGTGCGAGTTCCGAATCCGACACCGCGATGGAAGCCACCTCTGGGTTCTCGCACGGGGGCTCGCCGTCTTCGACGAAGGGCGCCGTGCCGTTCGCATGGCGGGCTCGCAGGCGGACGTCACCAAGCGCAAGCTCGCCGAGGAGCGTCTTCTCCACGACGCCTTCCACGACGCGCTCACAGGCCTTCCGAACCGCGCGCTCTTCACCGACCGCGTGAATCGCTCGCTGTGGCGCGCCCGCCGTCGCGAAGAGTATCGGTTCGCCGTCGTCCTGCTCGACCTCGATCGCGTGAAGCTGATCAACGACAGCCTCGGTCATCTGGCAGGCGATCGCCTGCTCGTGGCCATCGCGCGGCGGATCACGCAGTGTCTGCGCGCCGCAGACTCCGCCGCGCGCATCGGTGGCGACGCATTCGCAGTCCTTCTCGACGATCTCGGTGACCCCTCGGACGCGATCCGCGCCGTGAGCCGCCTGCAGCAGGCGATCCACGACCCGATCTCGATCGGCGTCGAGGAGGTGTACACCACGGCGAGCATCGGCATCGCCTTCTACGGCGATCGCTACGACGCCGCCGAGGACATGCTGCGCGACGCAGACACCGCAATGGACGCCGCCCAAGCCGCCGGTGGCGCGCGCTACCAGATCTTCGACCGTCGCATGCACGAGCGCGCCGTCGCTCGTCTCCAGATCGAGAGCGCGCTGCGTCGCGCAGTGGAACGCGAAGAGTTCCGGGCCTACTACCAGCCCGTCGTCTCGCTCGAGACGGGCCGGCTGGCGGGCTTCGAGGCCCTCCTGCGCTGGGAGCATCCCGAGCGTGGCATCGTCGAGCCGGGGGAGTTCATCCCGATCGCCGAAGAGACCGGGCTCATCCACCGCCTCGGCCGCTGGATTTTGCAAGAAGCGTGCGGACAGATGGCGCGCTGGAGCCGAGAGATCGAAGGCGCCGCGCCGCTCACGCTGAGCGTCAACCTCTCCGGCCGGCAGATCGTCGAGGCCGATCTCGTCGCGTGGGTCATCGAGCTCCTCGAGGAGACAGGCCTCGAGCCCGGACGGCTCAGCCTCGAGATCACCGAGTCGGCGGTGATGCAGGACGCCGAGACCGCCGGCGAGCGTCTCGCCGAGCTCCGAGCCCTCGGTATCGGCATCAGCATCGACGACTTCGGCACGGGCTACTCGTCGCTGTCCTACCTGCACCGCCTCCCGCTCACCGCGCTCAAGATCGACCGCACCTTCGTCTGGGCCATGGGCCCCGGCGCGAGAGAGACGCAGATCTGCCAGGGCATCGTCGCACTGGCCCTCGGTCTCGGGCTGACCGTGATCGCCGAGGGCATCGAGACCGAGGAGCAGCGCCAGCGGCTTCGTGAGCTACGATGCGGATACGGGCAGGGCTACCTGTTCGCGAAGCCGCTGCCGGCTGCGGATATCGCAGCGCTGCTACGCAGCGGTGAAAGCTGGTGAGCGGGGTCCTCCCCGAGACGAGCGAAACGAGAGGTCGATCCGCATGATCTCCCCCGGCGCTACCGCCCCGGACTTCACGCTCGCGGACCATCTCGGCCGCAAGGTCCGGCTGTCCGACTTTCGTGGGCGACACCACGTGTGTCTGCTCTTCTACCCGCTCGACTGGACGCCCACCTGAAGCACGGAAGTCCCGGCCGTGGAGGCGCTGCTTCCGCGGTTCCGGGATGCCAACACCCAGGTGCTGGGTGTCAGCGTCGACAGCGTCTACAGCCATGCGAACTGGGCCCGAGACCTCGGGGGCATCTCGTTCCCGCTCCTCTCCGACTTCGAGCCGAAGGGCGCGATGGCGAAGAGCCTGGGTGTGTATCTCGACGGCCCCGGCATCACCGACCGCGCGACGATCGTGATCGACAGCGCGGGCGTCGTCCGGCACGCCTCGTCCGTCGGCCCCGGCGGTCAGCGAGGAATCGACGATCTGGCCGCCCTCTGCGCACAGAGCGATCGTGAGGCGCGTACGCCGGTCGTACCGTTCTCGAAGCCCGCGGGTCTCGCGTCCGACGCGGTGCTCTACGTGAAGAGTCGCTGTGGCTTCTCGCGTGCCGTGCTGCTGGCGCGTGACAACCTGCACCTCGCCGCGAAGCTGCCCGTGCGCAACGTGACCGAAGACGCCGCCGCGAGAAGCGAGCTCGTGCGCGTCTCGGGCAAGGAGCAGGCGCCGTGCCTCGTCGTCGGCGGTGCGGCGAAGCTCGAGTCGGCCGAGATCATCGCCGTGCTGCGGGATGCGGCACTCGGGTCGCTCGTCTAACGACGAGAGCCGCGTCCGAGAACGAGGAGTCCGAGAGCGACGAGCGCGAGACTCGCCGGCTCCGGGACCATCGTCACGGTGTAGGTGCCGCCGGAGCTCCCCGATCCGTAGCTGAGCGAGCTGGACGACGAGCTGCTGCCGGACCACGCTCCGGCGCTCGCATCGAAAGCCTGTGCGCTGTAGGTCGTTCCGAGGATCGGCACCGTCACGCTCCCACTTTCGTAGAAGTGGATCCGCAGGTCGGTGACCGCGCCGCTGGAAACCACCGCGAGCACGCTGAGCGCCGAGGACGTCGTGCCGGGCGGGAAGACGAAGGCCGGCGTCAGCGTCGCAGCGACATCGTAGAGCCCATCGACGCCGAGCTGTGCAGAGTCGAGCGTGAAGCTCTTGGCGAACGTCACGCCCGGTGTGAGCGGGACGCAGAACGAGCGCACGCAGCTCTGGCCGTGGGTCGTGAGGTAGTCGACCTCGACCAGGACCGGGCTCGCGCTCGCCTGTGTCGATCCGAACACGACCATCGCCGCCACGAGCAGGCGCGCTCCCGCGCGACCCAGACGCTCCACTTCCGCCTCCGACTGCCGCTCTCGTGCGGCATGCACTGGAGGTGGACACTGCGGCGAAAAGGTGTCAGATCACCTCTTGCGCGCGATGAACCTACCCTGCGCGATCTTGCCGGCGTGTGCGAGCTGCTGGAGGAAGACCATCTCTCCCGCAACGCCTGCAACGGCATCGCCGTCGAAGCCAAGGATCCGAAGCGCATCGTACGTGAGCTGCATGTCGACCATCTGGAGATAGAGATCGATGTGGGACGCGAAGCGGCCGGTGTCCGAGGCCTCCGTCACGCTGCATCCGCTTCGCTCGAGCAGATCGCGATAGTCCGCGATGCTCGCGAGAGTCGGGAACTTCATGAAGCGCAGATACCGCTCGGCCTCTGCGGCCGAGAGCCCGGCGGGCCCCTCGACCCAGTCCGTGAAGGCGATCACGCCACCCTTCCGAACGATGCGCGCTGCTTCGGCGATCAGGCGAGGCTTGTCTTCGACGTAGCACCACGCGTCCTCACCCCACACGAAGTCCGCCCCGCCTGCCGGAAGGCCGCTCGCGCAGACGTCGGCGAGCTCGAACGTGATACGGTCGTCGAGGCCCTCTTCCTTGCAGCGCATGCGCCCACGCTCGATCACGGCGTTCGTCGCATCGACGCCGGTCATGGCGGCGACACCCCGGAAGCGCACCAGAAAACGCATGCCCGCGCCGTTGCAGCAGCACAGGTCGACGCCGCGCTGGCCGGCACCGATACCCGCACGGTCGGCAAGGTCCATCGACGACTTGAAGCCGCCCATGTGGATCTGCTGGCCCATGATGAGCTCCCAGAGGTCGCCTTCAGCGCCGCTGTAGACGGCGTTCACGTCCGAGAGATGGACGTCGGTGAGCGTCTTCACGTGCATTCCTCCCGAGTCGTTGTCCGTGCGGATTGGGGGCTCTCGCCGCGGTGCAGCGCCGAAGGAGGCCGCGCGCGTACGCTCCGGGGCTCCGCCATGCTCGCGGAGCCGTGCGCGGTCGTCCTATGACCGCGGTCATAGCCACCCGAGACGCCACCGTCTCGAAGCTCCGCGCGTCAGGAACGGCCTATCCTCTGCTTCCGGCACGACCGCCGCGGGGAGTGCATGTTCCGACGCAGCGATCTCACGGCGAGCCTTCCGATTCTCGCCTCCGCCCTTCTGTGGGGAACTCTCTGGATTCCGCTGCGTGCGCTCAACGAGAGCGGTGAGGTCGCGGCGCGACTCACGGCGGCCGGCTTCGCGCTTCCTCTCCTGGTGCTCGTGCCCTTCGCGATCCACCGGCGGTCGGAGCTTCGCCGCGGTGGCCTCGCACTTGCCGGCGCAGGCCTCGGTCTTGCGATCTCGATCGCGCTCTACTCCGAGGCTCTCGTACGCGGGAGCATCGCGCGGGTGGTGCTGCTCTTCTATCTGATGCCCGTCTGGACTGCGCTGCTCGCCCGGCTTCGCCTCGCGCAGCCAATCACGCTGCGGCGGCTCCTGTCGATCGGCATCGGTCTGGCCGGTCTTGTGGTCGTCTACGGCCCCGGAGGCGCAGCGCCGGCGACGAACACGGCCGGCGACTGGATGGCGCTCGTTGCCGGGATCGCGTGGGCTGCGACGATGGTCTTCTTCCTCCCGACACCACGGCAGACCGCACTGGACCGAGTGGTCGCGCAGTTCGCCTTCCTCGCGCCCGCGTATCTTCTGGTTCGGCTCGTTCCGGGGGCACACGACGCCGGCGCCGTGGCCCACGCCCCTGCGGAGGCGGTCGCGCTGCCGCTCGGCTGGCTGCTCGCTTTCGCTCTGGCGTGGATGCTGCCGGTCGTCTGGCTCACGATCTTCGGCGCAAGCCGCCTCGAGCCCGGGCGTGCAGCAGTCCTGTTCATGCTCGAGATCGCCGTCTCCCTCGCCACGGCGGCGCTCCTGGCGGACGAGCCTTTCGGCGCCCGCGAGGGCATCGGAGCGGCGCTCATCGCCGCCGCAGGCCTCGTAGAGCTGGCGCCGGCCGGAAGACCCTCCACCACCGGGCCCCGCGCACGCTGATCGCTGCCAGCGCCGTCTTGACTCGGAGGGGGCCTCGGCGCACGATGCGACCGCGATGCGCCTGCACCAGTATCGGAGCTACCGCCAGTACAGACGGCGGCAGGAGAAGAAGAACCGGCGCCAGATCGACCGGGTCTGGGCGACCGAGCGCGAGATGACCGCGGTCGCCGAGGCCGTGAAGGCGCGGATTCCCGGCGCGCGCTTCGGCCTGTGTCACGGTGCGAAGGCGGGCTGGGAAGTGCGGCAGCTCCGCGAGCAGCTCGAGATCGAGGTCCTCGGTACGGACATCTCCGATACGGCGGCCGGCCACGAGCACATGATCCGCTGGGACTTTCACGAGACGAAGCCGGAGTGGATCGGCGCCGTGGATTTCATCTACAGCAACTGTCTCGACCATTCCTACGATCCCGATCTGTGCATTCGCCGCTGGCTGAGCTGTCTGCGGCCAGGCGGGCTGGCGTTCGTCGAGTGGAGCGCACTGCACGGCCCTGAGCACAGCACCGAGGACGACCCCTTTGGGGCGACGGAAGAGGAGTACGAGGCGCTGCTCTCCCGGCACGGCGTGGTGCTGGACCGACTGCACGTCCCCGGGGAGGACGGGCACCGCTATCCGCTCGACCGAAGGATCTTCGTCGTCGGCCGAACGCTCTGACGTCGCCGCGCCGCACGCCTCTCGCGACACCGGGCGATGACGCCTCGCAGATTGGCGTGCGTCGCCGAACCGCGCGGCCCGCCGAGAGTCCGACAGCCCACCGTCGCGCACACATCGATGGCCTTCGCGCGATCTCGATCCTCGCCGTCGTGGGCTATCACGCGCACCTGCCCGGCTTCTCGGGCGGATTCGTGGGCGTCGATGTCTTCTTCGTGATCTCGGGCTACCTGATCCTCGGCCAGATCGAGGCCGGCCTCGCGTCGGGACGTTTTCGTCTCTGGACGTTCTACGCCCGCCGCTTCCTGCGCATCTTGCCGCCGCTCCTGCTCGTGCTCGTCGCGAGCGCGCTCGTGGCCCGCGTCGCGCTGGTGACGCCCGACGATCTGCGAGAGTTTCGCCACGAGATCGTCTCCTCCGCGCTTATGTACGCAAACCACCACTTCCTGCGGAGCGAGGGCGACTACTTCGGACGCGCGATCCAGGTCAAGCCGCTCTTGCACACGTGGTCGCTCATGGTCGAGGAGCAGTTCTATCTGGTCGCTCCACTCGCGGCGATGGCCGTTCACGGCGCCTGGCGCCGCCTCCGAGGGCGATCTCGAGCGGCAGCGGGCCTCGTCGTCGCCGGGCTGTTCGCGGCGTCACTGCTCGCCTCCGTTCGCTTCACCGATCCCGAGTACAACGCGGCGTTCTTCCTCATGCCGCTGCGCGCCTGGGAGTTCGCCGCAGGCGGGCTCGTTTCGCTCCTGCTTCCGTTCGTGGCGCGATCGCCCGCACCGCTGCGACCCTGGCTCGCGCCACTCGGTCTCGCCGCGATCGTCGTCGCGACCACGTGCTTCGATGCCACAACACCCTACCCGGCGCTCTTCGTCGCTCTTCCCGTAGCCGGTTCGGTGCTCCTGATCGCCGCCAATCTGACGAGCCCGCGAACGCGGATGGCACGCTGGATGTCGGCCGGAGCGCTGGCCGGGATCGGACTCCTGTCGTACGGCTGGTATCTCTGGCACTGGCCGCTTCTCGTCTTCGGACGGCTCGCTCTTCCCGATGCAGCACCCCTCCAGCGTGATCTGTGCCTCGTGACCGTCGCGTTCGCAGTCGCCTTCGTCACCTACCGTCTCGTCGAGCGTCCCGTTCGGCGTAGCCGCGGCGCGCTCCTGCGCCGCCCGCGACTCGTCGTCGGGTTCGCGGCCGCGATCCTCGCCGCCTTCGCGATCACGGGTCAGAGCGAGTTCCAGCGCTTGCAAGCCGCTGCGGCGACAGAGCGGACGGCTCTGCTCGCAGCGCAGAGTGCGCCCACGCAGGAGGGCCTCGCGCAGCCCGGGAACGGAGTCGCGACTGCCGCGCCGCGCCCGGCGAGAGCATCGGCGATCCTCATGGGCGACTCACACGCGGGCGTGCTGGCGCAGACGCTCACGCAGGCGGCAAGCGGCGAAGCCGTCGAGCTCGTTCAGTCGACCCGCCTCGGCTGCCTCGCGCTTCTCGACGTCGACGTCTTCGCGAAAGGGATGCGACTCGATCGCTGTCGCGGCTTCTGGGACGAGACGCTCGCAGCGCTGCACGAGACGAAGCCTGCCGTGAGATCCGCCATCATCGCGCAGAACTGGATGATGTACCTCGGCACGCCGGACGTCTCGGGTCACGGGCGCACGTCGCAGATCGGGCCGTCGGACGGACCCGTTGCGGAGGACGCTCTGGCCTTTCTGCGCGAGCGACTCCTCGTCTCTCTCTCGGCGCTCGAAGCCGCCGGCGTCGAGCGCATTCTGCTGGTGGGGCCCGTCCCCGACTTCGGACACGACCCCGTCAACTGCGTGATGCGCGCGCACCGATTCTCAGGAGACCTCGCACGCTGTCGCCAGACGGTGTCGGCCGGCGAGCCCTACGTGTCCGCGCTTCGCAAGACCCTCGAAGCGGTCGTGACGGGCCATCCCGGCCGTCGCTGGGTCGACCCCGCATCGACCTTCTGCGCAGACGGGCTGTGCAGCGCCGTCGACGGCGACGGCCGCCTCCTCTTCGCCGACCGCAGCCACCTGAGCGGCGCCGGCGCCGCCCGATTCGAGCGTCATGCACGCTCGGACCTCGACTGGAGCCTCGGCGTGCGGTGACCGCGGGCAGGGTCGGTCTGCGCGAAAGGCTGCCCAAACGCGAAGCGCCCCCGCTGCCACTGCGCGGAGGCGCTTCGGAATCCTGGAGCGGGAAACGGGATTCGAACCCGCGACCCTCAGCTTGGGAAGCTGATGCTCTACCAACTGAGCTATTCCCGCGATCGCCAGAACGGTCGCACGGCGGCGCGCGCGAGGCAAGCGGGCCCCCTGGAGCCGCGACGGCGCGCGGCATTGCGAGGTGGGCTCGTGGGGGTCAGCCGACCTCGTCTTCGAGCAGGGTCTCGAGGTCGTCGTCCTTGGGCGGGCCGTCTTCGGGCAGGATCGCGGTCGCCTCGAGCTCGATCCCATCGAAGAGCGGCGCGACCTCGGGCTCGGTTCGATCGCGGCGCGTGAGGCCGAACAGGCCACTCTCGCCTGGCTCCACGAGCGCTGCGTCCGGGAGAGGCAGGACGGGCGCTGCGATCGACGTGAGCGCGAGACCGAGATGCCGCGTGGCGCGCTCGACGGCCTCGGGGCCGACGCGGGCTGCCCCGAGCAGCCACGCTTCGTGGAGCGCGTTGTCCGCGAGCGTGAGTGCGAGTCGCGGAACGCCGCCGCTGCGTCTTGCGATCTCACGGAGCGCCACAGCATCGAATAGCGCTGGTTCGGCGCCCGCCACCCGAAGACGGTGCGCGACGAAGGCCGATACGCCCTCTTCGTCGAGAGGTGCGAGACACACTCCGACGTCGACGCGCTGCGCGAGGCCCGGGTCGAGCACGATCCCGCGTTCGAGCTCGGCTCCGCCGGCAAGCACGACCGACAACAGGTGCTGGCCTTCGTGCTCGAGACAGAGCAGGCCGCGAAGCTCGGCCAGCGGCTCTTTGCGAGCCAGGAGCTGCGCATCGTCGACGAGCAGTACGGCGTGACGACCCTCTTCATGGAGAGCAGCCAGGCGGTCGAAGATCTCTCCACAGAGCCGAGAGCGCTCTTGCGACGGTGAGTCGACTCCGAGCAGGTGCGCGAGTCGCATCATCAGCCATGCGCCCTCGACGCCGCCGTGGACGAGCACGAGCAGGTGGGCATCGAAACGCTCCTCATCGAGCTGCTCGAGCAGGCGGCGAACGACCGTGCTCTTGCCGAGACCGATGCCTCCGGTCAGCACGCCGAGGCCGCGTCGCTGCAGGCAGGCCCGGAGCAGTCTCCGCTCGGCATCCGTGACGGCGTCGCTCTCGAAATGAAGAGCGGCCACAGGGTCCTTCACGAACGGATCGCGCGACAGCCCGAAGTGTTCGAGATGCTCCACGGAGGACTCCTAACCGAACGAGATCTTCCGGCGCCGCGGCGACGTGCCGGACGCGGGCGCCGCCCGGGGGCGATCGCCGGTTTCCGGAGCGGACGACTTCGTCTCGCTCGCCTGCGAGTCTGTCGCAGCGTTGCCGCTCACGAGGTCGGCTTCCGCGTGCGCGATGAGATCGTCGAACGATTCATAGACTTCGGCGACCTCGTCGCTCTTCGTCTCCGACGCGGTGAGCGTCGAGACCGCACGAAGCGCGTCGATCCGCTCAGCGAGACCGGGGTGAGACGGCTCTTCGGCCGCGACCTCTTCGAACGCTGCAAGCGCGGCTCGGAGTTCCCCGCGCTCCTCCAGCGCAATCGCCAGATCGAAGCGGATCGCTGCTCGCCGCGACGGCGGAAGCGCGACGTCGGCGAGCGCCTGCTCGAAGAAGGCCACGGCATCGTTCGGGCGCTTGAGCTCGCGAGCGCAAACGCCCAGCAGATGGAGACAGTCGATGCGCCGCGCGGGCGATTCGAGCGCGATCTGGAACTCGCCCATCGCATCCTCGACGAGACCCATCTCGCGGTAGGCGATGCCGAGATCGTAGTGCGTCTCGTGATCCGCAGCGGTGAGTGTCTTTCGAACGCCTCGCTTGAACTCGTCGAAGATGGCCTCGAGGCTCTCCTCGGGCTGCGGACCGGCTCCGCACGCGGTCGCGTCGTCGGTTCCCAGTGCATGCGAGATCTCTGCTGCGAGGTCGAAGTGCGACGGCTCTCCAGCGACTTCGGGGGCCACCGATGTCGTGGTCTGCCCGTCGACGAGCCTCGCCACGCCGGGCTCGTTCTCGATCGTGAGCTCCTGCGCGACGGATTCGAGCACCGGCGCCTCGGCTTCGATCTCGACGCCTTCTGGAGATTCGACGTCGAAGGCCGGCTCGATCTCGGCGTCGACGGCAGCCGGAGCAAAATCATCCCACTCCGCAAGATCGTCACCAGGCGATCCCGCCTCGGCTCCCTCGAGCGCCAGATTCCCCTCGCTCCGAGGGGCCTCCGATACCGACTCCTCGAGCGCTGAATCGGCCTCGATCGGGGCCTGGCCGGCTGCGGGATCGTCGCCCCGCGCCGCTGCAATCTCGCCGAGTCCGAGGAGCGCCTGCGGGTTCGTCGGTGCGATCTCGAGGATGCGTCGATAGATGCGCTCGGCCTCTTCGCCGAGCCCCTGCTGGACGTAGAACGCTGCCTCTTCGAGCCCCTCGAGGATCTGCTTGGGCGAAGCCGGGGCCGAGCCTGCTGTCACGCTCTCGCTCGCGGCAGAGCGTGCAACGGCCGGCGTCGAAGTCTCCCCGGCGCCGGCTTCCAGCTCGATCTCCAGACCGCCCGACTCGTGCGACTCGCAAGGCGCCGCGCTCTCGTCTCGCGCGAAGCCGCTGGGGTCGCACGCCTCCGAGAGATCGAACTCCACCTCGAACTCGCCGCCGGTGCCGATCGCCCAGTCCGCAGGAGCGCCATCGTGGCGCTCTGCGTCGACGCTCTGCGCGAATGCAACCGGCTGCGCAGGCGCGATCGGCTCGGCTTCGGGGCTCCTGTCGTGCTCGATCACGAACTCGTCGAGCGACATCTCGGCGAGGTCGCTCGCCACGTCGGACTCGGAGTCATCCGGCGCTGCCGGTGACGCCGCGGCGTCATCCACCAGACTGCTTGCATGCGCGGCCTCGCCGCCCTCGGCCAGTACGGCCGCGAGCCGCTCGCGGACGCCCGGGTGATCGGGCTGCCGGGCCAGCGCGGCTTCGAGGCTCGCAATTGCCCGGTCGCGCTTGCCAAAGCGTACGTACACACCGGCCTCGGCGAGAAGCTGCTCTAGATCGGCCTCCGGAGGCTCCGAGAGATCGGACGCGATGCCACCGGCGGCCGGCGCGCCTGCTGCGGCGAGTTCGGTCTCGGGCAGCCCTGCCAGTGAGGGACCCGTCGACTCGACGAACGACGCTTCGAAGTACGATCCCTCCGGCGCCGGGCCATCGGCCGTCCCGAGATCGAGCGCAGCAACACCGCTCAGCGTCAAGTCGCAGGCCGGAAGGAACCGCTGCAGGATCTCGCGAGCACGCTCTTCATTGCCGCGCTCGCGGTGTGCCTCGGCGAGGCGCCGGAACACGGGCTCGGTCTCCTCGACGGCCCGGCCGAGCGCCTGGAGCGCCTCGGCGTGCAGCTCGAGCGCGTCGATCAGATCGGGATGGTCACCGGCGGCGTGTCCGGCGAGCGTGCACGCACGCTCGGCGGATCCACTCGCGAGCGATAGGCGTGCCAGCGCCAGCACCGTGGCCAGTCGCGTGGGTTCGATCTCGAGAATGCGTTCATAGACGCAGGCCAGCGCCTCGTGTTCGCCAGCTCGTTCGAGCTCGGTCGCCACCTCGTCGTACTCGGCGAGCGCCTCGGCCGTCATGTCCTGCTGGCGCAGCAGCTCGGCGATCTTGAGGCGGCTCGTGGTGTTCGACGGATCGAGGGCCGCTGCCTTTCGCAGCAGATCGAGGGCTTCGCGCTTGCGACCGGCCTTTTGGAACCCCTCGGTCGCGACCTGGAGCGCAGACATCGCCTCGGCAACGAGGCCGAGGCGCTGATACAGCTCGGCGAGGGGAACGAAGACTTCCGTCTGTTCAGGAGCGAGCTTCGCGATCTGCTTGAAGAGAGCGACGGCCTTCGCGTCGAAGCCCTCTTTCATGAACTGCTGGGCAACCCGCAGATACGCGTTGACCGCCTCGCCCTTCTCACCGAGCCGCAGGTGGATGTCGCCGAGCTTGAGTCGGGCGCTGCAGTCGCGCGGATCGACCTCGAGGAGGGTGCGATACTCCTTGAGGGCGCGGTCGAGCACTCCCTTCTGAAGGTATTTCTGCGCGGCCTCGAGGATCTTGCGCTTGTTGACGGCCACGGTCCCTCGCCTCGGTGGGGGGAAGCCGAGGGGAGAAACCCCTCTCCGCAGCTTTATCGGCTGGCGAGAGGGGGCCTTGAGGCAAGGAGCCCGGGCTGAGAAGGCGGAGCCCAGGGTTTCGCCCGACGCTCGCGATATCGGGCGAGGGCCATGCGCCTCTCTTCGCTCGCGAGTGTCGCCGGCTCGAATCCGACGTCCAGCTCCGCGGCGAACGCGTCGACCAGCGCACTTCGCAGCGTACGATCGGGGACCTGGACGCCGAGCGCCGCCAGGTTCGTCGCCGCGTCCGGCGCGATGCCTGCGGCCTGCGCCGCCGGGATGGCGTCGTCACCGAGGCGCACCGATCCGTGTTGGAGCACCGCTCCGCCTGCCCGGCGCTGCGCACTCCCGGCGAGCTTGCGCCCCCCCACGCAGATCTCGTCCTGCCCCGGTCGCTCGAAGCAGTCGAAGGGGCGCTCCCGCGTCGTCGGAGCCGGTCCGCTCGCCGGGTACGCGCTCACACCCAGCTCGCCAAGCGCGCGCAGCAGCGCGCGTGAGACCAGCGCGTACGAAGCGCGCAGCCCGTCGGGGAGCGCCGCTTCCGGCGCAGTCAGCGAATAGGTGACGTCGGCGCCGTGCAGGACCGCCGCGCCCCCCGTGACGCGCCGAACGATTCCGACCTCCGCCCGCGCGCACGCGCTCACGAGGCCCGGCGGGAGCGGCTGTGCGTAGCCGAGCGAGAGCCAGGGGCCGCGCCATCCGTAGAGACGAAGCGTCGGGACGCCGCCCGCCTGCACGGACGCGAGAAGCGTCTCGTCGACGGCCATGTTCCACACGCCGTCGGCCGGCGAGTCGAGGATCAGGCGCCACTGCTCCGGCATCCGGGACGAGGGGTCCGGTCCGGACCGGGTCACGCGGGCGCTGGCGCCTCGCGCAGCCGCGCCAGGAGCCCTTCGAGTCCGAGCCGATAGCTCGCCGCCCCGAAACCACACACGACGCCGACCGCGATCGGAGACACGAACGAGTGTCTTCTGAACTCCTCGCGCGCGTGAACGTTCGACAGATGCACCTCGGCCACCGGAAGCTTCGTCGCCGCCAGCGCATCACGTAGCGCAATACTCGTGTGCGTCAGCGCGCCGGGGTTGATGACGATGCCGTCGAAGAAGGCGGGCGCCTCCTGGATCCGGTCGATCAGCGCTCCTTCGTGGTTCGACTGGAAGAACTCGATCTCGGCGCCTTCGCCCTTTGCGACGGCGGCGAGGCTCGCGTTGATCTCCTCGAGCGTTGCATTGCCGTAGATCGCGGGTTCGCGCGACCCCAGCAGGTTGAGATTCGGTCCATGAACCAACAGGATGCGGAGCGGGTCCGGCATGACACCCCTCTCTACATCTCCTCGCGAAGCGCGAGCAGATGCCGCCGGACGAGATAGCGCGCCCGCCCGAGGTTGCCATCGGGAGCGAGCGCGAGCGCCACGAAGCTGTCGGCGTCGATCACCCGCAGGACGACGGTGAAGCGCGCGAGCGTCACGACGACTTCGCCGAGGACGCCGCCGTCGAGAGCGTCGGCGACCTTGCGGATCTCGTCGAGGATACGCCCGAACTCGACTCCCGCCGCGGCCATGTCGTCGACATCGAAGACCTGCGATCGCCGGGACGCGATCGCCTGCGCGATCGGAATCCCATCGCTGCCCATGAGCGCCACGCCGAGGCCGCCTCCGCACTCGTCGACGATGCGCTGCAGGATTGCGTCGAAGCTCATGTCGCGGTCCTCCTCAGGTTCTCGAGCCAGCGCTCCAGCGTCGCGAGCACGCGCCCGGTGTCTTCGTCGATCGCAGCGACCTCCTCGGTCACGTCGCCGACTCGTCGCGCGAGGCTGCTGCGAAGAGACTCCGCCTGCGCCTCGTGTCCCTGTCGCTCGAGCAGGTCGGCGAACGTACGCGTTGCGAACGGCGAGTCCTCCGAGGGAAGCAGCTCGTCGTAGAGTTCGGCCGGCACCTCGCGGAGCACGTCCCCGGCCACGGAGTCGGCATCGAACATGAGCTCGCGCTGCGCCTCGGCCTCCTCCATCGCCCGGTCGAAATCGTCGTCGTCGAGCGAGCTCACGAGCTCGAGGGTCGCGGCCGTCGCAGCCGCAACGGTACCGTCGGCGATCACGCTCGCCGCCGACACGCCCTCGTCGAAGCCTGCTCCTGCGTGCGAGACGCTCTCGCCCAGCAGGCTCTCGAGGAGTCGCTCGAGGCTGTGGCGGGCTTCGTCGATCTGGCCGAGGTCGAGCAGCGCGAGCGCAAGCGCAGCCCGCGCAGCCCCGTCGTCCGCGCTCCCGAGCGCTTCGCGTGCGACCGCAGCGGCCCGAACAGGGTCTCCCGCGCGGCGCGCGCGTTCTGCTCGTTCGATCACGCCCGACCCCGTCCGTTCGACCTCGGGACTCTCCGCGTCCTGGAGCATCCGGTCTCCTCACTCGCGCCCGCCGCCGCGACGGCCTGGGCGAACGGCCTCCCGGAACGCAGCGGCGGGAAGGATCTGCTCGGGGGTGAGCGGAACCGTGTCCGCCTTGCCGATTCCGCGCAGGACGACGTAGCGAATCCGAGCGTCCGTACGCTTCTTATCGACGCGCAGCGCGGCGAGATAAGCTCTCCGCTCGAAGACCGGAGGCGCTGCAGGGAGGGCGCAACGCGCGAGCAGATCTCGCAGGCGTGCGGCCGTCCCGCCGGGAGCGAGTCCGAGCTCCTCCGACCGGCGCCCCGCCCAGACCATCCCTATCGCGACCGCCTCGCCGTGGAGGATCCCGCGATAACGCTGCAGCGCCTCGATCGCATGGCCCACGGTGTGCCCGAAGTTGAGCAGCATCCGAAGGCCCGTTTCGCGCTCGTCCCTGGCGACCACGTCTGCCTTGATCGCGCACGCGCGCGCGATCACTGGCAGCAGTGCGTCCATTTCGAGGGCCAGCGCACGCCCTGCATCCCGCTCGAGCCTCGCAAAGAAGTCCGCGTCGAGGATCGCGGCGGCCTTCACGATCTCGGCCATTCCGGCCGCACGCTCGCGGGCCGCGAGGGTCTCGAGCGTCCGAGCGTCGATCCAGACCAGACGAGGCTGGTGGAACGCGCCCGCCAGGTTCTTGCCCTGCGGCAGGTTGACGGCCACCTTCCCGCCGATGCTCGAATCGACCATCGCGAGCAGCGTCGTCGGCACTTGAACGAAGGGCACGCCACGTAGCCAGGTCGCGGCCACGAAGCCCGCGAGATCGCCGACCTTGCCGCCACCCAGCGCGACGATTGCGGTACTGCGGTCGGCCCCAGCACGAAGCAGCGCCTCGTAGATCCGGCTCGCCTGTCGCAGACTCTTGTGTGTCTCGCCGCGCGGCACCTCGATGCGTGCGACCGAGAGTCCCGCCGCCTTCATCCCGCGGAGCAGCGCAGGACCGTGACGCCGGCCGATCGCAGGCTCGGTCACGACCACGACCCGCGAGGCCCCCGTGCGCTCCGCAATGGCGCCGCCCGCGTCGCGAAGCGTCCCGGCGCCGATCTCGATCGGGTACGAGCGTTCGCCGAGCGCGACCGTGACGCGGCGACGCTCGCTCACGCTAGCTCCCCTCACGTCCCTGCCCTCCCAGTCGCCGCACGATCTCGGCGACGACGGCCTCCACGTCTGCATCGTCCGTATCGACCACGATGCCGGCGCGCTCGTAGTGGTGTCGTCGTTCCTCGAGCAGGCTGCGGAGCTTCGTGAGCCGCTGCGCCTTCGGAACCTCCCGGAGCAGCGGCCGCGTTCGCGCTTCACCGACTCTGTGCAGCAGCGTTTCCGGCCGAGCGCGCAGATAGACGACCGTTCCGGTCGCGGCGAGCCGTTCGGCGACGCCCGGCTGCGCCACCGCGCCGCCCCCGAGAGACACGACGGCACCCGATCCGGCGACGGCTTCGATCGCCGCGCGCTCGCGCGCGCGGAACCCCGCCTCTCCTTCGCGCGCGAAGATCTGCCGTACGCTCACACCCGCCGCCCGCTCGGTCTCCTGGTCGGTGTCGACGAAGCGCCGCCCAAGACGCGCTGCGAGTCGGCGACCGACGCTCGTCTTGCCCGAGCCCATCATCCCGACGAGCCAGACCGCGTCGATCGTCGCACCGGACGGGTGCGGCTCGCCGGCCTGCGGCGCATGCGGTGGAGCCTTCACGGGATTCACGCGCGGAGTATAACGGCAAACGGGGGAGCCAAGGCTCCCCCGTCGCCGCCGTGCTGCGGGCGCGGTCCGCCCGACGCGCCGATCAGTTCCGCGCGACGTCCGCCTCCACGATCCGCGGCGTCACGAAGATCAGCAGCTCGCGCCGCTTGTCGCGGATCGCGTCGTTCTTGAACGCGTTGCCGAGGATCGGGATCCGATACAGGTACGGCACGCGCTGCTCGGTCTCGGTTCGATCGATCACGTAGATGCCACCCAGGACCAGCGTCTGACCGTTCTTGACCAGTGTCTCGGTCCTCGCCTCGTTCTTGGCGATGGCGGGCGAGCCCGTCGGCGTCGGGACGCTGGGATCGGGCGCGTTGCGCGTCACCTGGATCTTCATGATGATGCTCTTGTCCGCGGTGATGTGCGGGGTGACGAGCAGGCTCAGCACCGCGTCGATGAACTCGAGCTGCGCGTCGCCGTTCTCGAAGGTCTGGAACGGGATCGACACGCCCTGCTCGATCTTCGCCTCGCGGTTGTCGAGCGTGACGACACGCGGACTCGAGATCACCTTGCCCTCGCCGTTGCTCTCCGCCGCCTGGAGCTGGAGCGTCAGGTTGAACCGATCGTCGAGGATGTAGCCGCCGAGATTCAGCAGGCCGTTCGCGGTCGACGTGATCGGATTCGAGACCACGACGTTGTTCGGCTGCTGGAACGGGAAGCTGGTGCCGGTCGCCGTCTGGTCCGGCGGCGGCGAGAACGCGTCGTAGCCTGCGACGGTGTTGTCCGGGTTGGACCCGATGCCCCACACGGCGCCCAGGTCACGCGAGAAGTCGAGCTTCGCTTCGACGATCTTCGACTCGATGAGGACCTGCGGCGTCGGCGTGTCGACGGCCTTGACGAGCGCCACCGACTCGTCGACGACGCTCGGAATGTCCTTGAGGATGAGAGTGTTCGTCCGCTTGTCGACGTTCACCGACCCGCGCGAGGTGAGGAGCTTCTTCACCATCGTGTCGACTTCGGCGACGTTCGCGTAGTTGACGGGCAGGATCTTGACGACGAGGTCTTCGAGCTTCTCCTTGGCCCGCCTCTCCTCGAGCCGTGCCGCCTCTTCGGTCTTGAGCACGTCCTGCGGCGCGATCCGCAGCACGTTCCCGACCAGAACGAAGCCAAGGCCCTTGGTGAGCAGGATCACGTCGAGTGCCTGGTCCCACGGGACGTCCGTGAGCCGGATCGTCACGTTGCCTTTGACTTCGTCGCCCGCGATCACGTTGAGGTCCGAGACCTCGGCGATGAGGCGCAGCACGTCGGCGATCTCGACGTCCTTGAAGTCGAGCGAGATCCGGCGTCCGGTGTAGGTCTTGCCGCCGACGAGGCCGCCCTCCTTGAGCATGTCCGTCGGAGCACCGGCGGCGGACGCCGGCGGCGGACTCACCGGCGCTGCCGGCATCGTCGCCGCAGCCGCCGCCGTTCGCGCCGGCGCCGTGGCGCGCTCGGCAGCCTCTTCGACGCGCACGGGATCGGGCGTCGCCGAAGCACTCGCGCGCACCTTCGAGGAGCGCGGGAAGTCGAGCACGAGGAACGGACCCTGCTGCTCGACCGCGGGCTCGACGCCGGCCGCACGTGCGATCGCGATGCGCACTTCGGGCTTCGAAGCGCCGGGCATCTGGAGCGCCGTCACGAGCGACACCGGGCCGGGCTCCTGTGGCGTCACGCGGACCGTTGCCCCTGGCTCGAGCATGGCGTCCTGAAGACTGACGATCAGCGTCTCGGCGTCCGGTCGCAGGATCGAGTACGGCGCAACTGCGTTCTGCACGATCACGACCCGATCGCGATCGGTCTGGGCGTCGTACTCGACGCCATGCACGCGGACGGTCGCCGTCGGTGACGCCTCAGGCGAAGCCGCCGGGGCCTCGGGCGCGGCCGACGCTGCGATCGCCGGAGCTGCCGCCGGAACCTCGGGTGCGGCCGACGCTGCCTCGGACGGAGCGGGTGCGTCCGCGGGCATGGCGGGCGCGGCCGCCGACTCGGCGGCTGCGTCCAGAGGCACCACGGGCAGACCGAGCGGAGCGGCGTCTTGCGCCGCGAGCTGCGAGGCGACGTCACTCGTCTCCGGTGCGGCGGAGGCTGCCACCGGCGGAAGCGTGGCGGTCTCGCCCGGCGTCTCCTCGGTCGGAGGCACACTCGCGAGCGTCTCGGTCGCGGAGCCGGCGAGGCGCGCCGCCTCGCTTCCGAGGCCGATCCACAGCCCGTCCGCCCGCGGCACCAGAAGCCGTCCCTCGAACGGCCGCTCGACGCCTCCCGCATCGATGACGACGCGGAGCTTCGTATCGTGCTGTCCGATGCGAACGCGCTCCACCTGCGGCGAGCCGACGGGGATTGGCTTCGCCGCCAGCGCACTTCGAAGCCCCGGCAGATCGACGACGAGGCGACCCGGGTTCTCGAGCACCTCGGTTCGCGCATCGGTGATCGTTCCGTCAGCGCGCAGGCGCAGGAGCGTCCCGCCGTCCGCGGTCTCGGCCTCGACGTCGAGCAGACGCCGCGCCGCAGCAACGCTGGGGATCGGCGCGTCCACCGCTTCGATCTCGCCGGCGATCTCGGAGGCGAGCCCCTGTGCACTCGCCTCCGCTGCGGCCTCGTCCGACGCGCCCCCGAGCGCGAGGCTCGCCGCCAGGAGCACCGGCCCGAGCGCTCGACGCCGAAGGCCACGGAACCCGTTCAGAGTCGATCGCATCTTCGTCACCCCCCCTGGCTCTGCCGAATACGCATCTCGATGTCCTTCTCGGTTCGGCCGCCGAGCGTGTCTTCGTACACCTCGCGAACGACCAGCGTGCTGTCGCTGATCTTCGTCACGAGGCCCGCGTTCTTTCCGATGGGCGTACCTTCCTTCACGATGTATCCGCGCCCCTGCGGATCCGTCACGAGGGCGCGCGGCTTGTCGGTCCCCCACACGACCGCTTGCAGTGCGATCTGTCCGATCTCGAACTGCTCGAGCGGCCCACGCTCTCCCTTGTTGCGACGTGCCGCCTCCTCGAGAACGAACGACCGGAACGGGTCGCGCTTTCCCGCCGGCTCGTAGACGTATCCCTTCTCGATGTTTCCCTCGCTCGCCGGCGCCTCCGCCGGCGGCTTCTTCGGCCCCTTGCCGGCGCCCGCGGCGGCGGCGTTGAGCTTTGCCGTGCGAGCGGCCTCGTACTCGCTCGTGCTCGGCCCGGCGACTTCGTTGCCGCAGGCGGCGAGCAGCGCGCCGGCCAGGGCGATCCCGACGATCCGTCGCATCACGCGTCCCCTCCCCCGGCTCGGGCCGGCGCGGGCCTCACTGGAGTCGGCGCCGCCGCCGGCGTCCCTCCCTGCTCGAGGAAGCGAAACGTCGTCGCGTTGCCCTTGACGAGCAGACGGGTTCCGAGCGGCGTCTCCTTCTCGATCTCGATCTTGAGGTCGGCGACGTTCACGATTCGCGGGAGCTTCGAGACGTCGTCGAAGAAGCGGGCGACGTCGTGGAAGCCGCCGGTGAACTCGATCTCGATCGGCACCTCGGCGTAGAACTCGCGAGCGACCTCGTCCTTGGGACGGAACGCCTTGAACTCGAGCCCTGCGTTCTTTCCCCGGCTCGAGATGTCGGTCAGCAGTCCCGGCAGCTCCTTGCTGTTCGGAAGCTGACGCAGCGCCGTTCGGAGCTCCGATTCGAGCTCCGTGAGCCTCGCCTGGAACGCAGGCAGGTTCGCGGCGACCGAGCGCACCTCGCTGAGCTTTCGCTGGAGCTCGAGCTGCTGGGCGCCGAGACGGTCGAGCGTCTCTCGCGCCGGGAGATAGAACAGATAGACGTAGAGACCTGCGACCGCGACCGTGAGCAGGGTGAGGATCGCGATGCGCTGCGTGCGCGGAAGCCTGGTCACCTTCGCGAGGCTCGCCTGGTACTTCTCGAGTCCGAGCTCCATCGTCGTCTCCCTAGCCGTTCGCCGCAGGAGCGGCCGCGGGCGGAGTGCCGGCGCCGGCCGGCGCAACCGGTGCCGGCGTCGTCTTCGCCTCGGGGCTGGTCAGCACGGCGGTCACCTGGAAGCTGTTCAGCTTGAGTCCGCCCGACTCCGCGAGCTCGGTGCTCTTGAGCTCGACGTCCTTCAAATACGGCGAGTCGTTGATGCGGTTCAGGAACTCCGCGATCAGCTCCGTATCGAGACTCATCCCCTTCATGTGGATCCGCGTCCCTTCCGCCTGAAGACTCGTGATCCAGAGCTTCTGCGGCGAGCGGCTCGCCAGCTCGTCGAGGAGCCGTACCGGCCCGCTGCGCGAGAGCTCGAGCTTGTGGATCACGTCGAGCTTTCGCTCGATCTCGCCGGCCTTCTTCTTGAAGTCCTCGACCTGCTGGAGCTGGCTCTGGAACTCCGAGATCTGTGCGTTGAGCTGGGCGACGCGCGACTGCCCGTTCGAGATGCTCGTCAGCATGGCGAGCTGGGCGAGCACGCAGGCCAGGATCGCCGCCCCGATCACGAGGCCGAGGATCAGGATCTGCTGCTGCATGTCGGCCTTGCGGCGCGCCTCGCGGACCGGCAGCAGGTTGATCCGAATCATCGTTCACTCCCTTCGCGCAGAGCGAGCCCGACGGCGACCCCGAGGAACGGAGCCATGTCTTTCACGAACTCCGACTCGTAGATCGAACTCGGGAGCATCCTCGCCAGCGGATCGAGGCGTTCGACCGGGAAGCCCGTCTTCTCCTCGAAGCGCTTGTCGAAGCCCGGCACCTTCGAGGACCCGCCGGCCAGGTAGACCTTCGCCACACGGCTCTCGGCCGAAGTCGCCGAGAAGAAGTCGAGGCTCCGCGAGATCTCTCCGATCACCTGGTCGCTCACGTTCCGCATGGCCTGCTCGACCTCCTGCGGGACCACGTCCTGGCTGTCCTCCTCGCCCGCACCTCCGAGCTTGATGCGCTCGGCCTCCTCGAAGCCGACCGAGAGCGTCTTCTGAATCTCTTCGGTGTAGGCGTTGCCCCCGATCGAGATGTCGCGCGTGAAGGCGGGAACACCGCGCGCGAGCACGTTGATGTTCGTGCTCTGGGCGCCGACGTTCGCGATCGCGACCACTTCGTCCGGCGCGGCTTCCACGTTCGCGTCCCAGGCGTTCGCCACCGCGAAGCCGGCCACGTCGATCACGCTCGGCGTCATTCCCGCCTCGGCCAACACGTTGACCGTGTCGTCGATCAGCTCCTTCTTCGCGGCGACGAGCAGGACGTCCATCTGTCCCTCCACCGCCCCCGGATTGAGAATCTCGAAGTCGAGATTCACCTCGTTGACGTCGAACGGGATGTACTGCTCGGCCTCCCAGCGAATCGATTCCTCGAGCTCCTCACGGGTCATCGTGGGAAGCGAGATCTTCTTCACGATCACCGAGTGGCCGGAGACGGCGACGGCGACGTTCGTGCTCTTGATCTTCGCGCTTTCGACCGCCTCGCGGATCGCATCGGTGATCGCACCGGCGTTGAGGAACGCTCCCTGTACGATCGACTCGTGTGGAAGCTTCGCGACGCCGAGGTGGAGTAGCTCGTAGCCCCTCGGACTCACCTTCAGCTCGACGGCTTTGACCGAAGACGAGCCGATGTCGAGGCCGAAGAGCGACTTGTTCTTGAACTGTCGGAACGGGAGCTTCACGGGCCGCGCCCCTCCTCTCGCGCCTACGGGCGCTCGAGCGTTTCCGGAATCGAACGTGCGTGAGCCGGGACCACCCCGGGCAGGTCCGCGTCGCCGAAGACGCGATCCTTGTCCGAGACTCTGAGGCCCAGAGCGATCAGAACCTTGCGCTTGGTATCGAGACGGGAGGGGCGCCCGGCCTCGAGTCGGTCGATGGTGAGGGTCGAGAGCCCGGCCTTCCGGGCGAGCTCCGCCTTGCTCATCATCAGCGCCTCACGGAAGCGCTGGACGTTGTTCACGAGAATCCCCCCGGCGATGCGCGCTGCGGTCCGGCATTTCCGCGCGCCACATCCTGACAGCAGGGGTATCGGCCCGGAGTTCCGGGGACTTGAGACGCCTTGCGCGCCTTCTCGGTGACGCGGATCACGCTCCGCTCTCCGGCAAGAAGAACGCAGCCTGCGCACGGGCGGAGTGAGGCTGCCGCTGGCGTGCCACTTCACGCGCCGCCTGCGCCCGCCGATACGGAGGTCAGATGCCGCTCCGGATCCTGATCGTCGACGATGACGAGGCCCTCCGCGAGAGCCTCGCGCTGGTGTTGTCGGCGGAGACCTACGACGTCCTCACCGCGGGCGACGCCGAGGCCGCGCTCGCCCGGGTCGAGACGGGCCCCGTCGATGTCGTCCTGTGCGATCTACGCATGCCGGGCGTCGACGGTCTCGAGCTGCTCCCGCAGCTCGCCCGCCGCCTGCCCGGAGCCACGCTCATCTTGATGTCCGCGCACGGCGGACCCGATCTCGCGATCGAGGCCATGCAGCGCGGCGCCTACGACTATCTCGCCAAGCCCTTCACGCCGTCCGAGGTCCTTCTCACGATTCGCAAGGCACGCGAACGCGAGCGACTGCGCCGTGAGAACGAGCTCCTGCGTCGCGACGTGCAGCGCGTCGTGGGCGAGCGTCCGATCGTCGCGGCGTCCGCCTGCATGATCGAGGTCCTCGAGCTCCTCGAGCGCGCTGCCGAGTTCAAGGCGACCGTTCTCCTGACCGGCGAGAGCGGAACCGGGAAGGAGGTCCTCGCGCGGGCGATCCACGCGCAGTCGCCACGGCGGGGAGAGGCCTTTGTCGGCGTCAACTGCGCCGCGATCCCCGAGAGCCTGCTGGAGAGCGAGCTCTTCGGTCACGCTCGGGGCGCGTTCACCGGCGCCGACCGGGCGCGACGCGGACTGTTCGTCGAAGCCGATGGCGGCACGCTGTTCCTCGACGAGATCGGTGAGCTCCCTCCGCCGCTACAGGCCAAGCTGCTGCGTGCGCTACAGGAGGAGGAGGTTCGGCCCGTCGGAGAGTCGAAGCCGCGGCGAGTCGACGTCCGCGTCCTCGCAGCCACGGCGCGCAACCTGGAGAGCGAAGTTCGGGCGGGCCGCTTCCGCGAGGATCTCTTCTATCGCCTCGACGTCCTTCGCGTCTGCGTGCCCCCGCTGCGCGACCGGCGTGAGGACATCCCGCTCCTCGTCGATCACTTCCTCGCCCGCTTCGCGACATCGCTGGGAAAGCCCGTTCGAGAGCTGAGCGACGACGCCCTCGAGAAGCTCGTCGCGTATCCGTGGCCGGGAAACGTCCGCGAGCTCGAGAACGTGATCGAGCGTGCGGTCATCCTCGCGCGCGGCGAACGCATTGGAGCGAGGGACCTTCCGGCGAATGTGACGGCGCCGGCCCGCGAAGCTCCGCGCGGCGGGAGTCCCGAGTTCTCCCTGCGCGAGGCGCGTCGCGCGAGCGAGACGGAAGCCATCGAGCGCGCGCTCGCCGCGACCGGCGGCAACCGAACGCACGCTGCCCGGCTGCTGGGGATCAGCCATCGCGCGCTCCTCTACAAGCTCAAGGAGTACGGCCTGCAGCAGGTGTAGGTCAGCGCTCGGCCGGTGCTGCCGGCGGCGCACTCGCAGCCGGATCCCGCCCGATCGTGACCTCGAATCCCTGGACGCTCTTGCCTCCCTGCCCGTCTTCGACGGCGACCTCGACCGCGTGCGCGCCAGTCTGCGCCGGAGCGGGCGCCCAGCGGATCGCCCCATCGAAGCGGTCGATCGTCATGCCCTCGGGCGCGCGATCGAGCGAGAAGCGAAGGCTCCGATCCCCATCGGGGTCCTTCGCCTCGACCACGTACTGGAAGAC
>JADLGR010000165.1 GCA_020849175.1 Deltaproteobacteria bacterium
CGGCGTGCTGACGAACGTCGCTCCCGGCTCTGCGTACATCGGGCTCATCGACATGGCGCCGGTCGCCGCGAGCGCTCTCCTCGTCGACCCGTACGTTCTCGCGGCGCCGCCCGGTGGGACGGCCAGCCATACCGAGAGCTTTGGCGTCTTCCCGGGGTCGGTTCCGGGTCCGGCCGTTGCGTCGAGCATCGGGATCCAGCACGTCTTCACGCTGACCGCCCATGACAGCGCCACTTTCAACAGCACCTTCTACCTGATCGCCGTTCCCGAGCCGGGAACGCTGCTGCTCGTCGTGTCGGGGCTTGCCGGGCTCGGCTTGGTCCGCCGGCAGCGGCCGTAGCCGGAGCGACACGAGGGACGATCCTCGGCCCGTCAGCTCGCGCGCCGCGCCCTTTTTCGTGGGCGCGGCGTTCGACGTCATGTCATCCTGTTCGTAGCGATGGGGGCTCCGACCGGCACCACGGCGGCCGATCCGCGTTCGCGCCGTCCCGCGCGGCTCGACGACGGGCGTCTCGTTCGCGGGCGCGCCAGTCGCGCACGGATCCGCGAGGCAGCGCTCGCGCTCTTTCGCGAGCAAGGCTTCGACGGCGCCACGCTCCGCGCCATCGGTGCTCGCGCCGGGATGGGCGCGAGTTCGATCTACCGGCACGTCCGCTCGAAGGAGGAGCTGCTGGTCGACGATCTCGCCGCGCGGCAGGAGGAGGCCTGGACGTCGTTTCGCAAGGATGACGATCGCCGCCAGCCGTGCCGCGACCGGCTCGTCCGCTTCCTGCGCGTGCAGCACGCGCTGCTCGCGCGAGAGCCCGACCTGACGACGATCGCGCTGCGCGCGACGACCCACCCCGAGAGGCGTGTCGCACGCCGGGTGCTCGCACTGCACGATCGGACGATCGGTCTCGTGACCGAGATCCTGATGAGCGGCCGCATGCGCGGCGAGATCGCCCGCGAAGCCGATGTCGTCGCGGCCGCGCGTGCGGTGCTCCATCTGACGCAGGGAGCACGAATCTCGTGGGCCAACGGGCTGCTCGAAGCCGACGAGTGCGAGGGCGCGATCGAGGCCTCGGTCGCCCTCCTGCTACGCGGCCTCGAGGCCTGAGCGCGGCTCACGCGAGAAGGAGGAGTGATGCGCGCGGTCGTCGTCGATCGCTGGATGGAGCCCTCGGAGCTGCGCGTGCGCGAGGCCGAGCCGCCGAAGCTCCTGCCCGGCGCCGTCGTCGTCGACGTACGCGCCGCCGGCTGCAACTTCTTCGACATTCTCCTGTGTCAGGGGAAGTATCAGATGAAGCCGCCGTTCCCGTTCATCCCGGGCGCCGAGGCGGCAGGGGTCGTCGCCGAGGTGGCAGGAGACGTGAAGGATCTCACCGTCGGTGATCGCGTGCTGCTCTCGGCGCCGCTCGGTGCCTTCGCCGAACGCATCGTCGCAGCGGCCCGGGCCGCCTGGAAGATGCCTGCGACGATGAGCTTCGAGGAAGGTGCTGCGCTCCCGATCGTCTATCCGACCTCGTACGCCGCACTCGTCCACCGCGCGAAGATTCAGCCGGGGGAATGGCTCCTCGTCCATGCAGCGGCCGGCGGGGTCGGCATCGCGGCCGTTCAGATCGGACGAGCTCTCGGCGCCCGCGTGATCGCGACTGCCGGCGGGCCGGACAAGCTGGAGGTCGCGCGAGCGGCCGGAGCCGAGGTGCTGATCGACTACGCGCGCGAGGACTTCGTCGCGCGCGTCATGGAGGCCACGGGGGGTAAGGGCGCCGACGTCATCTATGACTCCGTCGGCGGTGACGTCTTCGACCGCTCGCTCAAGTGCATCGCCTGGTGCGGCCGGCTGCTCGTGATCGGCTTTGCCGGCGGGCGCATCCCGGAAGTGAAGGTCAACCGCATTCTGCTCAAGAACATCTCGGTCGTCGGGCTGCACTGGGGCGCCTATGCCCTACACGAGCCGGCGCGCATTCCCGAGACGATGAACGCGCTCTTCCGGCTCTACGACGAGGGGAAGATCCGCCCCGTGATCTTCGAGGTCTACCCGCTCGAGAGAGCCCAGGACGCGCTGGTCGCGCTCGGCGCCCGCAAGACCTTCGGCAAGGTGATCATCGCGCCGTAGCGCGTCAGGCCTTCTGCGCAGCCCTCGGCTTGCTGCCCATCGCCTTCTGGATGCGGTGCTTGAGCGCCAGCGCCTCCGGGGCGAGCTGGCGATCGTCGCAGGAGAGCAGGAAGGCATCGATCCCGCCGTGGCTGCGGACGGTGCGAAGGCTACGGGTCGAGAGGCGAAGGCCGACGCGCCCGCCGAGCGCCTCGCTCACGAACGTCGTCTTCTGGAGGTTCGGCTGGAAGCGCCGGGGCGTCTTGCGATTCGAGTGCGAGACGTTCTGGCCATACGTGGTCTTGGAGCCGCTCACGCTGCAGCGCCGGGGCATGTTTCTCTCCAGATTCGCGGGGTTCGGGGCGGGAGAGGGGTAGCCTGCGCAGCCTGCCGGGTCAAGAGCCGGGGTACATCGCGTGGGGCTAGTGTGTCCGCGCTCCGGCAGGGCGTTCGTCCCCTCGCGGGCTGCGCGCGGCGCGATCGGCGCGCGCGGAAGCGCGACGAGCGCCACGATGCGGAGCGTCTTCATCCGATCGGTGCGTGTCGAGCCACTCGCGGATGCGCGGGAAGATGTCCTCGTGCGCGTGAGTGCCGAGGACGAGATCGACGTGGCTGTAGTCGTGCGCGAACCCCGTCTGCTTCCCGGCGACCAGGAAGGTCTTGTCGGCAGATCCGAGCCTCTCGGCGACGTGGGCGATGTCGTGGGCCGGTGTCAGGCCGTCGTGGCTGCCGGCGATCACGAGCATCGGGACCCGGACCCGCTCGAGATGGTCCGTGAAGCTGAACAGGTCGTAGCGGTCGCTCATCCGCTTCGCTGCGTACCAGCGCGCAAACTCGCGGAGCAGTGAGCGCGAGAGGTCCTCGACGCCGTAGCGCATCATGAAGCGCGCCGTCTCGAGGTCGAAGTTGTCGTCGGTCCATCCCCAGTCACGCAGGGGGCCCGCGATCGCGGCGGCGACGGGGCCGGCGACGGGCGCGCCGAGCATCGCGAGCGTCCCGGTTGGGATTCGAGGCGGCGCATACCGCAGCAGCTTGCGCAGAGCGACCCAGCGGTCGAGCCCCAGGTGACCAACGCCCGTCATCCCCGGCGATCCGAGCGTGACGGCGCCTGCGACGCCGTCGGCTGCGGGCGTCATCAGCAGGCCGTAGGCCACCATGCCGCCGAGCGAGTGGCCGACCCACAGCACGCGCCGCCAGCCGGTGACGCGGCGCACCACGCGCAGCGCCGCGGGCGCGTCGTGCTGGACGTAGTCCTCGAAGGTCCACTGGTAGAAGAGCCCCGTCGGACCGAGGCGTCTTTGGGACCGTCCGGCGCCGCGAAGCTCGATCAGCCACACGTCGTACCCGGCGGCGTGGAGCGCGCGCGCGAGGCTCGTCGTTCCCGGACCGTCCATGTTGAAGCGGTTCGATCCCATGCCGTGACACAGCAGCACCGGCGTCGCGTGGGCGCCGCGGCGGGGCGTGTAGCGATACAGGGCGATGTTCCAGCCGTCTCGGGTCCGGGCGTAGTAGCGCGCATCCGGGCCGCCGGCACGGGAGAGAGCGAGCAGGCGGTCGAGCATTCCGTTCATGGCGCCGAGTGTACGGGGAGGCGGGTACACTCGTCGAGCATCTTCATGTCCCGTGTCTCGCCCTCTCGCCGAAGGCGCGGAGCGTGCGCTTGGTCTACGCAGATCGGTGTCGGCGAGCGGGGACTACGCCGGAATTCTACGTTAACTCCAGCGGCCGAGAGCACGCGAGCTCACGGGCGTTCCGCGAGGAGGAGAAGCCGGGATGGCGGTACACGCCACGCAAGACCGCCGACTGGATTGCGTGACGGTGCTCGGCGGTGAGCGGGGCGGAAAGTACCCGCACGGCAGCTCCGTGCTCGTCGAAGGTCGCGAGGAGACCGTGCTGATCGACCCCTCGCTCGCGGTCGTGCCGCGGGCGGAGTCGCTGCCCCGCATCGACCGTATCCTGTTCAGCCATTGCCACGAGGATCACATCGCCGGGAGCTTTCTCTTCCCCGAGGCGAGCTGCCACGTGCACCAGCTCGACCTGCCCGGGATCCGCTCACTCGACGGCATGATGGCGATCTACGGCTACCCCGAGGCAGTCCTCACGCCTTTCCGCCGGATCGTCGTCGAGCAGTTCCACTACGTGCCCCGCGCAGATGCC
>JADLGR010000166.1 GCA_020849175.1 Deltaproteobacteria bacterium
AGAGCCGGGAGGTACGGCGCATCGGGGGAGAGGTCGAGCAAGTCGATGCCGCAGCCGGCCAGCACCCGTCGCAGCGCCTCGGCGTGTTCCCGTGCAGCACTCGCGTAGCGACGACGCAGGGCGGCGTCTCCCGTGTCGACCTCGAGCTGCTCGCCCGTCTCGGCGTCCTCGAGCGTCACGAAGCCCACGTTTGGGAGCTCGCGCTCTCGCGGATCAGTGATCGACAGCGCCACGAGATCGTTCCGCCGGCTCGCGCGTGCGAGGGCACGGCTCAGCCCCTCGGGCAGCCCTTGCGCGCGGTCTGCGAGCAGGAAGTCCGAGATGAGGAACGTGACCGTGCGCCGCGGAGCCACGCGGTTCACGAACTCGACGGCTGCGAGTAGATCGGTTCCCGTGTGGCGCGGCTCGAAGAACAGCGTCTCGCGCACCACGCGCAGGACGTGGCTCCTGCCCTTCGCCGGCGGGATGAACTTCTCGATGCGGTCGGTGAACAGAACGAGCCCGACGCGGTCCTGGTTGCGGATGGCCGAGAACGCGAGGACGCTCGCCACCTCGGCGGCGAGCTCTCGCTTGCTGATCGCGCCCGAGCCGAAGCACCCGGACGCGCTCAGGTCGACGACCAGCAAGAGCGTCCGCTCGCGCTCTTCGGTGAACTTCTTGACGAACGGCCGGCCGGTGCGCGCCGTCACGTTCCAGTCGATGCTGCGTACCTCGTCGCCCGGGAGGTACTCGCGCACCTCGTCGAAGTCCATCCCTCGGCCTTTGAAGACCGAGTGGTACTGGCCGGCCATGGTCTCTTCGACCAGGCGACGGGTCGTCACCTCGAGCCTTCGGACCCGGCCCAGAATTTCGCGCGTACGGGTGGCGTCCATGCTTCCTCTGTCTCGACGTGCGCGGCCAGGCGGCTGCGCGCGCCGCCGTGCAGCCGCGGCGAATCCCACGCGGTCAGGGAACGGCGATGCCGTCGAAGATCCGCGTCACGACGTCTTCGGCCGTCACGTTCTCCGCCTCGGCCTCGTAGTTCACCGAGACGCGGTGGCGAAGCACGTCCATGCCGATCGACTTCACGTCCTGCGGGGTCACGTAGGCGCGACCCTGAAGGAACGCCCACGCGCGCGCCGCGTGCGAGAGCGAGAGCGTCGCGCGTGGCGATGCGCCGCAACGGACGTACGGCGCTACGTCGATGCCGTGCGCCTCCGGGTCGCGCGTCGCCCACACGAGATCGACGACATAGTCCTTCACGCGGTCGTCCATGTAGAGGCCCTTGATCGCGCGGCGTGCCGCGAGGATCCCGGCGCCGTCGACGACCGGCCGCGCGAGCGCCTCGGGGTTCGGCCCGGTCATGCGGTCGAGGATCTCGCGCTCCTCGCTGCGGCTCGGGTAGCCCACCACGACCTTCAGCAGGAAGCGGTCGACCTGCGCCTCGGGGAGCGCGTAGGTCCCCTCCTGCTCGATCGGATTCTGCGTCGCCATCACGATGAAGGGCGCGGGAAGCGGGTGCGTGCTCTCGCCGAGCGTCACCTGACGCTCCTGCATCGCCTCGAGCAGAGCGCTCTGTACCTTCGCCGGCGCACGGTTGATCTCGTCGGCCAGCACCAGGTTGGCGAAGATCGGACCGTGCTTGGTCTGGAAGGAGCCGTCACGCGGGTTGTAGACGAGCGTTCCGACGACATCGGCCGGGAGCATGTCGGGCGTGAACTGGATCCGCTGGAAGCGGCCCTGTACGGCCGCGGCGAGCGTTCGCAGCGAGAGTGTCTTCGCCAGACCCGGCACGCCCTCGAGCAGCACGTGGCCGTCGGCGAGCAGCGCGACCAGGAGCCGCTCGACGAGCGCGTGCTGCCCGACGATCACGCGGCCGATCTCGTCGCGCAGTGGCTGTACCCACGCGGATGCTGCCGCCACCTCGTCTTGCGCTGCGCCCAGATCCCGCAGCAGCGGCGCGTTGCCGCGCGCAGCCGCTGCTGCCCTGCCGAGGTGCTCACTCCCAGGTGCCGCCATGCGCTCGCCTCCCTGCGTTCCATGGTCTCGCCGTGGCCTGCGCTCCCGCTCTGGGGCGCGGCCGCCGAGAGTCGGACGGACCCAGGCGGCGACCTATTCGAAGGCGTCGCGGCGCGGGAGGGTGGCGGCAGCACCCGCAGGGACCGGGCGCTCCATCGGGAAGAAGCGCTTCAACGCGAGAATCGGCGCCTCGAATGCATGCCAGCTCGTCCACGCCACGGCGTAGACGAGGGCCAGCGCCACGGCCCACCACGCCACCTGCTCGACGACGAACGGCTGGTCACTGCGAGCCGGGTCATAGAACATGCGCGCGAACTCCGACACGAAGACGTGCAGCAGATACATCGCGTAGCTGTAGCGCCCGAAGCTGCGCAGCATCCCGTTCTCGGAGAAGCGCGCCAGAAGCGAGCCTGGCCGCGCCGAGAGAACGACGACGAGCAGCGAGGCGTCGAACGCGAGATCCAGGCTGTATCCGATCGTCTGCACCCACGGACTCCGGGTGAAGCCCAGCGCCAGCACGGAGCGCTCGTCCGGTGTGAGCACGTGGCCGGCCGGGACCTCGATCGACGTCGTATGCCGCGCCCAGAGAACGACCGCCAGCCACAACACGCCCGCGACGGGCAACGCGCGCCGCGCCAGCCGTTCGAGCCGCGCGAGCGCCCCCGGCTGTTCGACGAGCACGGCGATCATCGCCCCGGCCGCGAGCGTATCCACGCGACACAGCGTGAACGTGAGGAGGGCGAGCGGCGCCGCTCCCATTGCGACGCCGATCGCGCGCAGCACGAGCGCCCCTGCGATGAGACCCGCGCAGATCCGGAGCAGGCTCCTCCGACCGGCCAGCAGCACCACCAGCGGCCAGACGAGATAGAACTGCTCCTCGATCGAGAGCGTCCAGACGATCCCGAGGAAGTGGTGATCGAACAGCCCCGTCCATGCGACGTGCAAGTTTTGGACGTAGAGCCAGTACCACGCCGTCTCGCGTCCGGCGCCGGCGATCCAGAACCTCGCAGGATCTCCGAACGAGGCGACGCGCGGTGCGATCACGAAGAAGAAGAAGAGTGTCGCGTAGTAGAGTGGAAAGATGCGAAGCGCGCGACGTGCGTAGAAGTTGCGGAAGTAGTGCCCGGACCCTCGCGTGCGGCGAAGTATCCCGGTGATGAGATACCCCGAGAGGACGAAGAAGAGATCGACGGACGTCCAGCCGAGCGACGGCAGAAACGTGAGCGCCTCGCCGACCGGACCCGTCGCGATGCCGAAGAACGTCAGGTGGTAGATCATCACCGGCAGGATCGCGAGGCCGCGAACGCCGTCGAGGCGCGGGTTGCGTCCGGCCTCTTCGGCCGCGAGCGCGGCGGCGGGGCTCGTCATGGGGGCAGACTCTACCCTCGCGCCGGAGGCGGAACACTTCCCTGCGCTGCGCGAGGCGCCCAGCGCGCGATCACTCGCTCGAGCTCGTCGAGCTTGATGGGCTTCGTGACGTAGTCGTCCATTCCGTTCTCGAGACAGCGCTCCCGATCGCCGGCGAGAGCGTGCGCGGTGACGGCCACGATCGGAACGCGTCCGGCCTCGGATTCGAGCGCACGAATCTCGCGCGTGGCGCCGAACCCGTCGAGCACGGGCATCTGGCAGTCCATCAGTACGAGGTCGTAGCCGCCGCCGCGGGCTCGCTCGACGGCTTCACGGCCGTCTGCGGCGAGATCGACGCGGCAGCCGAGCCGTTCGAGGAGTCGCAGCAGGACGCGCTGATTGACGGCGTTGTCTTCGGCGGCGAGCACGCGAAGCGATCGGTCACCGGACGCGCGCGCAGGCGCACGCGCGACGGTGCCGGCCTCCGCGTGCGCCGCGGGCGGCTCGCACACGGGAAGGGGCAGTACGAACCAGAAGCACGAGCCCCTTCCCTCCTCGCTCTCGACGCCCAGCTCTCCACCCATGCAGGCGACGATCTCGCGCGAGATCGTCAGGCCGAGACCCGTCCCGCCGAAGCGCCGCGTCGTCGACGCATCGGCCTGCGTGAAGGCGTCGAAGATCTTCTCGATCGCATCGGGCGGGATCCCGATACCGGTGTCGCGGACTTCGAAGCGCAGCGTCGCGCGCGCTTCGACGAGCCCGTCACAGCGCAGATGCACCGCGACGCTGCCCTTCTTCGTGAACTTCACCGCATTGCTCACGAGATTGACGAGCACCTGCCGAATGCGTCCGCCGTCACCGAGGAGCCAGGCTGGAACGCCGTCGCACACGCTGGCTTCGAGCCGGATGCCCGCCGTGCGCGCGCGTGGCGCGAAGAGCTTCGCGACGTCGGCAGCGAGCCGGCGTGGATCGAACGGTGTCGGATCGATTCGCAGCTTGCCGGCCTCGAGCTTCGAGACGTCGAGGATGTCGTCGATCACCTGCAGCAGCGCACTCCCCGAGGTGAGGATGTCCTCGACGACGGTTCGCTGCTCGGTGTCGAGCTCCAGGTGTGCGAGGTGCTGCGCGAGACCGAGGACGCCGTTCATCGGCGTTCGGATCTCGTGACTCATGTTCGCGAGGAACTGCGCCTTCGCGACGCCGGCAGCGCGCGCCGCCTCGCTTGCGCGCAGGTAGTCGGTCACGTCGCGCAGTACGACGAGGCGACCCGCCACCTCGTCGTGGCGCTCCCGGAGCTCCGAGACCCGGACGTCGTAGGTCAGCAGCCCGCGCGGAGCCTCGATCTCGATCATGGTCGAAGCCGTGGCTGGAGGCTCTTCGAGCAGGGTGAGGAGCCGTGGGCAGCACGCGAGCGCCTCGCGCGCGTGGAGGTCGCGCACGTCGACTTCCGACACGCCGAGGATGCTCCGTGCCGCTGCGTTCAGGTCCACGACCCGGCCACGCGGATCGACCACGAGGAGGCCGTCACCGAGCTCCTGCACCACGGTGCTGCGGCTCACCGGAGTCGCCTCGAGAACGCCTTCGCGTCCGAGCCCCCAGGCGAGGAAGATCGCCGTCAGGGCGAAGCCGTACGGAGTCAGATCGAGCGTCCCGAGCGGACTGTAGCCGGACACGTAGAGGGCGTTCGAGATCCAGGGTGCGGCGAGCCCGGTGAAGACGAGAAGAGCCTCGGTGCGATAACGGTGCCAGTCGCGGCGGTACTTCACGGCGAGCAGCCACGTGGCGGATCCGAGCAGCAGGTACGCGTACGACAGCGTCACCCAGAACCACGGCCCGTGACGCCACGCGAGGGTCTCGCCGGTGGGTTCTTGCACGAGATCGATGCTCGACCACAGCCAGCCGTGCACGCCGTTCGTGGCCGCCATGACGAGCGTGATCGCCGGAACGATCCAGAGCGCAAGAAGCCGCCCGCCCGTCACCCAGGCGTCGCGGCGCGTCGCGCGCACGGCGAGCAGCAGGACGGCGACCGGCACCGCAACGACTCCCGGATAGATGAGCTTGCCGATCAGGATCCGGTCTTGCACGTCGCGCATCTCGAGCGACAGGCCCTCGGCGAAGAGCCAGAGCGAAAGGCTCGCAAAGAGCAGCGTCGCCGCCGGCGCCGTCGCAGACTGGAAGCGCCACAGCAGGAGCAGCGTGATGAAGCTCGTGATCAGGCCCGCCGCGATCGGGATCAGCGTCAGCGCGGAGCCATCGATCAGCATCGAGACGTAGGCCCTCCGACCGCGGTGCGACGCGCGGTGCCGCCTTACCCATCGGCAAGGGGGCCCCTCGACTCGATCGATCTCGCACCGGCCCTGCGGGGAGGACGCGAAGCCGGTCTCCGGAGAAGACCTGAGGCGCACTCCGCAGAGAATCCTGTCGCCCGCCTCCGCCGTAGTAGAAGATCGACTCGCCGCCGTACTGATCACGCACGGCAGCGAAGCGTGCGGCCACCTCGCGGATCGCGATGTCCCAGTCGATCTCCTCGAAGCTGCCGTCGTCGCGGCGGCGCAGCGGCCTGGTGAGGCGATACGGGCCGTTCTGGTAGTAGTCGAGGCGGGAGGGCTTCTCGCAGGCGTAGCCCTGCGACGCCGGATGCGCGTCGTCGCCGCGCACGCGAAGCAGCCTCCGCCCATCGGCGCCGCCGAGCTGCACCTCGATCCCGCAGTTGCACTCGCACAGGATGCACGCAGTGGACTTCCACTCGGTCGAGCGGCGCGTGACCATGGGCTCGGTCATGGATTCCTCCTCGGGAGCGGGGTGCGCTTCCGGCGGGCTGGATGAAGAGCTCGTCGACCACGAGATCCTCGACCGGGTCGATGTGGGCCAGGAAGGCCACCGCTTCGAGTACCGACTCACGGAGAAGGGCGAGGCCCTGCTACCCGTGCTGACGGCGCTGCGCGAGTGGTCCGACGAGTGGGTCTTTGGACATGGCCAGGAGCCCGTGATCGTGAAGGACCGGCGCACCGGCCGCCGGCTGCCGAATCTGCGCGTCACCGACGCCGACGGCCGTCCCGTGTCACGGCGGGACCTTCGACGACGCGGCCCGCGTCGCCACGCGTCCCGATGCGTGGCAAGGCTGCCAGAGCGATTCGGAGAACGAGAACGCCCCCGAGCTGACCACTCGGAGGCGCTACGGAAACTTGGAGCACGAGACCGGATTCGAACCGGCGACATCCACGTTGGCAACGTGGTGCTCTACCAACTGAGCTACTCGTGC
>JADLGR010000167.1 GCA_020849175.1 Deltaproteobacteria bacterium
GCGGCCAGGTGACGGCGATCGTGGAGAACGGCGCCACGGCCGAGAGCTTCACCTACGACGGAGCGGGCCGGCGCAAGAGCCATACCGCCGGCGGCGTGACGACGAGCTACGCCCACGACCCGCTCGGGCGGCTGCGAGGCGTGGTCAGCGAGAGCTACTACCTCGCGCTGTCCTACGACGCCTTCGGGACGCTCGCCCGGCGGAATGACTCGCGCGAGAGCTTCTTAGCCCTGTACTTCGGGGAGTGGGCGCAGAAGCGCGGAGCGCAGAAGACGCGCCTGGTGCACGGCCCGGGCGCGGACAACGTGCTGGCCGAGGTCTCGGGAGGGGCGGCGCGCGGCCTGCTCACGGACGCGGGCGGCAACGTGGTGCACGAGTCGGCGGGAGCGGGCATCGGCTCGACGCGGCGCTACGAGGCCTTCGGGGCGGTGCGCCTTTCGGGCGGCGCGGTCGCCAGCGAGCGCGGCTTCGCGGGGCGGCCGCTCGAGGGCACGAGCGGCCTCGTCAACCTGCGCGCGCGTCACTACGACCCGGCCACGGGGAGCTTTCTCGAGCCCGATCCCCTCGGCATCGACACCGATCAGCTCTACGCCTACGCGGCGAGCAACCCGTACCTGTACGGCGATCCCACCGGGCTGCGGCCGTCGAGCCTCGCGCAGTGGGGCGCAGCCGGCGCGGGTGCGCTCACCGGCTTCGGGATGGGAGCAGGGCTCAGCTACGGAGCCGGGGCGCTCGTAGGTCTTGCCGCGGGCACGGCCGCGGCCCCGTTCGTTGCCGGCGGCCTTGCGCTCGCCGGCACAGCGGGCGCGCTGTACGCCGGCTACGACCTGGCGTTCAACGGAGGGGCGGCCAACGTCGCGAGCAACGCCAGGGCACTCTGGAATGGAACCTCCACGCCGGGCCAGGCCTTCGGGACCGGGTCCCTCTTCGGCGGCGCTGCGAGCGGAGGAGTAGCCAGCAGAATGTTCGGTGCCGGGATGTCGGCGACCGGAGCGGCCGCGTCGTCGATCGCCGCAAGGGGAGCACCCTCGGGAATCTTCAGCCGCGCCGTGTCGCAGGCGGAGCTGGATGCGATCAAGAACACGGGTTTCCTGCGAGGTGGTATTTCGTCCGCTGACAACCCGACGTTCTTCACGCAGGGCGCCTTCTCTAGTGCGACAAAGGCACAACGTCGGCTGGGTCTGACGGGTGGGCTTCGGGACTTCCGAGTCGACTTCCGGATCACGAACAACCCAAGCATTTCAGGCCCGACGCGCGTGAATCCGTTGCCAGGGCGGCCGGGTACTGGCGGAGGCATCGAGCTTTCCTCGCCTGACCCTGTGGAGATCGAGCTTCTCAACGTCGCTCCGCTGCGGAGACCACGATGACGAAGCTGGCAGGGAAGAGGGTGAGGATCTCCATCGCAGAGCCGTTCGAGCACGGGCGAGCGGGAAGCGAAGTAAGAGGGTGTGTCACGGGTCAGGTCCGATCGTCAACGGGCCTGCTTCTGCTTATCGCCTCAGAGGCGGGGACGATGTTGATCGCGCCGCGGCATGCCGACACGACGCTGGAAGATCTTTCTTCGGGACGGCTGACGGTTCACGTGGCCCGTACTTCTACAGAGATCAAGGACGGCGACGTCATCAGGGACCGAGACATCGAGAACATCGGATCTGGGGTCGCGCAGTTGGATGACGACGCTCGCAGCTCTCCGAGCAATCTTGGGTCAGGGCGATGATGATCTCTATGCGTACGATGCGTCCGCCGAGGGTACGACGGTCGATCGCATCCTTGATTCTGGTCCTGTGCGCGACGCTTGCCTCGGGACCTGCGCGCGCGCTGGCCAGCCTCTGGGACGACTCCTCCTTTGCCGCAAGGGGCGCAGCAGCACCAGAGCGACTGTTCCACTACACGACGACCGATGCTGCGGGAGCGATCGCGAAGGAGGGATTGACCCCAGGTCAGAGCGGGCGCGTATTCCTCACGCCGCAGGGCGGACTCAGCCCGCTGCAGGCCCACATCGATCTCGCGTTGCCTCCGAACCGCGCAGCCAACGCGCTGTTGGAGGTCGACGTCGGCGCGATGCGACGGCTTGGGATCGATATCCCAGCACCGACGCCGGTCGGCCGCTCGTACAACATGCCCGGCGGAGGCCTCGAAGTTCCGATCGATCGGGCGATTCCGCCCGAACTGCTCCGGAGAGTCCGGTGACCGGCGCGGAGGTTCGGAGGTGGCTCGACGAAGAGCTGGCCAACTACCCCGACCGGACGCCCGGCCAGGAGCTACGCACCTACTTGGTGCGGCGGACGGCGCCTCTAGTTGCCACGGATCGGACGTCACTTGTCGAGGCGCTTTCTGCGTGGCTCCAACTCCGAGAGGAGCCGCGGACCATGCTGGCGATGAGGATCGCAGCTGAGCATCGCTTGGTGGAGTTGCACGGTGCCGTTGCGGAACTCCTGGAAGACGTCCGGGCGGGCGAGGCCTTCCTGCCGTACTACGAGCGTTGGATCCTGGAGGCGCTCGAGCAGCTGTGAGGATCGGTACGACGCACCAGATGCGAGTGCGACGGGCCGCTGTTGCCCTTGTTTTCCTCCTGAGCGGCATGGTGGCCGCCGGCTCAGCGACCGACGTGGTGAACACCCTGGACGACTCCCCCATCGCCGCAAGGGGAGCAGGCCCGCTTGTATTCCGTCAGGGCACCTTCGCCGACGAAGCGGTCGGATGGCCCGGAAACGTCGTGAAAGGCAAGCAGTGGGCGGCCGAGAACCCACTCACGGCACCGAACTACGCGAAGCGGTACGGCCTGCCAGCGGAGAACGCCACGCCTGACTGGGTCGTCGGCGGTCGGATGCGTGGCCCCTATGAGGTTCGGCCAGCTCCGGCGAGCCACAACAACCCGCTTAACACGGGAGGAGCCCCAGAGTACGTCCCAAGAAATCCCGAGGATGTGATCCTCGAGTTCTTCCACATGCCGGATTGAGGAAGCGGCGATGGAAGTGCGAGCCCCTGAGGATCTCTATCCCATGGTGGAAGACCTCATCGTTAGGTTGAGACGCGACGGCGCGAGCAGACTCGCAGCCATCCTGGATCACCGAATGCACAAGGTCGCATGGAC
>JADLGR010000168.1 GCA_020849175.1 Deltaproteobacteria bacterium
ACGCTTCGAGATCGAGGCCATGACGCTCACCGCGCGCCAGGAGCGCGGCGCCCGCTGCGGCGATCATCGCCGCATTGTCGGTGCACAGCGCCGGCGGCGGGATCACCACGCGGAAGCCGTCCTCGCGCGCGGCTTCGCTGACCTTCGCGCGCAGACGCCGGTTGGCCGCGACGCCGCCCACCACGACGAGCCGCGCGAGGCCCTCCTGCGCGAGCGCGCGCCGCGCTCGCGCCACGAGCACATCGGTCGCAGCCGCCTCGAACGAAGCGGCGATGTCCGCAATGTCCTGGTCCCCGAGTGGGCTGCGCCGCTGCACCTCGAGCGCGACCGCCGTCTTGAGGCCGCTGTACGAGAACTCGAGGCCCGGTAGCCCGGCGAGTGGCCGCGGCAGTGCGATCGCCGTCGGATCTCCGTGCGTCGCCGCCTCGGCGACCGCCGGGCCTCCGGGAAACGGCAGACCGAGGAGCTTCGCGACCTTGTCGAAGGCCTCGCCGACAGCATCGTCGCGCGTCTCGCCGAGCAGGACGGGCTGCGCATCGTCCTCGATGCGATAGAGCGCGGTGTGTCCGCCGGAGACCACGAGGCCGAGGTACGGCGGCGCGAGACTCGGATCGGCCAGCGTGGCCGCCGCGAGGTGCCCGGCGAGATGATGCACGCCGACCACCGGAATGCCGAGGCGCAGCGCGAGCGCCTTGCCAAACGAGAGGCCGACCAGCAGCGAGCCGACGAGCCCCGGGCCGCGCGTCACGGCCACTGCGGTCAAGGCCGCAGCCGCGACGCCTGCCTCGCGCAGTGCGGCCTCCACGACGGCCGAGATGGCGCGGACGTGGTCGCGCGAGGCCAGCTCGGGAACGACGCCGCCGTACGGCGCGTGCACCTCAGTCTGCGAGTGGATGACGCTCGAGAGGACGCGCCCTCCCTCCGCGACGACGGCGGCCGCCATCTCGTCGCACGAGCTCTCGACGCCGAGGACGAGCCGGGCCGCATCGCTGCGCCCCTGCCCTGCCGGCGTCGAGTGTGCGCTCATCCCATTCGGCGCTCGAGCTTCTCCTGCTCGGCCTTGCAGTCGATGCAGAGCTCGGCCACGGGTCGCGCCTCGAGGCGCTTGATCCCGATCTCCTCGCCGCACTGCTCGCACTCGCCGAAGCTGCCTTGCTCGATCTTCTCGAGTGCAGCGTTGATCTTGTTGAGAAGGCCGCGTTCACGCTCGCGCAGGCGACCAATGAACGCGAGACCGACCTCGGACGAGGCGGTGTCGATCTCGTCGGGAAAGTCGTCCGGATCGAGGTGGATGTCTCCCGATAGCGCCTTCTTCGCGTTGCCGAGAAGCTGATCGCGCTGCTCTTCGAGGAGCCGCTTGAATCGCGTCAGATCGCGCTTTCTCAACCCTGCACCCGCCCTTTCTCGGGACTACGGCGTCGCATCCTCGCGCCTAGCGCCGCGGCGCCGAGACGCTCGCGGGTGCTCCGCCGAGCTGCTCGATCTGCTTCTTTGCCTCGGCCGCACGCGGCGTATCCGGGTATTCCGAGATCACCTGCTCGAAGGCCTGACGCGCGGCCTTCGTATAGGCCGGGCCGGACTTCACCAGGGCCTCGCCCTGCCGGTAGAGCGCGTCGGCCGCCTTGTTTCCCTTCGGGTAGCGCTTCACCACGTCGTCGAACCGCAGGATCGCCGTACGGTACTCGCCACGCTTGAAGTAGCAGTCGGCCATCCAGTACGCGGCGTCGTCGGCGTAGGGCGAAGCCGGGTGAGTCTGGAGGAACTTTCGGAACTGGTCAATACACGCCTCCGAGTCTCCGGAGCGCCACGCCGCGTACGCGCTGCGATAGCTCTGCACCTCGTCTGCACCGGCGCCCTTCTCATCGGCAGCGCCGAGCGGAGCCTCGCTCGCGCTCGCTGCAGCCGCTGACTCGGCCGGCTTCGGCACGGCAGCGGTCTGTCGCGGCTCGACCCCGAGCGGTCCAGCCGGCTCGCCAGAGGGCGCCGCATTCGCATCCGAGAGTCGAGGCTCCGCGGCGCGCGGCTCGGGACCCGGCGGCCGCAGATCGGACGAAGACGGCGTCGGCGGGGCGGGCGGACCAATGAACGCCGGGGCCGAAGGCGGCGGCGCGGGCTCGGCCGCCGTGCGCGCGCTCGCTTCCTTGCGCGCCGCGCGCGCTTCTTGCAACGCCTTCTGCGACTGGTTCTCGACGACCTCGATCCTCCCTTGCAGCTTCTTGATCTGGTCGGCGAGATCGTCGATCTGCGTCGACACGTTCGCGGCCTGCTCACGGCCGGACTTCGTGTCCTTCTTCTGCATCGTCTGCACGTCGCGTTCGAGCCGGCGGAACTCCGCGGTCGAGACGCAGCCCGCAAGGAGCGGCAGCAGCAGCGCCGCCGTCACCCTCCACCGAACGACGACCATGGCTCTTCCTCCCCCCTCGGAGTCGGACGCGGGACCTTACCGCAGCTCTGCGCGGTACGGTCCCCACGCCGGACTCGTCGAATCCCCCTCGCCCTGCGTGAGCCGGCGCGCAGGGCCGCCCTGGATGTCGACGGCGTAGAGGTCCTTTCGGCCGCGCCGGTTCGAGCTGAACACGATCTTGCGCGAGTCGGGAGACCACGAGGCCGACTCGTCGGTCGCCGGGTGATCGACCAGCGGAACGTTCGTCGCGCCCTCTGGATCGATCAGCCAGATGTCGTACTGGCCACCGATCCGCGACTCGTACGCAATCCACTTGCCGTCGGGAGACCACGCGGCGCCGGTGTTGTAGCCGCCCTGAAACGTGATCCGCTTCGGGCTCGAGCCGTCCGCATTCGCGACGTAGATCTGCGGGCCACCGGAGCGGTCCGACACGAAGGCAATGCGCCGCCCGTCCGGCGACCAGGCCGGCGAGACCTCGAGCGACTTGCCGTCGGTGATCTGGCGTGCGTTTCGGCCGTCGCGGTCGACCGTGAAGAGCTTGGTCGCGCCGTCGACGCTGACCACGACCGCGACCTTCTGGCCGGTGGGATCGATCACGCCGCGATACTGCGACGCTCCCGGGCGAAGACTCTTGAAGACTCGCCCCGGCGAGCGGCCGCCGCGGGAGAGGACGAAGAG
This sequence comes from Deltaproteobacteria bacterium, assembly GCA_020849175.1. Classification (GTDB taxonomy): domain Bacteria; phylum Myxococcota_A; class UBA9160; order UBA9160; family UBA9160; genus MYXO. The sequence continues at coordinate 3,083 of JADLGR010000168.1, forward strand.
CGCCGGAACGCGGTTCTCGCGGTACGACGTGTAGAGGAGCGTGTCGGCGTCCGGCCCCCACGAAGGAAACTCGTTGAGGGTTCGGTTGCGCGTCACGGCGCGCACGTTCGACCCGTCGGCATCCATGAGATACAGCTCTTTCGCGCCGTCGCGGTTCGAGATGAACGCGATCTCCGTGCTCGACACGCCGGGCTTGCCGGTGAGCGCGCCGACCACTTCGTCGGCGACGCGGCGCGCGAGGCGACGTTCGTCGCCGGCGCGCCCCGAGTAGTGCTTCGCGACGAGCTTCTGACAGCGCGAGACGTCCCATGCCTCGAAGTCGACGCCGACACCGCCACCGGCTTCGCGACGCAGCATTCCCGCAACGAGCACGTCGGTGCCGATCTGCCGCCAGTCGGGGCACGCGACCGCCTCGCCGAGCGCACGCGTCGTGTCCCCCGCGAGAAACGCATCGGGCGAGAGGACGCTGAACAGGCTCGAGAACTCGAGCCCCTTGCCGAGATCCTCGCGGAAGCGGTCTGCGAGTGCGGAATCGCCGCTCCCGAAGCGCTGCACGGCGGCCTTGTAGGCGCTCCCGCCGGCGCCCTCGATCACGACCGTCGGGTTCTCCTGCGCGCGGGCGGCGCCGGCGAAGAGAAGCGCGAGGACGAACGCGGCACGCCGGGGACGGACGACACGGGACATCAGCTCTCCTCGGGTTGGAACAGGAAGTCCCACTCACCGGCGCGCGGCGGCGCCGGCAGCGGGCTCGCCTTCTGGATCGCACGCAGAACGCTCTCGTCGTACCACGGGTTCCCAGACTTGCGGACGATCGCCGGCTCCCCGACGACGTTTCCGGCCGCATCGAGATTCACGCGCACCTGCGTCGCGAGGGGCTCGAGGCGGAAGCCCGGTGCAAGAACCCAGCTCTTTCGCACGTGTATCCGGGCACTCTTCAACCAGGCCATGACCTCGGGCGAGACCCGCACACTGCCCCCGCCGCCTCCCGTGCCGGAGACGTCAGCCGGCTCGAGCGCGGCCTGCTCGATGGGCTCGGTCTCACCGGCCTCGGCGCGAAGCTGGCTCAGCACGTCGTCGATCGAGGCCTGCCGCTGCGGCGGGGCCGGCTTCGCCGCGGGTTGAGGCGGAGCGGGCTTTGCCGGCGCCGGTGCGGGCTTCACCTGCTCGGGCGCCTTCGCGGCCTCCTTCGGGAGAACGGTCTCGGCCTTCGGCGGAGGCGGCGGCGTGGGCTTCGCCACCGGAGGCGGCACCGCGGGAGGTGCGGGCTCGGCCCTGGGCGGAGGCGGTACGGGCTCGGGCTTCGCGGCAGGAGGCGCCGGAGCGGGCTTCGGAGCCTTCGCCGCGGGTGCCGCCTTCGCCGCCGGCGGCGCCCCCGGCGCCGCGAGCAGATCGACCGTGATCGCCGCGGGCAGCTCCGGCGTGTGTGAGAACGACGGGCTCAGCGCCAGCACGAGCAGCAGCGCCACGTGCGCGAGCAGCGATGCGAGCAGCACGCGCCGGAAGATGCGTCTCTCGGCTTCGTCGACGTCCCAGGTCGCGCTCATCGGCCCGCCGTGTGCCCCGCGCCGCGCGCGCTAGCGCTCGGGCTCGGTCACCATGCCGAGCTTCGACGCGCCCGCCTCGCGCGCGGCCGCCATGGCGCGCGCCACGGTGCCATAGGGCACCTTCTCGTCGGCGCGCAGATAGAGCTCCTTCGAATCGAGGCCTGCGAAGATCGCCTCGAGCTTCTTCTGCAGCTCCGCCTGCGGACTCTCCTGCTTCCCGAGGAAGAGCCGTCCATCGCGCTTGATCGTGAGGATCAGCGGCTCGTCTTTCACCTTCATCGGCTGCGTCGTCGTCTTGGGAAGCTCGACGTCGACGCCCTGCTGCATCATCGGTGCGGTGACCATGAAGATGATCAGCAGCACCAGCATCACGTCGACGAGCGGCGTGACGTTGATCTCGGAGAGCGGGCGATCGGAGCCGCCGCTCCGCAGCGACGCGCCCACGGCGCGCTAGCTCCCGGCGCGGCGTACGGCCGCCGTCTCGCCCCCTGCGACGCCGGCGCGGCGCAGGTCGTCCTGGAACTGGACGCCGAACAGCTCGATCGCCGTCGTGAGCGCACGAAGCTGGTTTCCGACGAAGAAGTTGTACGCGATGGTCGCGGGGATCGCCGCGAACAGGCCGACGGCCGTGGCGATCAGCGCCTCGGCGATACCCGGCGCAACCACGGCGAGGCTCGCAGTGCCGGCCTGCCCGATGTTGTGGAAGGCGTTGATGATCCCGATCACGGTACCGAACAGGCCGATGAAGGGGCTCGCGCTGCCGGCGGTCGCCAGCAGCGAAAGACCACGCTCGAGCCGCAGCCCCTGCCGCGAAGCGGTCCACTCGATCTCGCGCGCGAGACGGCGCATCTGCGGCTCGTCGAGGCCGCGCGAGACGGGCTTGTCGGCGTAGCGCGAGATGCGGCCGGCCTCGGCATAGCCGGCGAGAAAGATCGCGGCCAGCGGGCTGCCGTCGAGCTGACGCGCAGCGGCGTAGGCGCGATCGAGCGAGCCCTCGTGGTACACCTCGAGGAATGCCTCGCTATCCTGCGTCGCACGGCGCAGCTCACGCCACTTGAATACGATGACGGCCCACGACAGGATCGAGATCACGGCCAGCAAAAGGAGTACGAGCTGTGCGATCCAGCTCGCCTGCAAGATGAGATCGATCATGTCGAGGCCCGCGAGACGCCCCCCCAAGGCAGTCCCGGCGAGGATGAGGCCCATCTTCGGTTCGCAGCACCTCTCGGCACGAAGCCGGCGCAAAGTGTAGGGAAGCGGGACCGCGCCGCAAGCAACTGGCCCGCAAGACAGGAGACGAGATGCAGATCGAGGTCGAGTCGCGAGAGCCGGCGGCGAGTGAGGTCGAGCTGCTCGCGCTGCCGCTGGTCGCCGTGCATCGCGAGCGCTGGAAGCTTCCACCGCGCCTCGCGCCGCTCGCGCGTGCGCTCGGCGGACGCATCGAGGCCGCCGTCGCCAGCGGCGAGTTCAAGGGAAAGAGCGGCGAGACGCTCCTTCTTCACGGCGATCCGGCGGCTCGGGTACGGCGCGTCCTGCTGGTCGGTCTCGGCGCCGAGAGCGGACTCGACGCCGAGGCTCTGCGGCGCGCCGCAGGCAGCACCATTGGCGCCGCGCAGGCCCGGCGAGCTTCGCGCGTCGCACTCGTCGCGCCGCCGCTGCGCGGGCCGAGCCCCACCGCGCAGGCCGAGGCGCTCGCCGAGGGCGCCATCCTCGCCGCCTACCGCTTCGACCGCTACCGCACGCGGCGTGACGATCCCCCCGCGGAGGTGGCTTCGGTGACGCTGCTCTTCGAGCGAGCGAAGGATCTGCGCGCGCTTCGCAAGGCTGCAGCGATCGGCGTCGTGCTGGGCGAGTCGCAGAACCTCGCGCGCGATCTGTCGAACGAGCCGGCGAACGCGCTCCCGCCGGTGGCCCTCGCGCAGGCCGCGCAGAAGATGGCGCGCGCGTGCGGCCTCGGCTGCCGCGTCTTCGACGTCCCCGAGCTCGAGCGTCGCGGCATGGGTGGTCTGCTCGGCGTTGGGCAAGGAAGCGCGAACCCACCCCGCCTCGTCGTGATCGAGCACAACGCGCCAGCAAAGGCGCGCCGCGGCAGCTCCTCGCGCCGCACCACGCGCCCCACCGTGTGCCTCGTCGGCAAGGGCATCACGTTCGACTCGGGCGGCATCTCGATCAAGCCCGCCGCAGCGATGCACGAGATGAAGCACGACATGTCCGGAGCGGCGGCCGTCGTCGGCGCACTGCGCGCCGCCGCGCTGCTCGAGATCCCGCTGCACGTCGTCGGAGTGATCGCAGCCGCGGAGAACCTGCCGAGTGCGACCGCCTACCGGCCCGGGGACGTGCTCAAGACCGCCTCCGGACAGACCGTCGAGATCCTCAACACCGATGCCGAAGGACGCATCGTCCTCTCGGATGCGCTCCACTTCGCGAGAACCGAGTACGCGCCCGAAGCCATCGTCGATCTCGCGACCCTGACGGGCGCGTGCGTCGTCGCGCTCGGCAAGTGGTGTTCGGGGCTGTTCTCGAACGACGAGCGCCTCGCGAGCCGGCTCGCACGCGCTGCCGACGAGTCGGGAGAGCGCGTGTGGCGCATGCCGGTCTGGGACGAGCACCGTGACGCGATCCGCGGTCAGATCGCCGATCTCAAGAACACGGGCGGCCGCGACGGTGGTGCGATCACCGCAGCGGCCTTCCTCTCCTGCTTCATCGAGAAGATCCCGTGGGCGCACCTCGACATCGCCGGAACTGCGTACGTCGACAAGCCGGGGCCGTACCAGCCCCGCGGCGCGACGGGCGTCGGCGTGCGCCTGCTCGCCGCGTGGCTGCGCGCGTACCGGGGCCGCGCGTAGGCGCCCCGTGGCCCCACGCAGGCCGCTGCTCTACGATCCCGTGGGTTTCCTCACAAGGAGGTTGTTCATGTCTCGCTCGACTGAAGCCCCCAATGCCGACCGGCGGCGTCTGCTCAAGATCGCGGCGCTGGGGATTGCCGCTGCTCCGTTCGCGTCGTCGCTCCTCGCCGGTGAGGCGAGCGCCGCCGCGCTGCCGATGGTGGACGAGAAGGACCCGACCGCGGCAGCGCTCGGCTACCATTGCGACGCCACCAAGAACCCGGCGCGCAAGCAGGCCGACGCGACCTGCGCGAACTGCATGTTCTACACCGCCAATCCCGACGGAAAAGCCGGGCTGTGCCAGCTCTTCCAGGGCAAGAACGTGTGCGCGGCAGGCTGGTGCACTTCCTGGAGCAAGAAGGCCTAGCTTTCCGTTTCGCTCCGCCTCGACGTCGGGCGGGGCCGGCCTGCAGGACGGCCCCGCCCTTCTCTTTCAGCTTGCTGTAGCGCCGCAGCGACGGCCGCTACGCTCCCGCACGAGGCCGAGGAGAGTGCGGTTGACCTCGAATCCCCCGCAGGAGCGCGAGATCCCCGCCCGGACGGCTGCCGTGCCCGCGCGCGCCGAGCGTGCGGTCGAACGCAGCGACGGGCTGACGCGCTACTTCGCCGAGCTTCGCGAGCACGCGCCGCTCGCCCGCGAAGAAGAGCATCGGCTCGCGGTCCGGCTCGTCGAGGAAGGCGACGTCGACGCCGCCCGCCGGCTCGTGCTCGCGAACCTGCGTCTCGTGGTCAAGATCGCGATGGAGTACCGGCGCGCCTGGACCAACGTCCTCGACCTCATCCAGGAAGGCAACGTCGGCCTTCTGCAGGCCGTTCGCCGCTTCGACCCGTACCAGGGCGTCAAGCTCTCGTCGTACGCCGCCTACTGGATTCGCGCGTACATCCTCAAGTACCTGCTCGACAACATTCGCCTCGTCCGCCTCGGAACGACGCGCGCGCAGCGAAAGCTCTTCTTTCGTCTCAACAAGGAGAAGCGTGCGCTCGAGGCGCAGGGCTTCGAGGTCGAGCCGAGGATGATCGCCGAGCGGCTCGACGTGTCCGAGGACGACGTCCGCGACATGGAGCAGCGCCTCGGCGAGAGCGACCTCTCGCTGGATGCGCCGGCACCGCACACCGAGGGTGGCGCGGCGCTCGGAGACTTCTTGCCCGGCGGCGGCGAGAGCGCCGAGGAGCGCGTCGCCGATGGCGAGCTTCGCCGCGTCTTCCTCGAGAAGGTGCACGACTTTGCGCGCGGCCTCGAGCCGCGCGACCGCCAGATCGTCGAGCAGCGGATTCTCGCCGAGGAGCCGCGGACGCTGCACGAGATGGGAACCGAGTTCGGCGTCTCGCGCGAGCGCGTTCGCCAGCTCGAGGCGCGCGTCGTCGCACGCCTGCGCGAGTATCTGCGCGAGAACCTCGTCGACTTCGAGTACTACGCCCCCGGCAAGGAGTGAGACGCGCCGGCCGTGTCGGCGAGCGAGGCGAGGCGCGCGAAGGCGCGGCGACGGAAGGCGAAGCGGCTGCGCTGCATCCGAACGAGCAGCGCGTGGCGCTCCTCGCGCGAGAGCCAGCAAAAGCCGCGACGCGGCGCGAGGCGCAGGCGCGCCTCGATCTCGACCGCGAGCAGCCTGCGTCGAAGCGCACACACGTCGCGTGCCGTCGTGAGCGACGCCGCCACGGCCGGCGCGACGTCCACCGCCGGCTCCCCTGGCGGCGGCGGCCGCAGGGCATCGACGACGTTGTACAGCGTTCGGAACGCGCCGGGCGGCAGCGTCACGCGGCCTGCGCGCCGTCGATGCGCCCACCGCGCTCGAGGTAGCGAAGCGCAACGGCGGCGTGCAGCGCGATTCCCGACGCGAGCGCATCCTCGTCGAGCACCATGCGGTTCGAGTGCAGCGGGGCGCTCTCCCGGCCCTCGGGCCGCACGCCGAGGAACACGATCGCGCCCGGCACCTCGCGCAGGATGAACGCGAAGTCCTCGGCGCCCATGATCGGCACGGGAATCTCCACGACGCGCTCTCGCCCGACGAGCTCGCTCGCCACGCCGCGCACGAACGCAGCGAAGCCCGCGTCGTTCACCGTCACCGGATAGCCGGAGACGACGTGCGGCTTGACGGCCAGGCCATGCGCTGCGGCGACGCCCTTGGCGACGCGGCGGATACCCTCGTGCATCGCACTGCGCGTTCCCTCCGAGACCGAGCGAAGCGTTCCGAGCAGGTTCGCGGTCTCGGGAACGACGTTCGCAGTCGTGCCGGACTGAAGGCGTGCGATGGTCAGCACGGCCGGATCGAAGGGGTCGATCCGGCGCGTCACGAGCGCCTGCAACGCGAGAACGATCTCGCACGCGGCCGGGATCGGATCGAGAGCGAGGTGCGGCATCGACGCGTGTCCGCCGCGGCCCGTGAGATCGATCGAGACCAGGTCAGCCGCCGCGAGGATCGGCCCCGCACGGCCAGCGATGACACCGCTGGGTGTCGAGGAATCCACGTGGATCGCGAAGGCCGCGTCGACCCGCGGCGGACGCGAGAGCAGGCCTTCGTCGACGAGGATCTTCGCCCCGCCGAAGCCCTCCTCGCCGGGCTGGAACACGAACCGCAGGTTCCCGGCGACGTCGGCTCGGCGAGCGGCGAGCAGCCGCGCCGCGCTCGCGAGCATCGCGACGTGCGCATCGTGCCCGCAGGCGTGCATCGCGCCGTCGCGCTTCGACGCGAACGCGAGGCCGGTCTCCTCCTGCATCGGAAGCGCGTCCATGTCGGCGCGAAGCAGCAGCGTCGGGCCCGGGCGCGCACCGCGCAGCGTCGCCGTCACCGCGCTGGTTCTGCCGCCCGTCTCGACGTCGAGGCCGAGGCCGTCGAGCGCCTCGAGTACGGCCTTCTGCGTCGCCGGCAAGGCGAGACCGAGCTCGGGCTCCGCGTGCAGCCGGCGTCGCAGTGCGACGCAGCCGGGAAGGAGGGCCTTCGCCTCTTGCAGGAGCGCGTCGGGGCGAGCGGGCATGGGTCCTCCTCGCAGTGGAGCCACGCAGCATACCGGAGGGAGGCTACGCTCGTCGGCCACGATGCCCGCTCGCCACTTCGTCGCCGGCCTTCTGTGCCTCGCCCCGCTCGCAGCGCCCGCGCCGGCAGCCGGCGACGACGCTTCGATGCTGCGCCGGCGAACGGTCGTTTCGATCCGTGACGATCGCATCGATGCCGAGATCGCCCTCACGGACGCCGAGCAGGCGCGGGGCCTCGGCGGCCGCGACGGCCTCGTTCCCGGCGCCGGCATGGTCTTCCCCTACGCCGAGCCGAGCCGGCGCGCGTTCTGGATGAAGGACATGCGCTTCGACATCGACATCGTCTGGATCCGCGAAGGAAGAATCGTCGACGTCTCACGCTTCGTTCCGGCACCGCGCGCGCAGCCCTCGCTCCTCGACGATCTTCCGACGTTCGAGCCGCGGGAGCCGGCGGACACCGTCCTCGAGGTCGTCGCGGGAACCGCGAACGCACGCGGCTGGCAGATCGGCGACAGCGTCCGCTTCGAGCCGCCGCTGCGATGACGCTGCCGCAGCCAGACCGGCCTACGGCGCGAACCTCGGGAACTCCGCCTCGATCTGCGCGCGCACTGCTGCGTCGATCCCCGCGGCATTCTTGCCGACGATCTCTCGCAGCGCGTCGTCTTCGCTCGCACCGGCGCCGAGGCGCTCCAGAAGGCGCGCTCGCGCCGCGGCGTCCGTGTGCCCGACGATCCACGCGGCGGCGGCGGCCGCCTCGAGGTAGGCGGCGCGCGCCTCGGGGTCGGACAGCCCTGCGAAGCCGCCCGAGAGCTGCGAGAGCGGACGCCAGCGGCCGGCGTCGATCGCCGAGCGAAGAGCGTCGCGCTCGGTCGCTGCGAGGCCACCCTGGCGCCGTGCGGCGCGGCCCGCGAGCTCGGCCAGCCCCTCGTTCAGCCAGTACGGGCGATCCCCTCCCGTGCGCTCTCGAAAGAGCGCATGCGTGAGCTCGTGGAACAGCAGCGCGCGCAGCTCGCCCGACGGATGCGCCGCCGAGACCACGTGGACCCGGCCGTCGAAGAAGCCCACCGTTCGGAACGTGAAGCGGTGGCGGTACGCGCGGTCGTACGCACCACGGCCGTACAGCGCGATGCCGGTCGGCGCCGCCGGGACGACACCGAGGAGCGTCGATCCGTGGTCGCGCGCCTCTTCGAGATAGCGCAGCACCGTGTCGAGGTAGTCCCGGTCGCCGGAGAGCAGCGCCGGATCGACCTCGAGCCGAAATCGCGGATGCTCCTGCGCGATGCGCGCGAGCGCCGCAGAGCCCGACTCCGGCCTCGCGAGCCGCTCCTCGTCCGAGAGCGCGGCGAGACGCCGCTCGGCCGACGCACGCCAGGGCTCGAGCGCCTCGCCCGCCGTCGCGAGGAAGTCACGCAGGTGCGACGCCGCCTCGTCGAGATGCCCGCGCGCCTGCGCGAGGAGCGCGAGGTACCAGTGCGCCTCGGCGAGATTGGGCGCGAGCACGAGCGCTGAATCGAGCGCCGCGCTCGCGCGTGCGGTCTCGCCGCGGCCGAGATCGTCGAGGGCGCCCCGAACGAGGCGAAGCGCGCGGTCCGCGCCGGCGTGGGTGCCGTCGTGGGTCGCCGGGGGCGGCGGGCCTTCGAGACTGCCGCGCCACAGGCCGACCCGTGCGTCTCCCTCGGGAACGAGGTGCCCGCGAGCGGCCGGCGCAATCCGCGCCGGATCGTCCGTGGCGTGCGTGGCGCCGGCCTCGTCGATCCACAGGTAGGTATGCGCCCGGGCAGGCACCGCGGCGACGGCCGGCGGGCCGAGGGCCAGGAGGGCGAGGACGAGAGCGCGGGGCCGCACCCGGTGCGGATCGAACGGTCGCTAGCGCGTCTTGACCGCCTCGGCGGCGAGGTGCCCGATCTCGGGCAGGACGAGCCGCTCGAGGGCGAGGCGAACGGCCCCCCGCGAACCGGGGACGACGAAGACCACCCGCCCGCGCGCGAGTCCGGCGAGCGAGCGCGAGAGGAGCGCGGCGCTGCCGATCTCGGCGAAGGAGAGCGCGCGGAACAGCTCGCCAAAGCCCGGGATGACGCGCTCGAGCAGTGGCTCGACACTCTCCGGTGTTACGTCGCGCGGAGCAACGCCCGTTCCCCCGGTCACGACCAGGGCCCGAACGCCGTCGTCGGCAAGAGCACCCACGACGGCCGCCGAAATCTCGGCCGGCTCGTCGCGGACGATGCGGCGCCACGCTACCGGGTGCCCTGCGCTCGCGAGCAGCTCGGCCACGAGGGCTCCTCCCGTGTCGGTCTCGAGCGTTCGCGTGTCGCTCACCGTCAGCACGGCCGTCGCAACCGCGGAGGCGGCGGCGGCGCGGTGCGCACCGAGCCCCTCACCCTCGTGCATGGCGCGCGCAGAGTGGCTCACGCGTGATCCTCGACCCAGTACGCGCCGTCGGTCGCGACCTCCTTCTTCCAGATCGGAACGCGCTCCTTCAGCGTGTCGATGGCGAAGCGGCACGCTTCGAAAGCCTCGCCGCGGTGCGCAGACGCCGCGACGACGACGACGGCGAGCTCGCCGATCGCGAGCACGCCCGTTCGGTGGGCGACCGCAACCCGCACGCCCGGCCAGCGCTCGGCCGCCTCTTCGGCGATCCGTTCGAGCTCGCGCTCGGCCATGCCCGGATAGGCTTCGTACTCGAGGTGATCGATCGCGCGTCCGCGCGAGCGGTCGCGCACCTGTCCGAGAAACGTGACGACGCCGCCCGAATCGTCGCCGGCCACGCGGCGAACGACCTCGTCGACGTCGAGCTGCCGGTCGGAGAGCGTGCAGCGCCCCGCACCGCCCGACACGGGCGGCAGCAGCGCGACCTCGTCGCCGTCGGCGAGCACCGCTCCCGGCGAGGCGAGCTGCTGGTTGACGGCCACCGCAACGCGGGGTCCCAGCTTCGCCGCAGAAGGCAGACGAGCGGCAACGGCCTCGCGCAGCGCCTCGATCTTGGCGCCGGCCGGAAGCTCGACGTCGATCGTGCGCGAGCCTGCCGCCTCGCGCAGCGATCCGAAGAGCCTGACAGTGACCCGCATCGACTCCTCCCGTGACGGCGCGGCCGGGGCCGCGCTCCGCGAGGGCAGGCTATCCCGCACGGGCCCGGCGCTCAACGCGGGGCCGCCCTGGCACAGGGCCGCTCAACGACGACGCGCGGTGCGCCGATCTTCGGGCCATGCTCCGCCGGCCGTCCCATCCGCTGCACGCCCGCGTCGAGGCGGAGCTCGACCGCCTCCGACCCGCTCTCGTGGCCGACGGCGGCAACGTCGAGCTGGTGGCGGTCGACGACGATGGGACGGTTCGCCTGGCCCTCGAGGGTGCGTGCTCGAGCTGTCCGGCGCGGCTTGCCACGCTTCGTCTCGCGATCGAGCCCGCGCTGCGCTCGGCCGTTCCCGGCATTACCGCGATCGTCGCGGTCTAGGAGCCCGCGAGAGGACGCGCCGCGCGCGGCTCGTCGCTAGACTGCGGCCGCCGTGAACGACGCCGCGCGCTCGACCGACGCCCTCCTCGACCAGAGCCTCGCGAGCGGCCGTATCCATTCGGCCTACCTGCTCTCGGGTCCCGGCGATGCGCCGGTCACTGCGGCGCTGCGCTTCGTCCGCGCGCTCGCATGCAGCGCCGGAGGAGTTCAGCCGTGCGAGCGCTGCTCCGACTGCCGGCGGTCGGCCGCGCCGAGCGACATCGTGATCGACGGCTCGGGAAAGCGCGGGCCGCTCTACCGTCACGTGGGCGATCATCCGGATCTGCTCTGGGTTGCGCGCGGCGCGGACGACACGCGCGTTCGCATCGGTCAGATCCGTGCCGTGCAGTCGCAGCTTCGGCTCCGCATGTCGGAGACCGGGCGCCGGGCCGCGGTGATCGAGGGCGCGGAATGGCTGAACGCCGAGGCGCAGAACGCACTGCTCCGGCTGCTCGAGGAGCCCCCGCCGCGAACGACGCTGGTTCTCGTCGCCGCGGCCTCCGCGGGTCTGCTCGCAACGCTGCGCTCGCGTTGTCAGCGCGTGGCGTTCCCGATGGCGCCGGCCGGAGCGCTGCTCGGCGACGATGCTCCCGAGTCGGTCCGAGAGATCACCGCACGGCTCGGCGACATCGGCCGCATGGAGGTGCCCGCCCTCCTCGACTGGGCCGAGGAGTACCGCGGCGTGCGCGCCGATGCGGCCGCAGCGGTCGAGGAGCTCCTCGAGACGGCGACGGCGTGGCTGCACGGCGAGGTGACGCGCCGCGCGCGCGCGGGCGACACCGATTTCGGTCCGGCGCTCGCGGCCTTCTCGGCCGTTCGCACCGCCCGCCGCGGCCTCGTTCAGCGCAACGCGAACCCGCAAATGGCGGCCGAGCGCGCTCTTCTCGCGCTGCGCGAGGCCGTCAAGTGAACCCTTCGTACTACGTCACCACTCCGATCTACTACGTCAACGCCGAGCCTCACATCGGCCACGCGTACACCTACTGCGTGGCCGACACCCTCACGCGTTTCCACCGCCTGCGCGGCTGCGACGTCTGGCTCGTCACCGGTACCGACGAGCACGGGGAGAAGATCGTCGAGGCCGCCGCCGCACGCGGCATCGCGCCTCGCGCCTTCACCGACGAGATCTCGGCGCAGTTCCGGGCCGTCTGGGACGAGGTCGGTCTACGCGCCGACCGCTTCGTCCGCACCACCGACGCCGATCACGCGCGCAACGTGCAGGCCATCCTGCAGCGTGTCCATGACGCGGGCTGGATCGAGCTGCGTAGCTACGACGGCCTCTACTGCGTGGGCTGCGAGCGCTTTCTCACCGATCGCGACCTCGAGAACGGCCGCTGTCGAGACCACGAACGCGTTCCCGAGGCCAGACGCGAGTCGAACTACTTCTTCCTCATGAGCCGGGCCTTCGGCTGGCTGCGCGATCACATCGAGCAGAGCCCCGGCTTCATCCGGCCAGCGCGTTACCGCAACGAGACGCTCGCGATGCTGCGCGACGAGAGCGGCCTCGGCGACCTCTCGATCTCGCGACCGAAGTCGCGCCTCGACTGGGGGATCGAGCTTCCCTTCGACCGCGATCACGTCTGCTACGTCTGGTTCGACGCGTTGATCTCGTACCTGACCGGAGCGGGCTATCCCGACGACCCTACCTTTCCGGCGCGCTGGGCCTCGGCGGAGCACCTGATCGGCAAGGACATCCTGAAGCCGCACACGATCTTCTGGCCGATCATGCTGAAGGCTGCCGGACTCGCGCCGCCCCGGCACATCTCGGTCCACGGCTACTGGAACATCGAAGGCCGCAAGATGTCGAAGAGCCTGGCCAACGTGCTCTCGCCACTCACGATGCGCGACCGCTACGGCTTCGAAGCCTTCCGCTATGCAGCGCTGCGCGAGATGAGCTTCGGCCTCGACGCCGACCTGCGCGACGCCTCGCTCGTCGAGCGCATCAACGCCGACCTCGCGAACAATCTCGGAAATCTCGTCTCGCGCACGCTGAACCTCACCGAGCGCTTCACCGGCGGCCGCGTTCCGGCGCCGGACGAGGGCGCGACCGGCGAGCCCGAGCGAGAGCTCGCGGCCCTCGCGGCCCAGACGGTGACGAGCGTCGAGACGCTCGTCACCGACCTCGAGCTGCACCGGGCGCTCGAGGAGATCTTCCGGCTCGTCGACGCGGCGAATCGCCTGATGGACCTGCGTGCGCCGTGGAAGGCGGCGAAGGATCCGGCCGGCGAGCCGATCGTCCGAACGACGCTGCACGCCGCCTGCGAGACGCTGCGCGTGGTCGCGCTACTCCTCGCTCCGTTCTTGCCCGTAGCCTGCGCCGAGATCCTCGCGCGGATCGGCCTGCCCAGCGCACTCGAGACGGCCCGGCTGCCCGGTGACGCGCTGCGCTGGGGAGCGGTGCCGGTTGGAGCGCCGACACGCAAGGGGTCCCCCCTCTTCCCGCGCCTCGAAGCGCGCAAGCCCTGATGTGGCTCGACAGCCACGCGCACCTCACAGCG
>JADLGR010000169.1 GCA_020849175.1 Deltaproteobacteria bacterium
GTAGGTGAGCTGGAGGTAGCGGAGCAGGCCGTAGAGCACGAACGGTCCGCCGAGCAGCATGCGGGTCGATCCGACACGCGCCACCGTCTCGGGCGCCATTGCGTAGAGCAGGTAGGTGATGAGCGCGGTGCTCGTGAGCAGCGAGATCGCGGGATCGAGAAACTGTGGCGAGTAGCCGCGCAGCGTCTCCCGGTGGGCCGACGCCGTGTCGCCGAGGAGCAGCAGCTCGTGGCGTCGTTTGCACAGGCCGAGGAAGACGGCGAGCAGCGCCGTCGACACCAGGAGCCAGTCCGACGCTGCTACCTGCGCAGCGAGGGCGCCCCCCTCGACGCGCAGCACGAAGAGCAGACCGATCGTCATGACGTCGAGGATCACGAGACGGCGAAGGAAAGCACTGTAGAGCGCCGTCACGCAGAGATAGCCCGCGACCGTCGCGAAGACCCCGGCACCGAGGACGAGCGCGATGCCGAGCGCACCGGCGGCAAGGCCGCACGCGAGTGTGCGCGCCCGCCCGGGCATCACGGTGCCGGCCGCGAGCGGCCGCAGCCGCTTCGCCGGGTGCGCGCGATCGCTCTCGACGTCTCGCAGGTCGTTCATCAGGTAGCCCGCGCTCGCGGCGAGGCAAAACGCTGCGAACGCGGCGAGTGTACGCAGGAGGGGCGCCGTCTCGAGCAGGCGGCCACCGAACAGGAGGGGTGCGAGGACCAGAGCGTTCTTGATCCACTGCGACGGCCGCAGCAGTGCGACGATCGGCGAGCGCGAAGCGAACATGGCGAGACGGCTCACGGCGCCGCCGCTCGTGCAGCGGCCCCCGCCACGAGCGGCGCGAGCGCGTCGGCGATCAGGCGGTGACCGATCGCGTTCGGGTGGCACAGGTCCGGCAAGAAGCCGTAGAGGCGCGGCTCCTTCGCGAGCCGAGTCGCGCCGTAGCGCGCAACGAGCGCCTCACGCTCCGCTGCGAGCCGAGGGTCGGCTGCGATGCGAGGGATCGCCGCCTCGACGAGCGCGGTCGCATCGAGATAGGGTGCGGCGGCCTCCTGCGCGACACGGGCCAGCACGCCGGCCGTCTCTCCGCGCACGCAGTTCGCCACCAGCACGATCGGAACGCCCGCGCGCCGTGCGGACGCGACCGCCTCGCGCGCGTTCGTAGCCGCCTCGGCGAGGCTCGCGATGTTGCGCACGTCGCTTCGCGGCTGCGTCGCGGCGGCGCCGCGCGCGTGCGCGATCCAGGCCTCGAGTGTCTCGTACGCGCGGCTGTGGTGCAGGGCGGCGAGCAGCGCGCCGATTGCGCCTTCGCGCCGCGCGTACGCGGCGCGGTCGGCCTCGCCCGTCATCGCACCGTCGTTCGAGAGGTAGCTCCAGATGACGACGTCGGGCGAGAGCGGAAGCGCCTCACGCTCGAGCATGACCCGGCCCTGGAAGGTCGAGTATCCAGGCACGCCGAGGTTGAGCACCTCCCAGCCCTCCCCGGGCCCTGCTCCCTCCTTGCTCGCGAGCCTGTGCTCGAGCTGCGCCGGATACGCCTCGCCGTCCTCGACGCCCCACCCGAAGGTCGAGGAATCGCCGAGCGCGACGACGCGCCTTCGACCCGGAGCCGGTTGCTTCGTGAACGCGGGCGTGCGGTAGCCCTCCGGCCCCGTATGGACCGTCCAGCGAGTGGCCTCGCGCGACGCGCGCGGCGCGAAGGGATCGAGGAACGAAACCTCGCGCTCCGGACGCAGCCGGTAGAAACGCCAGCGGTCCCACTCATAGACGTCGTAATATCGGCCGAGGAAGCCATCGGCGGCGAAGGCCTCCCGGTAGTCGTCGCGCGGCAGGAGCCAACGCTCCCGGAGCCAGGCCGGATTCGAGAGGGCGCTGCCCATGCGGGGCCGCAGGTCGACCGCGCGGCACACGATCTCGGCCACCGAGAAGAAGACGACGAGCGTACCGGCCGCGAGCAGCAAGTTTGCGCCGCGGCTGCTTCCCGGCGCGCTCAGGGCTTCACCTCCTCGACCGGTACGACCGCTCCTTTCGTCACGGCCTCTTCCGGGACCGACACCGCGTAGGCCGTACCTCCGACCGTCACCCGATAGGGCTGCACGGGTCGCGCCGGGCTCTGCGTACTCGTCGAGTACGGGACGCGCAGACGGGCGACATCGTCGGCCCCGGCAACGGCCGTCGTTCGCCACGTGAACTGCCGGCCCGTCGGCGTGCGCACCAAGACCTCGGCGACGACCGGGGTTCCTGCAGTCGCGCGGGCCACGAGCTCCGCCCCCGGAAGGATCTCGAACAGCTTGTACGGGGCACCTTCGGAGCGGATGCCGCGACCAAACTGCTCGCCGATCGTGCGCCCTCCGGCGGGCCCCTCCGTCACCAGCCGGAAATGCGCGAATGCGGGCGCGTCGCCCGTGGCGCTCCCGTCGCCACGGTGCAGGCGATTGATCAGCGTCCACGGCACGGTCCCACCATAGTCCGTCGTCACGACGTAGCGAGCCTGCAGCCGCTCGGCCTCGGCCAGTGCGTCGGCCTCGCGCTGGAGACCAAAGAACGATCCGACCGCGGTGTAGTTCTCGTTGCCGATGTACGGGCCGAAGTTGTCGGCAGGCGTCGCGCGATGCGCCACGTAGTGGAGCACGTGACCGATGCCGGGATAGGCGAGGATGCCGTACTCGGGCACGGCGCTGGCGTCGCCGAAGCCGCGGGTCTCGGGCGTGAAGCGCCGCACGTCTTGCGCGAAGCGAACCATCGTTCCCTCGTAGCTGAGAAGCGCGCGGTCGGCGCTTCCCGCTGCGCCCCGCAGAGCCCGCACGGTCGACTGCAGAGCCTGTGCATGGAAGGCGAGGACGGGGCCGAGCAGGCCGAGAGCCAGAGCCGAGGCCACCACGGCCGCAGCGATCCGGCCTCGGATCGAACGTGTGAGTGTGTGGGAGGCGCCCGAGACGAGCAGTGCGAAGCCGACGCTCGCGGCCGGCGCGTAGTCGTTCGCGAAGCGAACCTGGAGCAGCGCGAGCGCGCCGAGCGCCGCGCAGAAGGCCGCGAGAACGAGGGCCGGTTCGCGGACCGATCGCTCGCGGGCGCGCCAGAGCGCGGCGAGGGGAGCGACCGGTACGAGATACGCGAAGAAGCCGAGTGTTCGCCGGGCGAGTGCGTCCGAGAATCCTCCCTCGAAGGAGAAGAGCGGGTACTGCTCGAGGTTGTGCCCCTCGTAGGCGTCGGTCTTCGCGACGTAGCCGAGACCGAGGCCGAGCTCGCGCAGCGTGCCGGTCGCGATGAGGATCACGGCGACGAGCGCAGCCGTCACGCAGCCCGCACGGGCGAACCGGGCGAGCGCCGAGCGCGACGGCCGTGCACCCTCGAGCGCGCGCGTCGCGAGCGCGACTGCGGCCACCGCACCGAGCAGCGTCACGTGCAGCCGCGACAGCTCGATGGCCGAGAACGGCCCGCCGACGGGGGTTCCCGAGACGAGGACCACCGGCAGCACCAGCGTGGCGCTCGCGAGTGCGCTGCCGGCTTCGCCGGCGAGCAGATTGCGCCGGTTGCCGAGAATACCGGCCAGCAGCAGGCAGCCCTCCGTGAGTCCGAGATAGATGATGCTCCCCGGCCACGTGAGCAGCAGCGCCGCGCGCACCAGCGCGAGCGCGGCGAAGCGCCGGGAGAGCCGCTGCACGTCGCGCTCTTCGCTCGAGACGATCGCGACGCACAGCGCGAGCATCGCGGCGCCGAGGAGGGCCTGCGCGGCGTGATGATCGGCGTTGCCGACGTTCGAGTACAGAACGGTCGCCGGAAACACCGCGAACAGCGCTGCTGCGCCGACTCCGACACCGCGGCCGCCGATGCGCCGCCCGGTCGCGTACACCGGCCAGAGCGTGAGCGATCCGAGCGCCACGGGCGCCCAGGCCGCCACGCGCTCGAAGGTCGCCTGCGAGCTGCCGAGCAGCCGCGCGGCGCCGGCGAGCGCGAGGTCGTAGAGCGGCGGCCACGGAACGAATGCGCCCTGCGGATAGTTGAGATAGGGATCGCGCAGGAGCACGCGCGGGAGGCCCTCGAAGCTGAACAGAGCACGTCGTGCGTGATAGAACGCATCACCGAGTGCGAAGACGACCGTTCCGTCTCCGGGGAAGACGAGCTCGACGCCGGCCGAACGGACGAGGGCGGCGAGGAGCATCGTCACGAGCAGCAGCGCGGTGGCGGCGGAGCGCGTCACGACACGGTGCGTTTCGCGTCTTCAGCCCTGCGGCTGCTGCAGCCGCGCGAGCTCCTGGCGGGCGGCTTCGGCATCCGCGAAGGGGCCGTTCTCGATCGCCCGGCGAAGCTCGTCGCGCGCACGCTCTCGATCGCCTGCCTGCAGCAGCGCGAGGCCGAGGTGATAGCGGATCGTCGGGTCCTTCGGCCGCAGAGTCAGCGCTTCCTCGAACAGCGGGACGGCGTCGGTGGCCTCTCCGCGCTTCAGCTTGACGAAGCCGAGCGTGTCGATCACGTCGGCCGTCGCGTTCGCGCGCCGGGCCTGCTCGGCGAGCGAGAGCGCCGTGTCGAGGTCGGCGCCGCGGCTCGCGAGCAGCCACGCGAGGTCGTTTCGTGCGGCGTTGTTCGTCGGGCTCTTCTCGATCACCTCGCGCAGGCGGGCTTCTGCGTCAGCCGTCTTCCCCTGCGCGATCAGGAGCTGCGCTGCGAGGTAACGCGCCGGGTCGTTCGGCGCCCCGAGCGGTGCTGCGCGGTCGAGCAGCTCGACCGCGCGCGAGGCGTTTCCTGCGGCGGCCTCGAGGGTCGCGAGGCCGACCAGCGGGCGCGGGCTCTGCGGATCGGCTGCGATGGCCTTCTCGAACGCCGCACGCGCCTCGGCCGTCTTGCCGGTGCGCGCGAGCACGGCTGCCCGCAGCTCGGCGAGTGATCCCGATTCGGGATGCGCGGAGAGGGCGGCATCGACGCGGGCCACGGCGCGATCGGCTGCGTTCATCACCAGCAGGTCCTCGACGACGGCACGCAGCACGGCTTCGTTGGCCGGGTTCGTGAGGTCGAGATTCGCACCCTCGAGAACGGCGAGCGATGCTGCGGGGCCCTTCACTGCGCGCTCGATCCCCGCGCGCTCCATGAGCGCAAGCGTCTCGGCACCCTTCACGCGGCGCAGGTTCTCGAGTGTCGCTCTTGCGGTGTCGTACTGCTTTGCGGCCGTCGCCGCGCGGATCGCGATGCTGAATGCCTGCGCGCTCGAAGGATCCCGCTTCGAGACGTGCGTGCTCGCGGCCTGGACCGCAGCAGGCCACTCACCCCGCTCGAAATGGAGCGATGCGAGCAGGAGGCTCGCGTCGCTCGCCGCCGGGTCGGCGCGAACGGCCTCGCGCAGCTCGCTCATCGCTCGCTCGGGCTCTCCGGCGTTGTACGCAGCGAGGCCTGCGAGGTAGCGAGCGACGGCGTTGTTCGGCCAGCGGCGGATTCCAGCGTCGAAGGCTGCGAGCGCCCCCTTGGGATCTCCCTTCGCCAGAAGGATCTTGCCCCGAAGCAGCTCTCGGTACGTCGGCTCCGTGATCGCTGCTGCGATCTTCTCGGCGTCGTCGAGGCGGCCGAGGTCGACGTAGAGGTCGCCCTGTGCGAAACGAAGGGTGTCGTCGCCGCCGCCCGAGGCCTCCATCGCGCGCTCGAGCGAGCGGGCGGCTTCGTCGCGACGGCCGTGACGGCGTTGGAAGTCGGAGAGCACCTGCCACGCGCCCTGTGTGCCGAACGACTCCGCGGCCTTCACGAGTAGCGCCTCCCCCTCGTCGACCTGGCCCGCTGCCGCCATTCGCTCGGCGAGCATCATTCGGAACGAGAGGTTCTCGGGCGCTTCGGCGACAGCGCTTTGCCATAGCGCTGTCGCCCGATCGGATCGGTTCGTCGCGTCGTAGAACTGCGTTGCGAGCTGCAGAGCAAGCGGCTCGGTCGGGTGGCTGGCGACGCACTCCGCGTAAGCCTGCTCGGCGCGCTCCTTGTCTCGCTTGCCCTTGTCGAAGAAGTTCGCAAGTGCGAGACAGCCTCGCGCGGCGAGGGCGGGGTCGCCGCTCTTCTCGCCCAGCTCCACGACGCGCGTGAATACCTGCTCCGCCTCGGCGAGCTGGCCCTGGCTCGCGAGGATGCTGCCGAGCAGGACGGCAGCCTGGTAGTCGTCGGGGAGCATCTGCGCGAGGCGCCGCGCATCGGCCAGTGCTTCGGCCGGGTGCCCCGCAGCGAGATGCGCCTGCGCGCGGATTCGAAGCGCCGCCGCGCGCTCCGGATCGGCCTCGAGAACCCGCGACGCGACGCGGATCGCGTCGTCCTGCGCGTTGATCGCCATGAAGGCCGTGGAGAGCAGCAGGCCCGAAGTCACCGCGTACTCGCCGGAGGCTGCGGACTTCTCGAGCGGCCAGACGGCGAGGCTCGCCTGTCCCGTCTGGACCAGGGCGACACCGAGCCGGTGGTTCGCCTCCGGGAGATCGGGGGCCTCGGCGAGGATGGACCGCAGCGGCTCGATCGACTCGCTGAACTGCCCGGCGTCCTGCAGCGCACGGATCTCTTCGAGCCGGGAGTCGATGCTCGTGGTGCAGCCGGCGACGAGGAGGAGGACCAGGGCGAGCAGCGCAGGACGAAGGGACCGGCGAGCGGTGGCTGTGGTCATCGACGGGAGGCCGTCCATCTCTCTACTTCCTCCGGGTCGGTTTCGGCGGAACCCGGGAGTATACGGAGCGGCCGCCAGTACCACAGGGATTTCCCGCGGGGGACGGGACGAGGCGAGAACAGCCGTTCGCGGGAAATCGCCTGACACTTTTTCTCCTGCCCGACCACTACTGATCAGACACGGTGCAGTCCCCGGGCGGCGTGCTCGGGCCCTCCCGGGAATGTCAACAAAGGAGCCTCTCCATGCGCAAGTTGTTCGGCCTCGTTGCGGCCACGGCCCTCGTTCTCGGCGCCGCCCAGCCCGCCTCCGCGGTGGTGCTGACCCTCGCGAGCGCGTCGCTCTCGATCACCATCGGTTCGCTGCCCCCCGTCGTCGTGCCCTGGAACGGGCTCGGCAACGCCGACGTCACCGCGACGAGCATCACGGATCTGACGGCCGGCATCTTCAACTTTAGCGGCAGCATCCCGGTGACGGACCCGGGTGCGTTCCCGATCGCCGGCGTCGCGATCTCGGGCGCCACCAACGCATCCGGCACCTTCACGGGCGTCGACACCGCGTCGGGCGGCGGTCTGATGGCCGTGATCGGCACGGCGAACGTGTGTCTGTTCGCGAGCTGCGCGTTCCCGCCGGCCAACGTGACGGTTCCCTTTACGACGAGCGGCGTGAACGGCGTGGGCCTCGGCGGTGCGCCGATCGTCGCGTCAGGACTCGTGAACGTGACGTCGAACGGCAACTCGTGGACCACGGGCACGGCAACGGCCGGCTCGTCGTCGCTGTCCGGTACGCCGTTCGACGGGACCTACGTCAAGCTGGTGACGCCGGTGGTCATCTCGACCAACATCGGCGCCTCGGCGCAGCTCCCCATGTTCGGCATCCTCGAGCTGACCTTCAATCCGGTCCCGGAGCCGGGTACGCTGCTGCTCCTGGCGTCGGGCGTCGCGGGCCTCGCGATGGTCGGCCGCAAGCGGATGAGCAAGTAGCCGACGGCAGGCTCTCGGCCTAGGTGGGCGGCCACTCCGGAGACGGGGTGGCCGCCTTGCTTTTGTGCGCCGTCCGCGCTGCCACCTTCGCCTCGCACCGGCCACTTCCTGTCAGGATCAAGGGAGAGCTCGGATGCGCAAGCTGTCGTGGACCGGTGTCGCCCTCGTCGTTGCCCGCTTCGTTCTTGCTGCTGCCCCGGCATCGGCCGGACCGCTCGGCTTCACGGGGAGCCTCGGCCTCGCCTTCGCCAACCTGCCGCCGATCACGGTGACCGGCGGGGGTACCGCCCTCGTGAACAGCCCGGGCGGCGCCTTCGAGAGCCTCGACCTCGCCGGTGGCCAGTTCGCCACGGTGCTGTCGATTCCGGTCGACGATCCGGCCGCGTTCCCGATCGCGGGCATCATCGCGGACGCGACGAGCGGTCCGGGTCACTTCAGCGGTAGCCCGCTCGGCGGCCAGATGCCCGTCCTCGGTAGTGCGACCCTCTGTCTGTTCCATGCCTGCGATGCCAGCCCCGCGGCGAACGTGGTGGTTCCCTTCACGCAGGGCGGACAGGTCGGCGTCGGGCTCGGTGGCCAGATCGTGACGAGCGGGTTCGTGAGCTTCACGATCACCTTCGCGCCGTGGACCGCCGGTGAGGTATCGGTCGGAGCCGTCTCGATCGAGGGGTACCTGCGCGATGCCGGCGGGCAGCCGACGACCGAGGTGGTTCCGGGCGGCTCTGCCCGGCTCGTGACGCCGATCGCGATCGAGACCAGCATGGGCGAGAACGTCCCCGCGTTCGGAATCCTCACCCTCGCCTTCGTGCCCGAGCCGGGTACGCTCGTCCTGCTTGCGATGGGGATCGGAGGCCTCGCCATCGCGGGCAGGCGCCGCCTGCGGACCTGAGCCGCACGGCGCCCTGCGCTCGCCGGCAGCGCGCGCCTCGTCTTACCGCGGAGCGCTACTTCGTCGAGTACGAGGTCTCGAGCGCCGCGCGCGCGCGGGCTCGCTCGAGCGCCAGCTCGATCAGTCGGTCGATCAGCGCCGGGTAGGTGAGGCCCGTCGCCATCCAGAGCCGCGGAAACATCGAGACCTCGGTGAAGCCTGGCAAGCTGTTGACCTCGTTCACGAAGAGCCGCTGCGTCGTTCGGTCGAGGAAGAAGTCGACGCGCGCCAGCCCCTCGCCCTCTACGACGCGGAAGGCCTCGAGCGCGAGGCGCCGCGCCTCGGCCGCGATCGCCTCGGGAAGCGGCGCGGGGACGAGCAGCTCGGTGCCGTCGTCGACGTACTTCGCCGCGTAGTCGTACCATTCACGGCTCGGAACGATCTCACCGGGGACCGAAGCCTCGGGGCGTGCGCCGCCGAGGACGGCCACCTCGATCTCGCGCGCGTCGACGGCCTTCTCGACCAACACCTTGCGCGTGAAACGCAGGGCGTGCGCAACGGCCGGCGCGAGATCCTCGGCCCGCTTCACCTTCGTGATCCCGACGGACGATCCGAGGTCGGCCGGCTTCACGAAGAGCGGGAGCCCGAGCTCGCGGACGATCCCGGCCCCGCCGTTGCGCTCGGCGTCGCCCGCTCGCACGACCACTCCCGGGACCACCGGCAGTCCGGCCGCAGCCAGCAGTCGCTTGGTGACGTCCTTGTCCATCTGCACGGCCGAGCCGAGGACACCGGCGCCGACGTACGCAGCGCCCGCGAGCTCGAGCAGGCCCTGGAGGGATCCGTCCTCGCCGCCGGTCCCATGGATGATCGGGAAGAACACGTCGATGGGGAGCGTGCGGTCTCCGACGCTCTTCGGTGTCGGCAGGAGGGCCTGCACACCGGGAATCGCCGGAAGCATCACCTCGTCGCCGCGCACGGCGGCCTCGGGCGGCAGCGCCGGCGAGCCAGCGTGCCAGCGCCCCTCGTGATCGACCGCCACCAGCGTGACGTCGTAGCGCGCCGGATCGAGCGCACGCAGGATCGCAGTCGCCGACGCGATCGAGACCTCGTGCTCGACCGATCGCCCGCCAAAGAGCAGGCCCACGCGGAGCTTCGCCATGTTTCCCCCCTCGGTGCGGAGGATAGGGCCGGGCCCGCGCACCGCATCCTTGCCCGCTCGTAAGCCGCTCCATAAGCTCGCCGTGTGACGGCCTCCCTTCCTCCCGGCCTCGCCGCCCGAGAGCGCGCGCTCATGGCCGCCCTGCGCGCGGCGAAGAGCGTGCTCGTCGCATTCTCGGGCGGCGTCGACTCGAGCTACCTCGCGCTGGCGGCAAGGCGCGCCCTCGGCGAGCGAGCGCTCGCCATCACCGCGGTTTCCCCTTCCTACCCTGCGAGCCACCGCGCGATGGCCGAGGCCGTCGTTGCACGCCTTGGGATGCCGCACCGCTTCGTCGAGACGCACGAGATGGAGCGCGAGGCGTATCGCAGCAACGGACCCGACCGCTGTTATCACTGCAAGAGCGAACTCTTCTCGGTGCTGCTGCGCCTGCGCGACGAGCTCGGCTTCGCCGCGGTCGCGTACGGCGTCAACGCCGACGATGCGCGCGACTTTCGGCCGGGGCACCGGGCGGCGCGCGAGCGCGGCATCCTCTCGCCCCTGCTCGACGCGGGGCTCGGCAAGGAGGAGATCCGTACGCTCTCGCGGGCCGCCGGCCTTCCGACGGCGGACCTCCCTGCGTCGGCGTGCCTCTCGTCGCGCCTTCCGTACGGAACCCCCGTGACGTCCGAGCGGCTTCATCAGATCGAGCAGGCGGAGGATCTGCTGCGCGCGATGGGCTTTCGTCAGGTGCGGGTTCGCCATCACGGAGACGTTGCTCGCGTCGAGGTCGCGACGGAAGAGCTGCCATTCGCGCTCGACCTGTCGACCGCGCGTGCGATCTCGGCCGCGCTCCGTCCGCTCGGCTTCCGCTGGGTCTGTCTCGACCTCGACGGCTATCGGACGGGCTCGCTCAACGAGGCGCTGCCTCCGGATACCCCGCGCTGATGCGTGTCGACTGCGAGGGCGCGCCGCGCGATCTCGGCTTCGATCAGGGGCGCGCGATGTTCGAGGGCGTCGACGCCGAGCTCGCAAGGATCTTGCGCGAGCGTCCGGCGGGCGGCGGCATCGACGAGCTCGGGCGCGACGTCGCGCGCCATTTCCCGCAGCTCGCCGAGCGGATGACGGGCCTCGCGCGTGGCTCGCGCGTCGATCCAATGGCGCTCGTCGTGGCGCTCGCGCGCGCGTCGCGGGAGCCGGCGTTCCTGCTGCGGCCGGCGCTTGCGTTCGCGGCGCGCACGCCGCGAACACGGCTCGCCGCACGCTTCGATCTCTCCGCGGATCTCTGCTCGGTCCCGATCGTTCGTCGCAGCGCGCCGCAGGGCGGCTTCGAGAGCATCGAGCTGACGCTGCCCTGGCTCGCGACCTGCCTCGGCGGCGTCAACGCCGAGGGTCTCGCCGCGCTCCTCGCACCGCCGCCTCTCGCGATCTCGGGCGGCGAGGTCGTCCGCGCGGAGGCGACGTGCCATGCGCCGGCGATGCTGTTCGTCCAGCAATGCCTCGAGCGTTTCGGACGCGCGGACAGCGCAGCCGAGTGGTGCCTCACACGGCCCTCCGATGGAAGCGCGACGATCCTGCTCGCCGATGCGACCGGTGCGGTCGTCTCGGTCGAGCTCGACGAGGACCGCCGGCGGGTGATCGAGCCGCCGCTCGCGACGATCGACGACGAAGCAGCATCGCTTCCCGCGCTGCTCGCGGCAGGCGATGCCGCAGCCGTGCAGGAGCGAACGCTCGCGCACCGCGGCGTCGTCTGGATCGACGTCGCCGACCGAACGCTCGCCGTGGCGCTCGATCGCGAAGGCATCGCGCCCGCGTGCATCGAACGCTTCGCGCTCTCGCGGGGCTGACTACTTCGCCGGGCCGAGCTTTCCGAGAGCCATCCTTGCGGCGTCGCGAACGCGCGGGTCCTCGTGCCCGGCGGCGATCGTCCGGACCGCGTCGTATCCCTCGGAGCCTGCGAAGACGAGCGCTGCGATCGGCGCTGCGGCCGCTGGCATCCCGCGCGTCTCGACGAGCCGAACGAGTCCGGGAACGGCCGGCGCACCCAGCTCCCCGATTCGCTTCGCGGTCGCCGCGCGGACGGCGGGGTCCGGATCGAAGAGGCCCTGCGCAGCCGCGTCGAATGCCGTCATGCCCCGCTCGTCGAGGAGCATGACCACGGCAGTGGCACGCACCTCGGGAGAAGGATCGCCCGTCACCATGGAAGACAGACTCTCGACGAGCGGACCTCTCGCCCAGCGAACGCCCACGACGCGCAGGGCGGCCTCGGGTCGCGCGAGCAGGCTCCGCGCGCGATCGGCGGGCATCGCGCCGGCGATCTTCGCCAGAGCATCGAGCGCCGGCGCCTCGAGCGGGTCGCCACGCCGGGTCAGCCCTTCGAGCGCCGGCTGCAACGCCCCGAGGCGGCGATCGCCAGCAAGCTTGACCATCGCTTCGCGTAGCGGAAGAGGGCGACCGGGGCTCACGAGGCCGGCGGCGACGGTCGCTGCGGCGTCTCCGTAGACCTTGCCATCGAGGCCTGGGATCTCGGCGATGCGCGCGAGCGCACCCTCGGCCACGGAAGGGGCTGCAGTAGCCCAGAGCGTCGCAAGCGCGGAGACGCCCGCGTTCGCCTCGCGCTCGGACGCGCTCAGCCTCGCCCACGCTTCGAGTGCGGAGACGGTCGCCGTGTCGGGCTCGCGGAGGAACGCCTCACCGCTTCCCGCCACGGCGAGCGCGCCCCCGGCCGGAAATCGCCCGCGCCAGAGCGAGCTCTGCGGCAGTGGGCCGAGCGCGATCAGCGCGCGTCCGCCGGCCGAGAACCGCGGCGGCCGCGAGCGTGCCAGCTCCTCCCAGCCGATCTCGAGCGACTGCCCGGGCTGCACCGAGCCCACGAGCACCTGCTCGATCTGTACGCGCGCGGTCCAGCCGTGCTCGTCGAGTGGGCGAGGATCGAGCACGGTGCCGACGACGAGGGTGGGGCCAGCGTCGACGGCACGAACGAGGGCCGGCCCGCCGGCGGCAGGCGGAGGCTGACCCTCGGCCGCCAGGGCCGGCCTCGCGGCGCCCTGCCAGGGCGCCGCGAGCAGCAGGGCCAGCGCCGCGAAGCGCCGAAGCGTCAGGGGACGACGACCACGCCGGGCGGATCGAACGTCGAGTTCCCGTTCGCGTCGACGAACAGCGCGTTCGTGTACCCGAGCGCCGTCACGCCTCCCTGGCCGAGGTTGCCGTCGAGAAGGTTCGCGAGCGTCGTGTTGCCGCTCGCGCTCAGGCTCGCAGGCATCATGGGGAACATCGGCTTCGAGACGCCGTCACGCCCGCGCGCCACCACGACGATCCAGGCATCACCCGGCGTCGTGAGCGTCATCGTCTTGGTGGTCTCGCGATGCTGCGCGCCCGGGATGGCCGGATGGTCGTTGACCGTGTTCACGGTGAAGTCGACGCCCGCGTTCAACGACAGGGTCGGCACGCCCGTGTACAGCACCGGAACGCCGCCGCCGTTGTTCGGGTTGCGCTTGGTCACCTTCGTCGCGGCGTTCACATAGACATCGATCCGGTCGTATTCCGCCCAGAGCGGCGCCTGCACCCGGATCTCGAGATTCACCTGGCCGTTCGTGACCGGAACCATCTTGCTTCCGGTGAGGGTCAGGTCGGCGACCCCGCCGGAGCCATCGGTCGCCAGCAGCCGGGTTTGCACGTACAGACCCTGGCCGCCGACGACTCGGCCGGCCTTCACCGCCGATCCGATCTCGTCGTCGGAGATCGCGGCCGGTGCGTCGGACGACGAGGCCGTCCAGCTCCGGGCGCCGCCGCTTCGCACGTTGACGAGCTCGTGCGTGTCGGTGTCTGCGATCGCCGTCGAGACGATTCCCTGGTTCAGCAGATTCATCCAGATCCCGATCCGGTCGTTCAGGAACTCGGTCAGTGCATGGCTGCGGTTGTAGCCGTTCCAGAGCTCGAGCGCGTCGAACTGGTAGAAGAGGTTTGGAATCGTCGGATCGAGGCGGAAGCTCGCCTGCTCCGTCGGCGTCATCACCGATGCCGGCGGGACGAGGGCCGAGTTGATTCGCAGCGGGCCGAAGTGGCCGTCGATGTGATTGATCTGCACCGTGAGCTGTGGCGACGTGTTGAACGGGTCGCTGTGTACGGCGGCGTAGATCTCTGCGGGCGAGAGGTTGTAGCTACCCGACGACGGGAAGTCCTGCCCTGCCGGCGCGGCCCTGCCGTGATCCGTCGATCCGCCGGACGGCCGCGACGGGTCGTATCCGAGCGGATACGCGTTGAAGTGGCCGTAGTCGAACGTCGTGATCTCCTCACCGAGCGTAGAGGCGACGAAGGGCGTCAGGCCGAGCGACGAGATCACGGGCGTGAGATCGGTTCGGGCGTCGTGGTCCGTCATGACGATGTTGTCGACGCCCTCGCCCGCGAACTGCATCACGCGGTTCGTGTTGTTGACGCGAGAGTCCGGGCTGTTGATCGCATGGACGTGGAAGTCCGACGATACGAAGCCCGGCGTCTGGATCACGTGCGCAATCTGCGCGGAGACGGGTGTCGTGGCGCCCGCCGTCACCGCGAGCGGCGCCGAGTAGGCCGAGTATTCGCTCCCGCGCGAGACGACCACCTGATAGCTGCCGGGCTCGAGATCGAAGCTCGCCGTTCCCGCCGCGCCCGCGTAGACGACGCGAACGACGCCGTAGTTGGGCTCGTCCTTGGTGACGTCGTTGAACAGGGCGGTCGTCGTGTCATTGGCGCGGACGATCGAGACCGTCTGCGTGGGCTCGGGGCTCGGATCGAATCCGACGATCGTGACGCGCGCCGGAACGGGCGATCCGCTCTCGTCCGTCACGGCGACGCTCACGCTCCCGGTCGCCGGGAGCGCGATGTCCTGAACCGTGGTCGCGTTGGTCGCAACGCTCACGGAATGGACGAGCGGTGAGCTGCCGCCGCCTTCGTAGGGCGTTCCTTCGCGCGCCGCGGCGATGCCGTAGCTGCCGATCGGGAGCTTGCTCTCGTAGCAGCCGGCCGAATCCGTCACCCACGTGCTGCGCACCTGCGTGATCTGACCCGACGTCGTGAGGCCCGCCGAGACACGCACGCCGGGAGCCGGCGCTCCGCCGACGGTGACGCACCCGCGCAGCGTTCCCGTCGTCAGGCTCTGGATCTCGGCCTGCATCTCGATGCCGTTGGCGCCACTTCCGTCGCCGACGCCGATGTGCCGCGTGAAGGTCTTCTGGCCGCTCGCCGGAACGCTGAAGTTCGAGGGCTGACCGAAGAACAGGACGAAGGGAATCGAGTTCCCGTGCAGGACGTAGGAGACGCCCGACACCGTGAACGAGGTCGACGGCTGCGGCTGGGCGACGCCGATGTACTCGTAGTCGACGCCCTGCGCCTGTCCGAAGCCGAAGTAGCTGAAGATCTCGTTGCCCCAGGTGGCGGTCACCTCGCCGATTCCGATGTTCGGCGTCACGGTCGGGTTGCGCGGCGGAGTCCACTGCTCGAGCTCACCCATGCCGTTGACGTAGTCGCCGACGAAGAGCGGGATCGCCGACGCAGAGAGGTTCTGGACCGTCGTGTCGAGGCGCACGTACGGCCTGCCGACCTCGAGCGTGTACTCGGTGCAGGCCTCGATCGGGAGGTCGAGATCGTCGACGCCGGCGGGGAAGATGCCGCCCGCGTCCGCGACGACCGACGACGGATTGGCGTAATCCATCAGATCGTCCGGGCCGCAGACCCGGAGGACCGCGGCGAGGCCGTTCTGGCCGTCGTTCACGATGGTCGCGGTCTGCGCGTTCATCACGCTTTCGATGTTGAGCGCCGGCTGCACCTCGAAGAAGTTCTCGATGCCGGAGTGCCCCACCAGCTCCATGTCGATGATGTTGCCGCCGAATGCACCGATGCTGTGCATGTCGCGCTGCGCGACGTCCTGAACGATGAAGCGCGCCGTATCGTTCGCGAGCAGGTAGTCGCCGACCTTGCCGTGCGCGAGCGGGCCACTCATGAGGTCGGCCGCGTTCGTGATCTGGCGCAGCCGAGCCTTCGGCGGCAGCCACTGGAACAGGCGCGTCTCGGTCCGCGGATCGCCGGTCGTGGTCTGCGCGGTGACGACCAGCGTGTTGTCGTCGGCGAGGCTTCCGCCCGGGCTGAGCGTCGCGGTGTAGGCACCGCCCGGCTGGAGCGCGAGCGCCAGCGGGCTCCCGTTGAGCGTCGCGGCGATCGTCGCGCCGTTGATCGCGCTCGAAACGTAGACCTCGACCGTGAAGCTCGAGGTCGTGACGGGCGCGCTGCCGCCCGGCTCGTAGATCGCGATTCCGGACCCGCCGAGGTTGCAGGACGTTCCGTACAGGCCGAGAGAGAGGATGGGAACCAGCAAGGTGGCGATGCGGCTTCGCATTCAGGGCTCCTTGGGGGGCGCGGACGGCGCGCTGGCGGCCTGCCATTTACTCACAAGTAAGTGCCGGCCGCAATGGAATCGACGCGAAAACGTCACAGGGGCCGAGGGCTGCCGCCCCCGGGGTGGCCGAGTCGGGCATGCGTGTGCGCAGCCGGACGCAATCTGCCCGGCTCGCTGTTCCCCTTGCCCTACCGGCGCCGCCGCCGGCGGCTGCGTCCGCCGCCGGCGCGCCGCTCCGGCGCGCGCTCCGCGTCGGGGTCGTCAGCGCGGCCCGCCTGCGGTGCGCGCGTCGCCAGGCGCGGCTCGTCGACGGTCGTGAGCGGCCTGTGCTCGCGCAGATACGAGGCGCAGATCGCCGCCAGCTCACGGCGGCCCTCGTCGCTTGCGGCCATCGCCTCGACGAGCGGAACCCAGCGGTCGACGCGCCAGGTGCGCTCGCGCTCCGGAATCGCGCGCACCTCCTGCTCGACCTTCACCTCGAGGCGCTCGCGCATGCGCGCGAGGATGTCGGCCTCGCTCGGGATCTTGCGCTCCAGCA
Source organism: Deltaproteobacteria bacterium (assembly GCA_020849175.1). Classification (GTDB taxonomy): domain Bacteria; phylum Myxococcota_A; class UBA9160; order UBA9160; family UBA9160; genus MYXO. The sequence continues at coordinate 16,499 of JADLGR010000169.1, forward strand.
CCTCGATCTTGTTCACGTTCTGCAGGTACCGGAAGTTGCCGATGTCGAGGCCCGAGACGAGCGAGATCGCGACGCCCGCCTTTCCGGCCCGGCCCGTGCGGCCCGTGCGGTGGACGTAGACCTCCGGCGAGTCGGGCGCCGAGTAGCTGATCACGTGGCTGAGCTGGCTGATGTCGATGCCGCGCGCGGCGACGTCGGTCGCGACCATGAACTTCAGCTCACCGGACTTGATGCGCGCCATCGTGCTCTCGCGCGCGGCCTGCGAGAGATCGCCCGAGATCTGGTCGGCATCGAAGCGGCGGCGCTGCAGGACCGCCGTCACGAAGCGCACGTCGTCCTTCGTGTTGCAGAAGATGATCGCGCTCTCGGGATCCTCGTACTCGAGGATGCGCACGAGGTTCGCGTCCTTCTCCGCCGCAGTCGTCACCATGAAGAAGTGCTCGATCTCGCTCGGGGCGACCTGACCCTCCGAGAGCGACACGAACTCCGGGTCGTGCAGGAACACGCGCGAGAGCGAGCGAACCTTCTCGGGGATCGTCGCCGAGAACAGGCAGGACTGGCGCTCGCGCGGGAGGTAGCCGTTGATCTCGCGCATGTCGGGCCAGAAGCCGAGCGAGAGCAGCTCGTCGGCCTCGTCGAGCACGAGCACCTTCACGTGGTCGAGCCCGAGACGCCCGCTGCCGAGATGGTCGAGGATTCGGCCGGGCGTCCCCACGACGACGTGCGCCCCGGCCTTGAGGCCTTCGAGCTGCGCGGCGTAGCCGACGCCGCCGTAGATGGGCAGGCAGCGAACTCCGCGGTGCCGGCCCATGGCGATGATCTCACCGGCCACCTGGTTCGCGAGCTCGCGCGTCGGCGCCAGCACCAGGGCCTGCGTGGCAGCGAGCCCGGTGTCGACCTGACAGATGATCGGGATGCCGAAGGCCCCGGTCTTCCCGCTGCCCGTACGCGCCTGCACGATCAGGTCTTTGCCGCCGCGCATCGCGGGCATGACGCGCGCCTGGACCGGCATCGGCTCTTTCCAGCCGAGGTCGCGAAGTCCAGCCTGGATGTCTTCGGGGAGATCGCTGAACGCGTGGAGGAGATCGGGCATCCGCGGGCCGAGGGTATCGGCCCCCCGGCGGCGTTGCTAGTCTCGTGCGCATGAGCCGCATCACGCGCGAGGAGGTGGCGCGCATCGCGTCGCTGGCCCGGCTCTCGCTCGACGACGACGAGAGCCAGCGAACGACGACGCAGATCGGCGCGATCCTCGACTACGTGGCGCAGCTCGCCGAGGTCGACACCACGGGCATCGAGCCCACGGCGCACGCGGTCCCGCTTCGCACGCCGCTGCGGGCGGACCGCGCGCAGCCCGCCATGCCTCCCGAGCTCGCCGTCGCGAACGCGCCGCAGCGCGAGGGGACGGCCTTCGTGGTCCCGCTCGTCCTCGACGGAGAAGAGAGCTGACGCGGCCGCTCGGCACCCTCGACGAGCTCGCGCGCGATCTCGCGAACCGGGCGTGCTCGTCGCGAGAGCTCGTCTGCGCCGCGCTCGCTCGCGCTGAAGCGCTCCAGCCCGCGCTGCACGCGTTCCTCGGCCTGCGCGGCGAACGTGCGCTGCGCGAGGCTGCGGAGTCGGACGCCCGGCGCGTGCGCGGCGAAGCGCTCAGCCCGCTCGACGGCATTCCGATCGCGATCAAGGACAACCTCGTCCAGGTCGGCGAGGCCACGACCTGCGCGTCGCGCATCCTCGAGGGCTTCGTCTCGCCGTACGACGCGACCGTCGTCGAGCGGCTTCAGGCCGCCGGCGCCGTGATCGTCGGGCGAACGAACCTCGACGAGTTCGCGATGGGGTCGTCGACCGAGAACTCCGCGTTCGGCGCCTCGCGAAATCCGTGGGACGTCGCGCGTACGCCCGGTGGCTCGTCCGGCGGATCGGCGGCGGCGGTGGCGGCCGGGATCGTTCCACTCGCCTTCGGAAGCGACACGGGCGGATCGATCCGCCAGCCAGCCGCGTGCACGGGCATCGTCGGCATGAAGCCGACGTACGGCCGCGTCTCGCGCTGGGGTCTGGTCGCGTTCGCGTCGTCGCTCGACCAGATCGGTCCGTTCACACGGACGGCGGCCGACTGCGCCGTCGCGCTGCGCGCGATCGCGGGACACGACCCGCGCGACTCGACGTCGATTCCCGAGGCCGTCCCCGACTACGCCGCCGCGCTCACCGGCGACGTCTCGGGCGTCGTTCTCGGCATGCCGCGCGAGTACTTCGAGACGAAGGGAGCGGATCCGGCCGTCCTCGACTGCGTACATTCTGCTGTGTCGAATCTCGAGAAGGCCGGGGCGAAGGTCCGAGAGGTCTCGCTCCCTCACACGAAGTACGGTATCGCGGCGTACTATCTGATCGCGCCGGCCGAGGCGTCGAGCAACCTCGCGCGGTACGATGGCGTTCGGTACGGCCACCGCGCGGCGAGCCCGCGCGACCTGGCAGACCTCTACCACCGCACGCGCTCCGAAGGCTTTGGTCCCGAGGTCAAGCGCCGGATCCTGCTCGGCACCTACGTGCTCTCGGCGGGGTACTACGACGCCCATTACCGCAAGGCGCAGCAGGTGCGCACGCTGCTGCGTCGCGACTTCGAAGAGGCGTTCCGCGGCTGCGACGCGATCGTGACGCCCACCGCCCCGGAGGTCGCGTTCCGCATCGGCGAGAAGGCGGACGATCCCCTGTCGATGTACCTCTCCGATGTCTACACCGTGACGGCCAATCTCGCCGGGATCCCCGGAATCTCGGTTCCGTGTGGCTTCGTTCGCGGCCTTCCTGTCGGTCTCCAGATCCTCGGGCCGCTGCTCGGAGAGGCCACGGTGCTGCGCGTCGCCGACGCCTGGCAGCGTCGCAGTGACTTCCATTTGCAGCGGCCGCCGGAGATCGCATGAGCGCGTCGCCGCCGGTTCACGCGAAGTACGAGGTCGTGATCGGCCTCGAGGTGCACGTGCACCTCGCGACCGACTCGAAGCTCTTCAGCCCGGCGCCGGTTCGCTACGGCGATGCGCCGAACCACGACGTGCACCCGATCTGCCTCGCGCTTCCCGGCGTGCTCCCCGTGCTGAACGCGCGCGCGGTCGAGTTCGCGGTGCGCGCCGGCATGGCGACGCACTGCACCGTTCATCCACGCTCGGTCTTCGCACGAAAGAACTACTTCTATCCTGACTTGCCGAAGGGCTACCAGATCTCGCAGTACGAGGAGCCGATCTGCACGGCGGGCTGGCTGGAGATCGAGGCCGACGGCGGGGCGCGGCGCATCGGCATCACCCGCATTCACATGGAGGAAGACGCCGGCAAATCGATCCACGACGACGCCGTGACGCACGGCGAGGGGACGCACGTCGACCTGAACCGCGCGGGCGTTCCGCTGCTCGAGATCGTCTCCGAGCCCGACCTGCGCTCTCCGGCCGAGGCGGCCGCCTATTTGCGGACGCTGCGCTGCGTGCTGCGGTACATCGAGGTGAGCGAGGCGGACATGGAGAAGGGCCAGTTCCGCTGCGACGCCAACGTCTCGCTGCGGCTGCACGGCGAGGCGGCACTCGGAACGCGCAACGAGATCAAGAACCTCAACTCGTTCCGCTTCGTCGAGCAGGCGATCGAGACCGAGATCGTCCGGCAGGCGCGCATTCTCGACGAAGGCGGAACGGTTCAGCAGGCGACGCGTCTGTTCGAGCCGGCGACGGGCCGAACGAAGGTGATGCGGACCAAGGAGAACGCGGACGACTATCGGTACTTCCCCGATCCCGATCTCGTCCCGCTCGTCATCGACCCGGCCGAGATCGAGCGTATCCGCATCGCGCTTCCCGAGCTTCCCGACCGCAAGCGCGTTCGCTTCGAGGCGGAGTACGGCTTGCCCGCGTACGACGCGCGGCTGCTGACGGCCGACCGCGCGCTCGCAGACTTCTTCGAGGACGCCGCGCGCGCGAACGGAACGCCGAAGAGCGTCGCCAACTGGATCCTGCGCGACGTGATGCAGCACTTGAAGGAGCGAGACACCGACGTTTCGTCGACGCGACTCGCGCCCGAGGCGCTCGCCGCGCTCGTCCGGCTCGTCGACGAAGGCAAGGTGACGGCAAAGAGCGCCCGCGAGCTCGTTCCCGAGCTGATCGAGAAGGGTGGAGACCCGGCGGCGCTGGTGCGCGAGCGCGGTCTCGAGGCCGTCTCCGACGGCGGCGCGCTCGAGGCGGCCGCGGCAGAGGTGCTCGCCGCCAACCCCGGCGCGGCCGGCCGTTTCCGCGCGGGTGAAGACAAGATCCTCAACTTCCTGATGGGCCAGGTGATGAAGAAGACGGGCGGCAAGGCGAGCCCTGCCGCGGTGCGCGACATCCTCGCGCGGCGGCTGCGCGAGTAGGTGCGCGTCGCGGTGCGCGTGCTCGCGGTGGTCGCGGCGCTGTTCGCCGCCGCCGTCGTCGCCGCGGCGATGCTGCTGCCGCGGCTCGCGGACCGGCCCGAGGTGCGAACGCGCATCGAGGCGGCGGTGCACGAGGCCACCGGGCGGGAGATCTCTTACGAATCGATCCGGGCGGGTCTGCTCCCGCCGTCGATCGACGTCATCCGACCGGCGCTGGCCGGCGGGAAGGCCGGCCCGGTGCCGGCCGTCGAGGCAGACCGGATCTCGCTGCGTCTGGCGCTGCTGCCTCTTCTTGCCCGCAGCGTCGTGATCGAGAGCCTGCGCATCGAAGGCGCGCGTGCCGTCGTGGTGCGCGAGCCTGCGGCTTCGCCAGCGCCGTCCTCCAGCGCGGCGCGGCCCTCGCCCGACGCGTCAGCGCCGTCTTCGGCCTCGGCGCAGTCGCCCGCAGCGACCCCGCCTGCACCGGGCGCGGGCGCGCTCGGTGTTCGCGCGATCGACGTCGATCGTGGAGGAATCCGAATCGAAGACCGGACGGTGTCGCCGCCCGTCGTCCTCGCTCTCTCCGACGTGGAGGCGCACGCACGCGCAACGAGCCCCGAAGAGCCGGTCCGCTTCGATGCCACGATGCAGATCGAGAGCGGCGGCAGCATCGCCGTTCAGGGAACGGCGACGACGGGCGGCGAGATCGACGCGGCGGCGACACTCGATGGCGTCGACGCAAAGCCGTTCGCTGGCTACCTCGCCGGCGGAGCGGGCCGCACAGAGCGTCGCACGCTCGCCGGGCGCCTCGGCGGAACCGTCCGCGCGAGCGGGCCGGCGGCGACACCGGCGAAGATCGACGCGAAGCTCCGTCTCGAAGACGCGGCCGTCGAACTCGACGGAGTGGGTCTGCGCGGTGTCCTCTCCGTGTCGGCCGACCTCTCGAGCGCGGACGGAGCCCTCGGCGGACCCTTCGAGATCGACGCCATCGATGCGGATCTCTCGTACGGAAGCGTCTTCCGTAAGCCTCCGGGAACTCCGGCCACCGTTCGAGGAACGCTTCGAGCGCGTCCCGGCGGCGGCTTCGACGTCGATGACCTGCACGTGCGGATCAAGAACTTCGATGCGCACGGCGCTGCGCGGTCGGCGCCGGGCGCGCAGCTCGCTCTTGCAGCGCCGCCGTTCGATCTCGCCGGATGGCAAGCGCTGCTCCCGGCGATCGGCGGTCGCGACCTCACGGGCCGCCTCGGTCTCGACCTTCGCGGCTCGGCGCTCGACAGCGCACCGGCGGTGACGTTCGCTGCAACGGGCCGCGACATCGACGCGCGCGCGCTCGGTGAGAAGATCAGCGGCCCCCTGCGCTTCGATGCACGCTTCGCCGCACCCCTCGCCAGCGGAAGGCCGTTCACGGACGTCGTCTCCGGAACGGTCGACTTCGTTCTCGGCCCCGGCTCGTTCCAGGGAGTCTCGATGCTGCGCGACACCATCCAGCGTTCGGGGCCGGTGGTCGAAGCGGCCGTCGCCGCCGGCCGCGCGTTCGGCGGTCGCGACGTGCAGCGGATGTACGACGATCGCTTCGAGCGCATCGCGGGCTCCGTGAAGGTCGGCTCCGGCTTCGCTCGCTTCGATCCGGTCGAGGCGGTCTACCGCGACTACCGCGTTGATCTTCGGGGGAGCGTTCGGCTCTCCGACCGCGCGCTCGATGCGCGGGGCGCGATCGTCTTCGCCGACGCGAAGGGAGCCGGGGCGATGCGAGGACAAACGCTCCCGATCTCGCGCATCGGCGGCAGCCTCGACCGGCCGCAGGTGGAGCTCTCACCGGCGGACATCGCCGCGGTCGTGGCGAGCGCGAGCGGGTCTGCGATCGAGCGGCGGCTCGGCCCCGTGCTCGATCGGCTCCGCGAGTCGAGCGGCGGAGCGAAGAGCCCGCTCGGCGCGCTCGAGAATCTGCTGCAGGGAAGGAAACGCAACTGATGCCTGCGTCGTCCGCGTGGTTCACGCTGCGCTGGGCCGGCCGGGCCGTCGAAATGCTCGACCAGCGCCGGCTTCCGTCCGAAGAGAGCTACCTGCGACTCGAGAGCGTCGAAGAGGTGGCCCGGGCGATCGAGAGCCTCGCCGTCCGCGGCGCGCCGGCCATCGGCTGCGCGGCGGCGCTCGGCGTCGCGCAGGCGGCCGTCACGAGCGACGCGAGCGGCGTCGCCGAGCTTCGAGCAGACCTCGATGCCGCGATCGCACGCCTGGCGCGAACACGGCCGACGGCAGTGAACCTGTTCTGGGCGCTCGAGCGCATGCGCGAGGTGATCGCGACAGCGGCGTCGCAGCCCGGCGCGAGCGCCGAAGCCGTACGCGAACGCGTCGTGACGGCCGCCTGCTCGCTCGTCGACGAAGACGTTCGCATCTGCCGCGAGCTCGGCCGCGAGGGCGCTGCACTCGTCCCGGACCGGGCGCGGATCCTCACGCACTGCAACGCGGGGGCCCTCGCCACGGCGGGCTACGGCACCGCGCTCGGCGTGGTGCGCGCGGCAGTCGAGGCCGGACGCAGCGTGAGCGTGCTCGCCGACGAGACGAGACCCTTCCTGCAAGGCGCTCGGCTCACGGCCTGGGAGCTTCAGCGCGATGGCATCCCGGTGACGGTGATCACGGACAACATGGCCGGCCATCTCATGGCAAGAGAGGAGATCGATCTCGTGATCGTCGGTGCCGACCGCATCGCCGCCAACGGCGACACGGCCAACAAGATCGGGACGTACGGCGTCGCCGTGCTGGCTCGCGAGCACGGCATTCCGTTCTACGTGGCGGCACCGCTCTCGACGATCGACCTCGCGACGCCGACGGGTGCGCAGATTCCGATCGAGGAGCGCGGGCGCTCGGAGGTGGCGCAGATCGGCGACCGTGTGCTCGTGCCCGAAGACGTACCGGTCCGGCATCCGGCCTTCGACGTGACACCTGCGCGCCTGGTGACCGCGATCGTGACCGAGGCCGGTGTGGCTCGTACTCCGTTCGGGCAATCGCTCGCTGCTCTCGTAGATCGGCAGCGAATCGGCAGCACGTAGGCAGTCGGCGATCGAAGTCGGGGTTGCAGCCCCTCAGTCCGCGCGCTCAAACGGCCGATGAGCTTCGCACCCGCGTGAGGAGGCGCCGTGCGGCCCATCGTTCTCTGCGTCGACGACGACCGCAACCTGTGTCAGATCCTCGCCAGGGCGCTCACGAGCGAGGGCTACCTCGTCCGCGTTGCGCACGACGGCGACGAGGCGCTGGCGAGCGTCGGCGAGGAGCCGCCGGATCTCGTACTGCTCGACTTGCTGCTCCCGAAACGCGACGGCTTCGCAGTGCTCGAGGCGCTTCGCGGTCTCGGCGGCGACGTGGCGAAGGTTCCGGTCGTGCTGCTCTCGGGAGGGCTGCGAAGTCCGCAGTACGTCGAGCGCGCGCGAGCGCTCGGCGCGAGCGCGATGCTCGCGAAGCCGACCCCGCTCGACGAGCTCCTGCAGACGATCGCGCGACAGCTTCCGAATGCCTGCGAATCCGATCCCGAGCCCAGCTCACACGTTCCGCTCACCGGCTCCCTGGTCGACGTTCCGTTTCCCGCGCTCCTTCATCACCTGCACGGCCTGCGCGCGACGGGCGTTCTCCAGCTCCAGCACGGCAAGCGCAAGAAGGCGCTCCAGCTCAAGGACGGCTATCCCGTCGCCGTACGCTCGAACCTCGTCGGAGAGTGCCTCGGCAACTTCCTCGTTCGCACCGGACGGATCAGTGAACGAGATCTCGACGAGTCGATCCGGCGCCTCAAGTCGGGTGAGGGGCGTCAGGGCGAGATCCTCGTCGCGATGCAGGTGCTCGCCGAGGAAGAGATCGGTCCGGCGCTCTCGGCGCAGGCCGAAGAGAAGCTCTTCGAGATCTTCGAGTGGACGGGCGGCGGCTTCGAGGTCCAGATCGGCGCCTGTCTCGACGGCGGAAGCGGCCTCGCACTCGAACGGAGCCCCGCAAATCTCATCCTGCACGGCGTTCGACGGCGCTTTCCACTCTCGCGCGTCGACGCCCATCTCGCGGCGAGCGCCGAGCGCTTCGTCGCACAGAACGAGAGCCCGTTCCATCGCTTCCAGGAGATCGATCTCGATCCAGACGAGATGCGGCTCTTCGGGTCGCTCGACGGCAGCCGGCGGCTCAGCGACCTGCTCGGATCGCCCGAGCCCGTTCGGCGGACGCTCTACGCGCTGCTCGCGACCGATCTGCTCGAGCTGATCGACGGCGGTCGCGCAGCCAGCACGGCACCGCCCGTGCCGTCTGCGCCCGAGCCGGCGGCCGATGCGCTGCGCGGCGAGCTGACGGCCCTTGCCGAGCGCATGCGCGGCCGCACCTGGTTCGACATTCTCGGCGTGACCGAACGATCGAGCGACGAGGAGGTTCGCAGCGCGTACGTGGCGCTCGCCAGGCGCACGCACCCCGACCGCTACAGCGGCGCCAGCGAGCCGGTGAAGCGTCTCGCCGAGGAGGTCTTCGGCCTCGTCTCGAAGGCGTACGAAGCGCTCGGTGATGGGGCGCGTCGCGCACGGTACGCGTTCGAGGCACGCAACGCCGGCGATCTCGACGAGGGCCGCCGCGCGCTCGAGGCCGAGCTCCAGTTCCAGCAGGGCGAGGCGAAGCTCCGGGCGCGCAAGTACGCCGAGGCGGCCGAGTGCTTCGGCAGAGCCGTCGAGCTGTACCCCGAAGAGGGCGAATACCACGCTCGGCTCGGCTGGACCGAGTACCTCTCGGGTCCGGACGATGCGGCGGTGTGCGAACGCGCGCTCGCGCGCATCAAGCACGGCGCCCGCCTGGCTCCCGACCGCGATGCTCCCTTCCTGTATCTCGGCCGGATCTTCCGGGCGACGGGTCGGACCGACCTCGCCGAGAAGATGTTGACACGCGCGATCTCGAACAAGCCCGACTGCATCGAGGCTCTGCGAGAGCTGAGGCTGATCCACATGCGGCGCGAGAAAGGCAAGGGGCTGATCGGGAGGCTCCTGCGGCGTTAGAATCTCGCCATGGCCAAGCCCACCCGCGTCACCGGCGAGAAGATCTGGCTCGACGGACGGCTCGTTCCCTTCGCGGATGCGAACGTCCACGTTCTCACGCACACGCTCCACTACGGCCTCGGCGTGTTCGAAGGCATCCGCTGCTACCGGACGGCGGACGGCCGGTCGGCCGTCTTCCGCCTGACCGAGCACGTGCGCCGCCTCCTCGACTCCGCACACATCAACCTGATGCAGGTGCCCTTCTCGCAGGAGGCGCTCGAGTCGGCGATCGTCGAGACGCTGCGCGCGAACCATCTCACCGAGGGTTACATCCGTCCGATCGCGTTCATCGGCGACGGCGTCATGGGCCTCAACCCGGCCGACAACCCGATTCGCGTCGCGATCATTGCGTATCCCTGGGGCAAGTATCTCGGCGAGGAAGGCATGGAGCTCGGCATCCGCGCCCGGATCTCGAGCTTCACGCGCCACTTCGTGAACTCGAAGATGACCAAGGGCAAGACCTGCGGCGACTACGTGAACTCGATCCTCGCCAAGCGCGAGGCGCTGCTCGACGGCTACGACGAGGCGATCCTGCTCGATACGAACGGTCTCGTCTCGGAGGCGAGCGGCGAGAACCTCTTCGCCGTGCGCGGCGGCGAGCTGATGACGCCGCCGCTGTACGGCGTGCTCGGAGGACTCACGCGCGACGCCGTCGTGCGGCTCGCGCGCGACAAGGGCATCCCGCTGCGAGAGGCCGAGATCACGCGCGACGAGCTGTACATCGCCGACGAGGTCTTCCTCACCGGAACGGCGGCCGAAGTGACGCCGGTGCGCGAGATCGACCATCGCAGAATCGGCTCCGGCCGGCGCGGCCCCGTGACCAGGACGTTGCAGGGCGCCTTCTTCGACGTCGTCGCCGGCCGAGAGCGCAAGTACGAGAGCTGGCTCACGTACCTTTGATCGCCGTTCGCGGCGCGCGACGGCCGCGGTAGCGCCGGCGTGGAGGCCTCGGCGAGGCCGAAATCGACCGCACGCCGCGGGTCTGGTACGATGACGAGCCGCTGGAGGGGGGACTCGCCGAAGCCGCCGAGGAGACGTGGGACATGCTGAAGAAGGCCCTTCTCGCCCTGGTCGTGCTCGCGACCCCGCTCCTCGCCGCCGGCTCGTGCGATTCGATCTTCTCCGGGCCGCTCGTCGGGCCGGGCCTCGTCGACGAGGCGTGGTTCCAGTCGCGGATCGACGACTACCTCGCAGTCGCCGCACCGGCGGCGAGCGCGAGCGACCCGGTGACCGCGATTGCGCAGCTCGAGCGCAGCCGCCGCGATCCTGCGTACGTCATGCCGCCCCTGGCGGCCGATGCGTTCGCGTCTCGGTTCGCGCTCATGGCGACGCTCGAAGACACCAGCGACTTCGGCGCTCTGTATCTGCTCAATCTGCTGATGGGCTACCGCGACGAGCCTGCACTCGGTGCGGCGCGGGTGGCGCAGATCGAGGCGGCGCTCTTCGCGTACAAGTACTGGTGGGACGAACCGACGCCCGCCGGCATCGTCGACGACAACTACTACTGGTCCGAGAACCACCAGCTCATCTTCCACGCGCTCGAGCTGATCATGGGGCAGGAGTACCCGACGACGGTCTTCACGAACGACGGGAAGACGGGCGCGCAGCATCACGAGCACGCGCGGCCGCTGATCCTGAAGTGGCTCGATCACCGGCTGCGATTCGGTTTCTCCGAGTGGCACTCCGACGTCTACTACGCGAAGGACATCGAGCCGCTGATCACGCTGATCGAATGGGCGGACGATGACGAGATCCGAACCAAGGCATCCGCCATCCTCGACCTCGTTCTCTTCGACATCGCGAGCCACAGCCTGCACGGGAACATGGGCGTCACCCACGGTCGTACCTACAAGAAGGACACGACGAAGGCGAGGGACCAGGACATCTTCCCGGTGTCGAAGTTCCTCTTCGACGAGACGAGCGAGCCGTACGGTGGCGGATCGGTGAGTCCGACGCTCCTCTCGCGTTCGACGCGCTACCGGATGCCGGAAGCGATCCGGCGCATCGGCAAGAGCCGCGAGATCAGCATCGACCGACAGCGGATGAACCTGCCGATCCCCGAGCTCACGATGACGCCCGAACAGATCGCCGCCGCAGGGTCGGGGCACGTCGTCTTTCCCGACCCGGTCCACGGCGTGTCGTTCTCGGACCCCGACGACTTCGGAGTCTGGCTCGGACAGGCCGCGCTCACGGCATGGCCCGTCGTTCCGCACACGCTGGCGATGATCGAGGGCCACGACCTCTGGGAGTCCGAGCACTTCGCCGACTTCAAGTCGCTGCGCGACGTGGTCGCGACGCCGTCCGGGCTCAACATCCCGTTCGCGCAGGTCGTCGCGCTCGGTCTGGCGCGAATGCTCTCGTTCGGCCAGCTCTCCGAGGTGAACACCTACACGTACCGCACGCCCGACTTCATGCTCTCGACCGCGCAGAGCTACCGGCCCGGCAACCGCAGCGACCAGCGCCACGTCTGGCAGGCGACGCTCGACGAGCGCGCGATCGTCTTCACCACCCACCCCGGACAGCTCCCGCCGGTGACCGACAAGTGGGGCGAGGACAACGAGCCCGGACCGAGCTACTGGACCGGACAGGCCACGCTCCCGCGGGCTGCGCAGCACGAGAACGTCGCCATCGCGATCTACGCTCCGCAGTATCTGGTTCAGCCGTCGGGCGTGACGCGACTCATCTCGCGCTATCTGAACTTCACCCATGCCTTCTTCCCGAAGAGCCGTTTCGACGAGGTGGTGCAGGACGGACACTGGGTCTTCGGACGGCGTGGCGACGGCTATGTCGGGCTCTATTCGCACCGGATTCCGGCGTTCAAGGACTATGCAGGGACCGGATGGGCGACCGACGCGATGACGGAGCCGTTCGATCTGATCGCCGACGGCGGCCCCGACAACGTGTGGATCGCCGAGTGCGGCCGCGCGGTGGAGTGGGAGGGGCGTGGAGGCTTCGCCGGGTTCCGCGCCGCGCTGACGGGCGCTCGCGTCGACGTCGTCTCGCTCGGTCCGCCCCCGTCCGGCGCGCAGTCGAGCGGCTTCTCGGTGCGCTTCGAGTCCCCGAGCCAGGGCGTCGTTCGCTTTGGCTGGAACGAGCCGCTCGAGGTCGCCGGCCAGCAGATCTCCATCTCCGACTACCCGCGTCACGCGAGCCCGTGGGCGCAGCAGGCCTTCGGCGACCGCCGTGCCCTCGTCATGGACCAGCCTTCACTTGCCGGCGGCCACGGCGTGTGGATCGACTTCGACTCCGGCGTTCGGCGCCCGTTCGGCCCGTGACGGCGAGGCTTGCCTGCGCCGGAAGCTCCGGCTACCCACCGCTGCCATGCACGACGACTTCAAGCGCTTCCGGGGAACCCCGGGCTACATCGCATCCGGGCCGCTCGTCGACGCGGTCAACTGCGCCATCGCGCTCGAGCGGCCGCTGCTGCTCAAGGGCGAGCCGGGGACGGGCAAGACCGTGCTGGCGCGGCACGTCGCCGAAGGGCTCGGGATGCCGATGCTCTCCTGGCACATCAAGAGCACTACGAAGGCTGCCGACGGCCTCTACGTCTATGACACCGTTCAGCGACTCAACGACAGCCGCTTCGGAACGGGCGACGTGGCGGACATCCGCCACTACATCCGGCTCGGTCCGCTCGGCCGCGCCTTCGCCGCCGCCGAGCGGCAGGTGCTGCTGATCGACGAGATCGACAAGGCCGACCTCGAGTTTCCGAACGACCTCCTGCTCGAACTCGACGAGATGCGATTCTCGATCATCGAAACCTCCGAAGAGATCCGGGCCAAGCACCGGCCCGTAGTGCTCATCACGTCGAACAACGAGAAGGAGCTTCCCGACGCCTTCCTGCGTCGGTGTGTGTTCCATTTCATCGAGTTTCCGGACGTTCCGCTCATGCGCCAGATCGTCGATGTCCACCATCCGAACCTCGACGCGAAGCTCCTCGACCAGGTGTTGATCAAGTTCTACTGGCTGCGCGAACAGAGCGAGTTGCGCAAGAAGCCGTCGACGTCGGAGCTGGTCGACTGGATCTCGGCGCTCCTGCGATCGGGCATCACGCAGGACCGACTCGAAGCGCACATCCCGTTTCTCGGGACGCTCCTCAAGAAGGAGCAGGACGTCGACGCGCTGCGGGGCTACGACGAGCGCAAGGGCAAGTATCCCGCACGCTGGTCCGATCTCGGTCCGCGCTACGACCAGTAGGGCGGCGCGGTGTTCCTCGATCTCTTCTACGGCCTGCGCGAGGAGGGAGTCCCCGTCTCGCTGCAGGAGTGGCGGACCTTCCTCACTGCGCTCGAGAAGGGCCTGCAGGGCGCCAGCCTGCTGCGCTTCTACCATCTCGCGCGCTGCTGCCTCGTGAAGAGCGAAACGTACTTCGACGCGTTCGACCGCGTCTTCGCGCGTACGATGCGCGGCGTCGAGGGCTCGTTCGGTGACGACGTCACCGAGAAGGTGCTCGAATGGCTGCGTGATCCGAAGAACTTCGGCGAGCTGACACCCGAGCAGCTCGCCGAGCTCGAGCGCCTGTCGTCGGACGAGCTGATGCGCCGCTTCCTCGAACGCCTCGGCGAGCAGACCGAGCGCCACGATGGCGGCGATCGCTGGGTCGGGACGGGAGGCCGCAGCCCGTTCGGCCATGGCGGGCAGCATCCGACGGGAATCCGGGTCGGCGGCACCGGCGGGAGGCGCTCGGCGATGAAGGTCGCCGAAGAGCGCCGCTTCGCGGACTACCGGACCGACCGCACGCTCGACCTGCGGAGCATGCGCGTTGCGCTGCGCCGGCTGCGGCAGCTCACGCGGACCGGGCTCGCGACCGAGCTCGACCTCGACGAAACCATCGACGAGACCTGCCGAAACGCCGGAGAGATCGATCTCGTCTTCCGCCCACCGCGAAAGAACGACGTACGCCTCCTCCTGCTGATGGACGTGGGCGGTACCATGGAGCCGTACTACGAGCCGGTGAGCCGCCTGCTGACCGCCCTCCACGAGGAGCGCGGACTTCGCGAGTTCGAGGCGTGGTATTTCCACAACTGTGTGTATGATCACGTCTACACTGGTGCGCGTCTCACTCGCGCCGAGGCGCGCCCGACGGCCGATCTGCTGCGTCGCCTCGACTCCCGGTGGAAGGTGGCGATCGTCGGCGACGCCGCGATGCACCCGAGCGAGCTGCTCGAGCCGTTCGGCGGGATCGACCCGAGACGGGCCGCCGCGACGCCAGGCATCGTCTGGCTCCAGCGTCTCGCGACGCATTTTCAGCGCAGTGTCTGGATCAACCCCGACCCGGCGACGGGCTGGGACGGGACGTACACGACGAAGCTCGTGCGGCGGCTGTTCCCGATGTTCCACCTGAGCGTGGACGGGATCGCGCAGGCGGTGCAGGCCCTCGTCGGCGCACGCGCCTGACGAAGCCGCCGCGCGCGGCCCGATCTCGAAGGCGTCGGCATCGGCGCAGCGCCGGGCGGTCGGGAGAGATCGGCGTCGACTCCGTGCACCGCCGTTGGCCGTTGCGCACGCACTGTGATTAGCTTCGCGGCGTGACGGAGCCGCACGAGCTCTCCTTCCGTCGCGACGAGGGGCAGGCGCTCGAGGTGCGCCTCGCGGGCTCGTGGACGAAGGCCGAGGGCCTACCGGCCGTCGACGAGCTGCGCCGCGCGATCGATCTGCCTGCGCCCCCGACCCGCGTCGCGTTCGACGCGCGCGGCGTCCTGCGCTGGGACTCTGCGCTCGTCGCAGTGGTCGATCGGCTGGTCGAGCTCGCTCGCGCACGCGGCGTTCCGGTCGCGCTCGACGGGCTGCCCGCGGGCGTCGTGCGGCTGGTCGCGCTCGCCGACGCCGTTCCCGAGCGGGCTGGAGCGGCCGCGGCCGGCCGCTCGCCCGGTCTCGCCGCCCGCCTCGGCGAAGTCGTGCTCGCACTGTGGGACGACGTCGTGGGCTTCGTCCCGTTCATCGGTGACTCGGTGCTCGCCATCACCGCTCTGCTCACGGGTCGCGCACGCATGCGCGTGACGGACTTCTTCCTCGCGATGCAGGACTGTGGAGCATCGGCACTCGGGATCGTCTCTCTCATCAGCCTGCTGGTCGGCCTCATTCTCGCCTTCGTCGGCGCGGTTCAGCTCCAGCAGTTCGGCGCGACGATCTACGTCGCGGACCTCGTCGGAATCGCGATGACGCGCGAAATGGGCGCCATGATGACGGGCATCATCATGGCCGGGCGTACGGGGGCCTCCTTCGCAGCGCAGATCGGCAACATGAAAGTGACCGAGGAGATCGACGCGCTCCGCACCTTCGGGATCTCGCCCATGGAGTTCCTGGTGCTGCCCCGCATGGCGGCGCTCTTTCTCATGATGCCCCTGCTCACGCTCTACTCCGACTTCGTCGGCATGGCGGGCGGCATGATCGTGGGCGTCGGGATGCTCGACTTGACGCCGGAGCAGTACGTGAAGCACACGATGGACGCCGTTTCGATGACGAATTTCTCGATCGGCGTCGTCAAGGGGTCGGTCTTCGGCGTGCTGGTCGCGCTGGCAGGCTGCCTGCGTGGCATGCAGTGCGGCAACGACTCGGCGGCGGTGGGGCGCGCAACGACGTCGGCCGTGGTCACCAGCATCGTCCTCATCATCGTCACCGACGCGGTCTTCACGGTGATTTGCAACGTCCTCGGGCTGTGATGCTGGAAGCCGCGACGCGTTCGGTGGCGATCCGGGAAGCGGACGAGCCGGTGGGAAGGCCCGCCCACATCGTGATCCGCGACCTCGACATGGCCTTCGGCGACTTCGTCGTGATGCGGGGGCTCTCCTTCACGATCTCGCGCGGCGATGTCTTCGTGATCATGGGCGGCAGCGGCTGCGGCAAGAGCACGCTGATGCGGACGATGGTGGGCCTGCTCGAGCCGGCGCGGGGCGAGGTGCTCTACGACGGCGCCAGCTTCACGGCGGCGCCGCCGGAGCGTCGGGAAGAGATGCTCCGGAAGATGGGCGTTCTCTTCCAGCAGGGAGCCCTCTGGAGCTCGCTCACGCTCGCCGAGAACATTGCGCTTCCGCTGCAGCAGTACACTCGACTCGGCCCGGCCGCGATCGCCGAGGTGGTCGACCTCAAGCTCTCGCTCGTCGGACTGCGCGGCTTTGGCGACTACTACCCGGCCGCGATCAGCGGCGGCATGCGCAAGCGGGCCGGTCTGGCTCGGGCGATGGCGCTCGATCCCGAGATCCTGTTCTTCGACGAGCCCTCGGCCGGGCTCGATCCGATCAGCTCGAAGCTCCTCGACGATCTCATTCTCGAGCTGCGTACCAGCCTCGGCGCCACGATCGTCCTCGTGACCCACGAGCTACCGAGCATCTTCGCGATCGCGACCAACGGGGTATTCCTCGACACGGAATCGCGTACCATGGTGGCCACCGGGAGTCCGCAGCAGATGCTCGCGTCGTGCCCCAACCCGAACGTCCAGACCTTCCTGCGCAGAGGAGCGCCCGCGCGAGGGGCGGGCGCTTCCTCCGCGCCGGGCTCCGAGGAGTCATGAGCAGGCGCGCGAACCCCACGGCGATCGGCCTCTTCGTCCTCGGCGCGGTCGCGCTCGCGGTCGTCGGAATCGCGATGTTCGGATCCGGTCTGCTGGCTCGGCCGAAGGCGACCTTCATTCTCTACTTCCCGGAGTCGGTCAACGGCCTCGACGTCGGAGCCCCGGTCAAGTTCAAGGGGGTCCAGCTCGGCCGCGTCACGAGGATCGTGCTCGGGTACGACCAGAAGCCGGGGACGAGCGACGTCGCGGTGCTGATCGAGATCGACGAGAAGACGTACGCGGAGAAGACGAGCCGGATCGTCGATCTCGCGAACCGGGAGGTCATGAAGGAGGCGATCGATCACGGACTTCGGGCACGGCTCGAGACACAGAGTCTCGTGACGGGGCTGCTGTACATCGAGCTCGGCTTCTTTCCCGACACGTCCGTGCGATACATGCAGCTCGGCGACACCTACACCGAGATTCCGACGATCCCGAGCAATCTGGAGGAGATCGTCGACCGCACCATGGGTGCCATCGCTCGCATCGGACAGATTCCTCTCGAAGACCTCGTGCAGTCGTTCACGAGCCTTGCACGGAACATGGACGGGCTGGTCCAGGATCCGAAGCTCCGAGACGCCATCGTCGCGATCGACGGCGCTGCGCGCGAGGCGCAGAGCCTGATGCGCGCGGTGGGCGGCGAGGTGAAGCCCCTCACGCGCGGCGCCAGCATGACGGTCGAGGAAGCGCGCGAGACGCTGATCGAGCTGCGACGTCTCGCAGAGTCGGTGCAGAGTCTCACGCGAGACGGCTCGCCGCTCCGATACCAGCTCTCGACGGCGCTCGGCGAGCTCACGAACGCCGCGCGTTCGTTGCGCGTGCTCGCCGACTACCTCGAGCGAGACCCGCAGGCGATCCTCACGGGCAAGAATGGAGCGGAGCCGTAGCATGAAGCGACGATGCCACGCAGCGCTGGCACTAGCCGTCGCTCTCACGACTCCGGCGTGCACGAGCCTGCTGCCGAAGACGCCGCCCTCGCACTTCTACGTCCTGAGCGCGTCGGACGAGCGCGCCAGTGCGACGCAGGCGATCGCGATCGGCGTCGGGCCCGTCCAGCTCCCGCCCTACACCGACCGGCCGCAGATCGTCGTCCGAACCGGACCGAACGCGATCTCGTTCGAGGAGACCCGGCGCTGGGCGACGCCGCTCCAGCAGGCGGTGACGAGCGTGCTGATGATCGATCTCGGCCGCCGCCTCGGTACCGATCGTGTGACCGCGTTCCCCTTCGCTCTCGGTCTGCCGCGCGACTACGACGTGAGCGTCGACTTCTTCCACTTCGAGCCGGACTCGAGCGGTGCAGTGCTCGTCGAAGCGCTGTGGCGGATCCAGGACTCGGCGACCGGAGGGGAGCGCGTGGTTCGCCGCTCACGCCTCGACCGATCGACGCCGCCGGGCGACTTCGCAGCGGCGAGCGCGGCGCTGAGCGACGCGCTCGGCGAGCTCGCGGCCGAGATCGCAGTCGCAGTCGAGCAGGTGCGGATCGCGCGCTGACCCCGCGTCAGCGCGCGGCGTCGTGTCCCCGCAGATCATAGAGGTAGAGCGCCGCTCCCGGCTCGCGCTGCTCGGCGAGGCGGCGCCCGCTGCGGTCGAGCTCGAAGACGAAGAAGTCCTCCTCGCTGCGTGGCGTCTGGCGCAGATGCGCGTGCGAGAACAGCAGCCACACGCGCGGAAGGCCTCGCAGGGGCTCGAGATCACGCAGGTCGTCCGCCCACACGCTCTCGGCCGAGCGGCCGATGATCGCGCGATCGGGATCGAGTCCGTAGCCGGGTGCGTAGTAGCGCCAGGCGAACTGCGCGTCGTGGTAGACGTAGATCGGATCCTCCGGGTGGGCTTCGCGAGCGAGGCGTTCGATCAGCGGACGCGGATCTTCGAAGCGAGGGGGCGCGAAGAGCTTCTTCATCTCGGAAGCGACCGGATCGACGACCAGGAGCAGGAGCAGCAGTAGGCCGAGCAGCGGCGTCTGCTCGGCCGCGCGCCGCAGACCGTCGACGCCGGCGGCGATGAAGACGACGAGGATGGGGATCAGGAAGACCACGAGACGCCCGTGCACGGGATACAGGCGCAGGCTCGAGGCCGCGAGCAAGAACGGCACGGGCGAGAGCAGGAGCAGCGCGACGTCGCGCCGCTCGCGGACGAGAAAGACGATCCCTGCGAGCAGGGCGAGCGCCGCAGCGCCGGCCGGAAAGAAGGCGCCCGGATCCTCGAGCACGCCGATTCCACGATCGATGAACCATCGGAAATCGGAGATCGAGCGTGGAGGAAACGGCAGGAATCCCGACTGCCAGTAGTCGAGGAGAAACTCGTTGCCGGTGGTGCCGCGGTCGGTCAGCGCAAGAAATCCGGTGAAGCTCGCGGCGAAGGCGAGGCCGCATGCGGCGAGACGCGCAAGGCGCGCGATGTCGCGTCGCACGAATGCGAGAGCAGAGCCGGTTCCGGCGACGACGAAGGCGGCGGAATGAGAGAACCAGAGCGCGGCAGCGCCCACTGCAGCGAACGCGACCATCGAGCCCTTTCGCTCCTCGAGAACGCGCAAGGCGAGAAGCAGCAGCACGATCGCCAGCAGCGCATCGGATGCGTACTGCTTGGCGAAGCTTCCGTAGTGGACGAGCAGTGGAGCCACGGCGAACAGCGCGGTCGCGATCGCGACGCCGGCCGGGCGCAGGGCGCGGCGCGCGAGCAGGACGAAGAGCGGGAGCGACGCGAGAGAGGCGGTGAACGGCAGCGCACGCAGGGAGAGCTCGCCAGAACCGAAGACGTTCTTCGCGAGGATGAGGAGCGCGACGAAGCCGGGCGGCGCCGCCTGATCGTAGCGCAGCGGAGCGAGGCTCTCGCCGAGCGTTCGCGGAAGCACGTTGAGCGCGAGCTCGGCTTCGGAGACCTCGAGTGCGTTGTGCGAGAAGTAGCGGACGGCTCGCAAGAGCACGCCGAATGCGACCAGCGCCCACGGTAGCCACGGCTTCGCGAGCAGCGCGTCGAGTCGCTGCGCCCAGGCCGGGACGCCCGCGGGGAGTGCGGGGGTGAGAGCGTCCATGGCCGGCGAGCGTACCACGCCGCATGATCCCGGACGGTGTCGAGCGTCGCGGTGGCGCCGGACCCTCTCGGCCGGAGTGCTACTGCGAGCGGTCTTCGTCGCGCGTCACCGGTCGCATCAGCCCTTCCTGCGCTACGGAGGCGACGAGATCGCCACCGCGCGTGTAGAGCGTTCCGCGGGCGAGTCCGCGGGCGCTGCGTGCAGCGGGGCTGTCCTGCACGTAGAGCAGCCAGTCGTCGACTCGCAGCGGCCGGTGGAACCACAGCGCGTGGTCGAGACTCGCCGTCATCAGCGGCCCGAGCGGGCCGTTTCGTCCGTGCGGCTTCACGATGTTGTCGAGCAGTGAGATGTCACTCGCATACGTGAGCAGGCACTGGTGGAGAAACGGGTCGTCCGGCAGCGGGTGCGTGACGCGCATCCACACGAAGCACGTCCCGCGCCGCGGCTCGCCGCCGAAGAACGTGGGCGGATGGACGAAGCGCATGTCGATCGGTCTCGGTCGCGGCGCCCACGAGCGAACGTCGGCCGGAAGCCGGTCGAGCACCGTCGTCACCATCTCGGTCCACGTCGGAAGGCTCTCGGGCGGCGGCGCTTCGGGCATCTCGAGCTGGTGCTCGTAGCCCTTCTCCTCGTGGTGGAACGAGACGGAGACGTTGAAGATGGCCTTTCCTCTCTGGATCGCGACCACGTGCCGCGTGCTGAACGAGCGCCCGTCGCGAATGCGGTCGACGCGGTAGATCACGGGGGTCGACGGGTCTCCGGGCCGAAGGAAGTAGGCGTGGAGCGAGTGTGGCGCCTGGCCTTCGACCGTACGGCCGGCCGCGACGAGCGCCTGCGCCGCGACCTGCCCGCCGAACAGGCGCGGACCGCGCTGGCGCTCGTTCTGCCCGCGGAAGATGTCGAGATCGATGGCTTCGAGGTCGAGGCAGCGGAGGAGCTCGTCGAGCTGCTCCCGTGTCGTGAGGCTTTCGTCCGGTGTCATGGAGCGATGTTCGTCCATGCCGGCGTGCTCCGCATCCGCTGGCGGGGGAGCATCGCCGACGCGACAGCGATTCCCAGCGCCGGGAGTCGAAGCTCGCCGGGAGCATCCCCGGCCTTCATGCGGCGCGCAGATCGAAGACCGAAACGAACGCTCCTTCGCGTTCCCTCACTAGCCGGGCAGATCGATGCGGCGGAAGAGAATGGCGAGTAGCGCGGTGCTGCCGGCGCCCCAGACGACGAGGCGCGCGACGACGGCGAGCCAGTCGGCGGCCGACACGCCTTCCGCGAACCAGGGGGCGAGCGCGTAGATGAGACCCGTTCCGAGCGGCGGTCCGTAGTGCTCGATGGCGCCCAGCAGGCCGCCGCTCACGCTCGCCACGGTGTGAAGGCCGTTCGTGAAGACGACCATCTGGAGCGCGAGGACGATCGCGCCGAGCGCGACGACGCGCGGCAAATGCAGGGCGAGTGTCATCGCGACGGCCGCCACGATCCAGGCGTCCACGGCGAAGACGGCCATGCCGGCGAGTGCGGGCTTCGGGTCGAGCCCGAGCCGCAGGTGGAGAAGCACCGTGACGACGAGCAGCACGGCGATCCCGGCGGCGAGGCCGAGGCCGAGCGCGCCGGCGAGCCGCGAGAGCGCGTACGACGCTCGGCTGATGGGTCGCGACAGCCACAGCGTCGCGGTCCCCTCCGAGAGCGGTCTCGCGAGCGCGTCGCAGGCGACGAACCCTGTTACCAGCACCAGCAGCAGTGCGCACGATCCGAAGACGAAGGGGCCCATCAGCGGCGCGCCGTCGCGGACGTCGAACTCGCGGCCGTTCAGCATGACGGTGCCGGCGTCGAAGGCCGTGCAGCGGTCGGCGAACAGACCGACGACGAGCGCGAAGAGGAGCGCGAACAGACCGACCCGGTTGCGCACCCCGTCGCTCACCGCGTCGGCCGCGAGCAGCGCGAGCTTGCGGGCCGGACTCATGCGGCCTCTCCGGGTGTGGTCGGTGGCGTCTTCCGCGCCCCGCGTACGATACGTACGAACGCGTCTTCGAGGCTCTCACCGGGCAGGAGGAGGGCGTCGAGCGTCCCGCTCGCCGCGACGCGTCCCTCGTGCACGATGACGACGTGGTCGCAGACCTTCTCCACCTCGGTGAGGACGTGCGAGCTGATGAGCAGCGTGTGACCTTCGCCGCGCGCCGCCCGAATCCAGTCGCGCGCGTCTCGCACGCCGAGCGGGTCGAGCCCCGACGTGGGCTCGTCGAGGAACAGCATCGTGGGCTCACCGAGGAGCGCCTGCGCGAAGCCTGCACGCTGTGCGAGGCCCTTCGACAGGGACCCGAGCAGCTCGTGCTCGCGCTCGCGCAGGCCCGTGCGATCGAGCGTCGTGTCGACGGCGCGCTCGAGCGCGGAGCCGCCGAGCCCGGAGAGGCCGCCGTGCAGCCGCAGGAAGGCGGCGAGCGTCATTCGCGCCGGCAGGCGCAGCCGCTCGGGGAGATAGCCGAGGCCCTCGCGCGACCCGGGGTCGGACGGATCGCGCCCGCGAAGGCGTACGCTTCCGAGCGTTGGGCGCGTGAAGCCGAGCAGCAGGCGGAGCGCAGTCGTCTTGCCCGCGCCGTTCGGGCCCAGCAGACCCACGGCTGCGCCGGCCGGGATCGCGAGATCCACTCGCTCGAGCGCACGGCGAAGTCCGTACCGCTTCGACACGCCGGCGAGCTCGAGGGCGATCATCTGGGGCCGAGCGTACCATTCCCGTGCCAACACCGCGCCGCGGCCGGTGGCCCGTCCGGGCGTGCGAGGGCTACGATCGGCATCCCGCACGGAACCACGGAGGATCTCCATGCCCCTCGATCTCGAGCCTCTGCTCAAGGGATTCCCGGGCCGCGTGGGCGTCCACGCGCGGCACCTCGATCGCGACGAGAGCGCCTCGTACCACGCCGACGACGTGATGCCGACGGCGAGCGCTGCCAAGGTCTTCATCCTCATGGCCTACGCGCAGCAGTGCGTCGACGGCAAGCTCGACCCCGACACGCGGCGAACGGTGAAGGCCGAAGATCTCGTCCACGGCTCCGGCGTGCTCCGCTTCTGCCGGCCGGGCCTCTCGCCGACCTTCTCGGATCTCGCGTATCTGATGATGACCGTCTCCGACAATCTCGCGACGAACCTCCTGCTCGAAGTCGTCGGAGGGCCTGCGGCGGTGAATCGGATGCTCCGCGAGCTCGGACTCGGTGGCGCCGAGATCCTCGCGCCGATCCAGTTCGAGAAGTACGACCTCCACTTCGCGCACTCGACGCCGCGCGCGCTCGCCGAGGCGTACGCCGTTCTGGCCGAGCCGGCCGAGCACGGTTATCCGGCGCCGGCGGCATCGCTGTGCCTCGACGTGCTGCGCCGCCACGAGTCGGTACATGGTCTTCCGCGCCATTTGCCCTGGAGCCGCTACGCCATCGACTTTGGCGTCGAGCTGCCGCTCACCGTCTATGGCAAGGCGGGATCGATGCTGCGAATTCAGACCGACGCGGGCCTGTTCGTGACGCCGTCGAGCCGCTGGATCCTCTCGGTGATGTGCGCCGAATTCGACGATCCGCGGACGGGCGCCGCAGGCACCGCCTCGACGCTACAGGCGGAGATAGGCCGCGCCGTCTATGAGGCGTGGAAGTGAGCCTTCGCCTCGGCGAGCTATCCACGCCTTCGCTGCTGGTCGACGCCGACGCTCTCGATCACAACCTTGGGACGCTGGCGAAGGCGCTGCCGGGCCCGCGACTTCGCCCACACGTCAAGGCGCACAAGTGCACCGCTCTCGCACGGCGCCAGGCCGCACTCGGAAACCGCGGCTTTACCTGCGCGACGATTCGCGAGATGGAGGGAATGGCCGCGGCCGGCCTCGGTGACGATCTGCTGCTCGCGAACGAGGCGCTCGATCTTCGGCGCCTCGCGCGTCTCGATGCGCGCGTCACCGTGGCCGTCGATTCCGAGGAGACGATCGCTGCCGCGGCGCGTGACGGTGTGCGCGAGGTCGTGATCGACGTGAACGTCGGGCTGCCGCGCTGCGGGTGCAAGCCGGAGCGGGCAGGGGTGCTGGCCGATCGCGCGCGCGCTCGCGGCCTCTCGGTGCGTGGCGTCATGGGCTACGAAGGGCACGCCATGCCGGTCGAGGATCGCGCCAAGCGACACGAGATCGTTGCGCAGTCGATGGCGCTGCTCGGGAAGGCGCACGCCGACGTGGGCGGCGAGATGATCTCGGCCGGGGGCACGGGGAGCTGGGATCTCAACACGTGGGCCACCGAGATCCAGGCTGGCTCTTATGCCCTCATGGACACGGCCTATGCGAAGCTCGGCCTCCCGTTCCGGCAGGCGCTCTGCGTGCTGGCGACCGTGGTCTCGGTCTCGGAGAGCTTCGCCGTCGCCGACTGCGGGCTGAAGGCGCTCGGCATGGATCACGGCAACCCGACGATCGAGGGAGCGCGCGTGTGGTTCTGCTCGGACGAGCACGTCACCTTCGCCTCCGAAGCGCGCGTACGCGTCGGAGACCGCGTCCGCGTGCAGCCGGCGCACGTCGATCCGACGGTGGCCTACCACGAGTGGCTGAGCGTGGTGTCGGGGGACGAGGTCGTCGAGCGCTGGCCGGTGGATCTGCGGGGCTGGTGATGCCGCGCTGGCCCGCGCACTGGGCCGGTGACGTGCTCCTCGCCGACGGAGGCACGGCCTTCGTCCGGCCGATCGCTCCCGACGACGCGCCGCACCTCGCGCAGTTCCATGGGCGGCTCTCACCCGAGTCGGTCTACTTCCGGTTCTTCTCACCGCATCCCCGGCTGTCGGCCGAAGAGCTCGACCGCTTCACGGACGTCGATCACGATGCACGCGTCGCCCTGGTGATGCTGCGCGGCGACGAGCTGATCGGCGTCGGCCGCTACGACCGGCTCGCGCGAAGCGACACGGCCGAGGTCGCGTTCGTCGTGAGCGACACGCAGCAGGGTCGGGGCATTGCGACGCTCCTGCTCGAGCGACTCGCCGCAGCGGCGCGCGAGTGCGGCCTTCATCGCTTCTCGGCGGACGTCCTGCCGAACAACCGCGCGATGCTGCGCGTCTTCCACGACGCGGGTTTCGACGTCTCGAGCCGGTTCGAGGACGGCATCGTGCGGCTCGTCTTTCCGATCGAACGCACCCCCCGTGCTCGCGAGGCGGCGCGCCGGCGAGAGCACGCGGCGCAGGTGCGATCGATCGCGCGACTGCTCGCGCCGCGCGGGATCGGTGTGATCGCAGAAGGGGGAGATGGCGTGCGTGCGGCGCAGACGCTGCTCCAGCGCCTCGCCGCGAGCGGTCATCCCGGCCCGGTCCGGTCGGTCCCGGCTTTCGCGCCGGCCGGCGACACGAAGGGCCTCGATCTCGTCTTTCTGGCCGTTTCGCCCGAGCTGCTGCCCGCGCAGATCGAGCGCTGCGGCGCCTGGGACGTACACGGCACGGTCGTCCTTGCGACGGGCGGCGATGCGGACGAGGCCGTGGCGGCGCGCGGCGATCGAGACCTCGCCGCACGCGCCCGCCGGGACGGGCTCCGGCTGCTCGGCCCGGCGAGCCTCGGCCTCGCGCGCCTCGGCACCGGCGCGCGATTCGAGGCGCTCGCCGCCGCGGGCAGCCTCGCTCCCGGCGCGCTCGCGCTGCTCGTCGATTCGCCGGGGCGTGGTCGCGAAGCTCTCGAAGCGGTCGCTTCGCGACGGATCGGCCTCTCGTGCTTCGTCTCCGCCGGACGCAAGGCCGACGTGAGTGCCAGCGATGCCCTCCTGTTCTGGGACGGCGACCCGGAGACGCGAGCGGTCGGTCTCGTCCTCCGTGGTCTCGGGAGCCCGCGGCGGACGCTGGCGGCCGCGCGCCGCGTGGCCCGGAGAAAGCCCGTCCTGCTCTGGCTCTCCGACTCTGCGGCCGAGCCTCCGGCCACGCTCGGTCCCGCGCTCGATCATGCAGGCATCGTCCGCTGCAGCGGGCTCGACGATCTCCTCGACGTGGCGCAGCGCTGGCTCGCGCCCGATGGCACGCCGGAGGACGGCAGCGCCGCGATGCGACTCGCGGGCTGGGAGTCGGTGGCGCGAACGCCGGCTCACCGTTGCCGGCGGCCGGGGCGCTGCGATCGCTTCGCGGCGCGGGCGCTCGTCGACGAGGTTCTCGGTGCGAGCTGTGCGCGGGAAGAGCTACCTGATGCGCACGCAGAGCGAATGCTCGCGCTCTACGGCATCGACGCGCCCGCGCACGAAGCGCGGAGCGCACCGCGTACGCTGCGCGTCGAGCAGGATGATGCGTGGGGCTGCTTCGTCGCGATCGAGGACGAGGGGCGGCTCACCGACGCACGCCTCGTGCCCCTCGGCGAGCCTGACGTGCGTTCGCTCGTGGCAGGCGCGCCGAAGCCACTCGCCGGGGTGCACGCGGACACGATCCGTCGCGTCGCTGCGCTGGCGAACGACGTGCCCGAGCTGGCGTCGTGTGCGCTGGTGCTTCCGTCGCGGCCGGGCGACGCCGTGCACCTCGTCGCCGGGAGCGCCCGCGTCGCGGCCCGAGCGCCTGACGCAGCTCCGTGATCAGTGCGTTCCGATCGGATCGACGAACGTCCACCTGCCCGGCCGGAGGACGAGCGTCTCGAACGGCTTGTCGATGTTCTGCGGCTGGCCGACGACCGTCGTCATGACGGCCGCCGGGACGAACAGGCCGAGGCCGAGCACGAACGCGATGAGGCCGGCCGGGCGCATGAAGAGCGCATCCGGCGCGACGCCCGACGGATCGTCGTCGTACTCGTAGTACTTGTAGTATTCGCCGGCCAGCGCCGGGCTGGAGAAGACGGCGAGGAGCGTTGCGAGAAGCGCCGAGGCGACGAGGCGGCGAAGCATGGAAACCCCCTTCCGGTACTCGCGGGCCGTATCGGCCCGGCGCCAGTATTCTGAAGCAGGACGCGCGCTTGCGCGCCCTCTCCAGGCGGCATCTGCGCACCGAACTCCGCGCCGGCGCGCATCCTGCGCGCCGGCTGCGCCCACCGGCCCCCGCCGGACGCGCAAGCTCAACTCCGGCGCGACGTAGGCCGATCCCTACGGATGCATGGCGGAGCCGGACAATCGCTCGCTGCTCGGCCGACTCGCCGTCCACTACGGGCTCATCAGCATGGACCAGCTCGCCGAGGCCACGCGCGAGCAGGTTCGCCGCGGCGGCGGCGCGAGCCTCGGACAGATCCTGCTCGATCTCGAGCTGCTCCGGCCGAGCCAGCTCGAGCGACTCGTCGTCGTGCAGAAGGAGGTGCTCGCGCGCCGCGGTGCGCAGCCGGCACCGTCCCGCCCCGTGTCAGCGGCCACGCATCCGCCCGCGGCGGCCGACACGACGCCGTCGACCGCTGCACGTGCCGGCCCTGCCGGTGATCTCGACGCGCTGCTGCGCGAGGCCGTGCGGCAGGGCGCCAGCGACGTCCACGTACATGCGGGCGCGCGTCTTCGCCTGCGCCTGCACGGCCGCTTCACCGAAGTCGGCGAGAGAACGCTCGATGCGGTCGAGTCGGAACGTCTGGTGCGGGAGCTGCTCTCGCCCGAGGACCTCGGGCTCCTCGATACCCATGGCGAGATCGACCTGTGCCATACACTTCCGGGAGTCGCTCGCTTCCGCGCCAACGTGTATCGCCAGCACCGTGGTCTCGACGCCGTGCTCCGCGCGATCCCGCTCGAGCCCCCTTCGCTCACGAGCCTCGGCCTGCCGCAGTCGCTCGCGCGCTTCACGAACCACCATCAGGGCATGGTGCTCGTCACCGGGCCCGCTGGCTGCGGCAAGAGCGCGACGCTCGCCGCTCTCGTCAACCTGATCAACGAGGAGCGCCGCGAGCACGTCCTCACGATCGAGGATCCGATCGAGTACGTCCACGCCTCGAAGCGCTGCCTCGTGAATCAGCGCAACGTCCGGCGTCACACCGAGTCGTTCGCCCGCGCGCTGCGTGCCGCCTTGCGCGAGGATCCCGACGTCATCGTGATCGGCGAGCTGCGCGACGTCGAAACCATCTCGCTCGCGCTCACCGCCGCCGAGACCGGACACCTCGTACTGGCGACGCTTCACACGCGAGACACCGTCCGCACGATCAATCGCCTCGTCGGCGCCTACGCGCCCGAGCAGCAGGATCAGGTGCGAACGATGCTCTCCGAGTCGCTGCGCGCCGTCGTGTCGCAGCGACTCCTTCCGCGTGCGAGCGGCGAGGGCCGCGTTCCCGCGCTCGAAGTGCTGGTGGTGACGCGCGCAGTCGGCAATCTGATTCGCGAGAACAAGACCTTCCAGATTCGCTCGCTGCTCCAGACCGGAGCCGCGCAGGGCATGCAGCTCCTCGACCAGTCGCTGGGGCAGCTCGTCCAGAAGGGGCTCGTGACACGAGAGGAGGCGGCGAGGCACTGCGAGGAGCCGAAGCGGCTCGGCGAGGGAGCGCATGCCGAAGCTCGATGACCTGCTCCGTCGCCTGCACGACGCCGGTGGCTCCGACCTCCACGTCGTGGCCGGGCTCGCACCGAGGATCCGGTGCGACGGCGAGCTGCGCGCGGTCGACGAATGGCCCGCGCTCGGTGACGCGGAGCTGCGCGTGCTGCTCCGTGAGATCGCCGCCGACCGCCACTGGGAGCAGTACTCCGAGACCCACGACGTCGACTTCGCGTACGGCCTCGCGGGCGTCGCCCGGTTCCGCGCCAACTACTTCGTTCAGGAGAAGGGCGCCGCAGCCGTGTTCCGGATCATCCCCGAGCAGATCGTCTCGCTCGACGACCTCGCGCTGCCGCCAGCCATCGAGGGCCTCACGCGGCTCGAGCAGGGTCTCGTGCTGGTGACGGGGCCGACAGGGTCGGGCAAGTCGACGACGCTCGCGGCGATCCTCGACCGGGTGAACCGGACCCTCGCGCGGCACGTGGTCACGATCGAGGATCCGGTCGAGTTCGTCCATGCGAACGCGCAGTGCGTCTTCTCGCACCGCGAGGTCGGCCGCCAGACGCAGAGCTTCGGCGCTGCGCTTCGTGCAGCGATCCGCCAGGACGCCGATGTCGTCCTCGTCGGCGAGATGCGCGACACCGAGACGATCTCGCTCGCGCTCACTGCCGCGGAGATGGGGCTACTCGTCTTCGGCACGCTGCACACGAACGGCGCCGCGAGGACGGTCGACCGCATTCTCGATGCCTTCGGCGCCGAGGAGCGGCCGCAGGTGCGCCTCAGCCTGTCGGAATCGCTCGCAGCGGTCGTCTCGCAGCTCCTGCTTCCGTCGGCCGATGGCAAGGGACGCATCGCCGTGAACGAGATCCTGCTTCGAACACCGGGCCTTCCGAACGTGATTCGCGAGGGCAACACACCGATGCTGTACTCGATCCTCCAGTCGGGAAGGAGCCAGGGCATGCAGGCGATGGACGACGCGCTCTTCGCCCTCGTGAAGGAGGGGCGCGTTCTCGCGCAGGACGCCTACTCGAAGGCGACCGACAAGTCGCGCTTCGAGCCGCTGCTCCCGAAAGATTGACCGCGCCGGACGGCTATCCGGCGACGAAGCTCCGCTCTTCGAGCTGGCCCAGCGCGAAGATTCGATAGAAGCCCTTGAAGAAGTCGCGGCACAGCGCGGAGTGCGCGAGCGCTCGCGGGCTCGCCGTGCGCCGCACCTCTTGTCTGAAGCTGCCGTCCTCGAACAGGCGGTAGTGCGCCCAGCCGCCCGGATAGTCCTTCGTGCAGTTGACCTCGACGTAGGGAACGGAGCCCGAGGCCGGATGCCGGCGCACGCGATTGCGATGCGTGTGGCCGAGCAGCACGCCGCGCACCTGCGGATGCCGTCCGATGAGATCGTAGAGCCGAAGCGAGTGCTCGGGTCGGATGCCGATGTTGTTCGGATACGTGTCCGCGTGCTCGGGCGGCACCGGGTGATGGTGCATCAGCACGAGCGTCGGCTGCGCCGTCTCACGCGTCTGCGCCAGCTCTCCAGCCAGCCATTGCAGCCGATCGTCGTCGAAGACGCCGTGGTGAGCGCCGGGCTCGGCCGTCTCCACGAGCACGAGGCGCCATCCGCCGAGATCGAGGCTTCGTGGCGCACGGGGCTGACCGAGCAGCGCGTAGCCGTCGACGTCGAGACCCGCGTTGCGGCCGTAGTGGTCGTGGTTACCGAGGAAGGCGTGGAGCGGCACGCGCAGGCGCGCGAAGGCTGCGGCCGCGTCGGCGAACTGCTCGGGCAGTCCGCGGTCGGCGATGTCGCCCTTCACGAAGACCGCATCGACTCCGGCGGCGTCGATCTCGTCGATGGCGTCCTCGTTCATGAAGCGCCAGTAGGGAACCTCGGTGTCGTCGGCGCGGACCGACGGCGAGCCGGGCCCGTCGGGACCGGACTCGCCGTCCGGATCGAGGACGCCGCCGAATCGCAGCTCGCCGAAGTGCAGGTCGTTGAGCGTCGCGAACGAGGCCGTCTCGCGCGCCTGCGGCCGAGACAGCGTCTCGACACACTCCGGGAAGTACGGGTCGGGGGCCATCGGCGCGGCGCCCGTCACCTCGATCGAGAGGCGGTAACGCTGGCCGGGCTCGAGCCCGTCGATCCGGACGAAGCGCGTCGCTGGCGAGCCCTCCGACACGGCGCGCACCTCGCCGTCGACCAGGACGTTCGCGCCGGCGTCCGCTGGCCGACCGTCCGCGCGCACGTCGAAGGCGAGCGTCACGCTCGACTCCGTCACGCCGAAGACCTCCGGCTTCTCGATCCGCAGCATGTCGACTCCTTCGCTCCGGGCTCGTTCCCCGAGTCTTGCGCGCGCGATGCCCGGCTGCATCTGGCGCGCATGCCTCCACCGCCTCGGCGCTGATCGAGGCCACGGTGAAGGGCGCGTCCATCGGCGTTCCAGGCCCGGGATGATAGTCTGGTGTCATCCGAAGGAGGTCCGGCCATGCCTTTCTACGAGCGTCTCGGCGCGCTCGACGCCTCGTTCCTGGGGCTCGAAGATGCGAACAACCACATGCACGTCGGGGGCATCCTGCTCCTCGACGAGAAGCCCCTCCGCAGCGAGCGGGGCCGCGTCGACATCGACCGGATCCGCGCAACGATCGAGACGCGCCTTTCTCGCGTTCCCCGCTTCCGCCAGCGCCTGTCCGAGGTGCCGGGAGAGGGGCACCCGATCTGGATCGACGAGCCGCACTTCAACATCGCGTATCACGTGCGGCACTCTGCGCTGCCGCGCCCCGGCGATCAGGAAGCGCTCGAGGCCCTGGTCGGACGCATCATGTCGCAACAGCTCGATCGCGGAAAGCCGCTGTGGGAGATGTGGTTCGTCGAGGGAGTCGAAGGCGACCGTCTCGCGCTCATCACCAAGACGCACCACTGCATGATCGACGGCGTCGCCGGCGCCGAGCTGATCTCGGTGCTGCTCGATCCTGCGGAGAACGTGACGCCCGTCGCGCCGCAGGCGTGGAAGCCGCGTCCCGCGCCGAGCACGGGAAGGCTCGCCGCCGACGCGCTCCTGCACCGTGCCGCGCAGCCGCTCGAGGCCTGGCACGCGCTGCGGCAGGCGTGGGGCGATCCGGGCCACGCGACGCACGCGATCCGCGAAGCGGCGCTCGGCGTCGCGCAGGTGCTCTCGCCCGCGCTGCACTCGGCATCGCAGACGCCGCTCAATCAGCAGCTCGGCCCGCACCGCCGCTTCGAGATGATCGAGCACCGCGTGAGCGACTACAAGCGCGTGAAGGACTTGCTCGGCGGGACGCTCAACGACGTCGTGCTCACGACGGTCTCCGGCGCGCTTCGTGGCTTCTTCGAGAAGCGTGGGCTCGGAGTCGACGACCTCGAGATCCGCGCCATGGTGCCCGTGAGCGTGCGTCCGAAGGGCGGCAGTCGTGCGCTCGGAAACCAGATCACGCAGCTCGTGGCGCAGCTTCCGATCCACGTCGCCGAGCCCGAAGAACGCCTTGCCGCGATCCGCAAGACGATGAGCGAGCTGAAGGAGTCGAAGCAGGCGCTCGGAGGCCGCGTGCTCACCGCCGTCGCCGAGTGGACGGTGCCGAACGTCCTCGTGCAGGCCGTTCGCATGACGGTGCGCTCGCGTCCCTACAACCTCGTCGTCACGAACGTGCCCGGTCCGCAGATTCCACTCTACCTGCTCGGAAGCCGCATGCGGGCCTCCTATCCCGTGGCGCCGCTCACGCCGGGGCAGGCGCTCAACGTCGCGCTGTTCAGCTACGACGGCGGCCTCTACTGGGGGCTAAACGCGGACTGGGACGCTCTGCCCGATCTCCCGCTGCTCGCGGACCAGATCCGCTTCGCGTTCGCGGAGCTGCAGTCGGCCGCCGAGCATCTCGCGCGCAGCAAGGGCGGGCGCCGGCGCGCGGCGGCGAAGACGGCGCCGCAGCCTCACGCATGAAGGACACGCTGAGGCCGGGCCTGAGTGGCACGCTCTCCTTCCGGATTCCCGAGACCAAGACCGTCCCGCACCTCTATCCCGAGGCGCCCGAGTTCGAGGCGATGCCGCGGGTGTTCGCGACGGGCTTCCTCGTCGGCCTCGTCGAGTGGGCGTGCCTTCGCGTCGTGAACCCGCACCTCGACTGGCCGCGCGAGCAGACGGTGGGAACGCACGTCGATCTGAGCCACACCGCTGCCACGCCACCGGGGATGACCGTCACCGTGAAGGCCGATCTCGTCGCCGTCGACGGGCGAAAGCTCTCGTTCCGGGTGTCCGCCCACGACGGTGCGGACCTCGTCACCGAGGGCCGGCACGAACGCTTCGTCGTCGACGCGGCGCGCTTCGTTTCGCGCGTCGACGAGAAGGCAGCCCGCGCCGGCGTGGCGACGCCGTGACCCGCCGGTCGCGTCGGGCGCTTCGATCCGCGTTCGTGACGCTCGAGACGAGGGCGTGCGGCTCGAGGGGCTGACGCCGCGCTACGGGGGCGTTCGTTTCAGCGACTCGGCGAGCCGCAGCACGCCGTCGAGGTCGATGCGCGCGATGCGGATCTCGGTCGGCAGGAACATGCCGAGGAGCCAGGCGTAGTCGCGCGTCACGTCGCTCGTGTAGTAGCTCGTGGTGAGCGCGTGTCCCTCGACGACGACGCCTGCGTACGACGTGTCGCCGGCGCTCGGAAGGTCCGTCAGATGGACGAGTCGGTCCTCCTCGACGAGGAAGAGCGCCGTTCGCTTGCGGCTCAGCACGCCGCCGAGCTGCGTGAGCGGGCCGCGCGGTCCGGGCTGGAAGCGGCCGACCGCGAGCACCGCGCCCCGGTACGAGAACAGCGCCGGTCCGTCGAGGCGCGTGACGCTGCTCCGCTTCTTGGTCCACGCCTGGTACGGTGGCGCCGAGGTCGCGAGCAGCGTGCAGGCGTCGGGACTTCCGAGCGGGCTGTCCGCCCGTCCTTCGAGCCGAGCCGTCACGAGCATGCGACCGTCGGAGAGGATCTCGAAGTCCGTCTCGTCGTTGGCGTCGCCCTCGTGGATGTCCGAGACGACCGACCAGTGGATGCCGTCCGTCGACGAGAAGAGGCGTGACCGACCGTGTCCGTGCCAGTAGGCGGTGACCCACCAGGTGACACCGTCACGTGTCTTCGGGCGCCAGAACAGCCAGCCCGGCTGCTCGATCGGCGTGAACGCCGGCCAGGTGATGCCGTCGTCGCTCACCGAGTAGACCGTCGTGTAGGGCAGCGCGGCGCGCCCCCGGTTCGGGAGCGCGTAGAGGAACAGACGTCCGCCAATGACTGCGAGCTTTGGATCGCGAATGTCCTCGCCCGGCATGCCGAGCTCGGCCACGGGCTCGAAGCGGCGTGCGTCGGCCGAGCGCCAGATGCGAAGCCGGCACTCGGTGCTGCCGAGGTGCCACGGCGATGCCGCGTGTACGAGCCAGAAGCTCTCGCGCCAGTAGATGAGGTCGGTGTTCGAGTTGTGGCGCCCGTCGGCGACGACGGACCAGCTCTCGACTCCGAGGCTCGGGCGTACGCGGGCCCGGTTGGGTCGTAGCCACCACCACGCGGCTGCCGCCGAGACGGCGAGGGCAGCGAGGCAAACGAGGCGCAGGACGAGGGCGAGCAAGAGCGTCACGACGGCTCCCGGCGGATGCGAAGCGCGAGTCTATCTGGTTTCATCGGTCTCGTGGCGGCCTTCGATCCCGACGGCGAGCTTCCGCTGCGCGAGCTCTCGTTTCGGTTCGTCCGCAGCTCGGGCGCCGGCGGTCAGAACGTCGACAAGGTCGCCAGCAAGGCCGTCCTGCGCTGGAACCTGCGGGAGACGAGCGCGCTGCCGGCGGGAGTTCGGGAACGACTCGTCACGCTGGCGGCCGGCCGAATCAGCGGGGCTGGCGAGCTCATCGTCA
>JADLGR010000170.1 GCA_020849175.1 Deltaproteobacteria bacterium
CTCGAAGCCGGGGCGCTTCGGGCCGAGGCACAGATCCAGCATTCCGCCGGTGCCGAACGTGATCTTCGCCGCTCCCGGCGTGACGCAGCCCTGTCCGGCGAGCGACGCCTGCTGGTCGCCCGCGATTCCGGCGATCGGCGGAGCGCCCGGGAGCGCCGTCGCTGCACCGACGATTCCCGACGAGTCGACGATCTCGGGCAGCACGTGCGGCGGGACGCGTACGGCCCGCAGCACGTCGCCGTTCCAGTCGTTCTGCGCGGACGACCACAGACCGCTCGACGACGCGTTGCTCGCGTCGGTGACGTGCAGCGCGCCTTCGGACAGGCTCCACGCGATCCACGAGTCGACGGTTCCGACGCACAGGTCACGCTCGTCTCTGGCGCCGGCGTGCTCGAGCAGCCACGCTGCCTTGGTGGCCGTCGAGTTGGGCGAGACGAGCAGGCCCGCGGCGTGAAGGCGCTTGCACGCCTCGACCGTCCGCAGATCCTGCCAGCCGAGGCCGGGGCCGACGGGCTCGCCCGTCGTCCGGCTCCACGCGATCGTCGACGAGCGCTGGTTCGCGATGCCCACGGCGTCGACGCCGCCCACCGCGGCGATTGCCGTCCGCGCCACGGCGAGCGACGCCTCGGCCATCGCCTGCGCATCGAACTCGACGAGCCCCGGGGTCGGCGAGGACGGCAGCACCTCCCGGTACTCCTCGTGGAAGATGCGCGCATCCTCGCCGACTGCGGCGGCGCGAACGCCGCTCGTCCCGACGTCGATCACGAGGACGGTCACGGCCAGTCGACTCTCCCGAACGAGCTCGGCAGGCCGAGCTTGCCCGGGTTGAGGATCCCGTTCGGATCGAGGGCGTTCTTCACCGCCACGAGCGTGCCGAGCGCCGGGCCGAGCGCCTCGCGCATGAAGCGCGCGCGGTTCATGCCGACGCCGTGGTGGTGGCTCAGGTTGCCGCCCGCGGCGAGCACCGCATGCGTTCCTGCCGTCCACGCCGCGTTGTAGTACGCCTCCCACGCGCCGTCGTCGTCGGGCGGCCTTCCGACGAAGGTGAAGTACAGGCACGCACCGTCCGTGTAGGCGTGCGACTGGTGCGCGCTGCACACGAGCGTGTGCTTGACCGCGCGAACGGCCGCAACCGTCCGTTCGTAGATCTCCGGCAGCGCGCGCCAGCTCCCGGTCACCTCCATCGTGTCCCACGCGAGCCCGCCTTCGAGCAGCTTCGTGGGAGACGCGACCTCGTTGCGGTGCCCCATCCACTTCCCGACCAGCTCGGGATCGGCTTTCTCCGCGCTCGCGAGCTCGTCGGCGAGGATCGCGAACGAGGCGTCGACGACGGCGCGGTCGCCCTCGTCGAGCGCGAGGAGCAGGTGACGGTCGCCGGTCTGGTACTTGTGGTTCGCCTCGTGCGCGTCGTACAGGCGCAGCACCGCGGGGGGTAGGCCGCGGCGCAGCACGCGCCGGCAGGCATCGAGCGCGTCTGCGAAGCTGCGGAACGCCCAGGCCCCGCGCCGCTCTGCAGCGGGCGCGGGGTGCAGGCGCAGCCGGCACCCGACGATGATGCCGAGCGTTCCCTCCGAGCCGACGAAGAGCTGGTTGAGGTCGGGGCCGACCGCAGCGCGGGGAGCGCCTCCCGTGCGAAGGATCGTTCCGTCGGCGAGAGCGACGTCGAGCCCCACGACCATGTCTTCGATCTTTCCGTAACGGTTCGAGAGCTGGCCGGCGCCGCGACACGCGATCCAGCCTCCGACCGTCGAGAGGGCGATCGACTGTGGCCAGTGGCCGACCGTCACGCCGTGCTTCGTTCGTAGCTCGTGCTCGAAGTAGTCGCCGAACGTTCCGGGAAGGACGTCGACGACGAGCGAGGTGTCGTCGACCGAGACGATGCCCGAGAGGTCGCACAGATCGAGCAGCACGCCGCCGAAGACGGGAACCGACGCGCCGCACACGCCGCTGCGGCCTGCCACCGCCGTCACGGGAACGCGCGCGTCGTTGCAGATTCGGAGCACGGCCGCGACCTGCGCGGCCGTGCGCGGCCGCGCGACCGCCGCGGCGACGCCGGCCAGCTTTCCGTCGCGCGCCCAGCGAAGGCCGAGCGCCCACCAGTCGCGGCTCGTCTCCGCGCACGTCGCGGCGTCGGTGTCGACCTTCGCGCAGGCCGCGCGCAACCGATCGAGCACGGCGTCGGGAACCGCGACGCTGTTCGCGATGCCGCGCGCGCGCGCGGCGCCCGCGCCGCCTGCGAGATCCACCGGGATCACCGGCGCGCCGGGGCCGAGGGGAATCGGGAAGTCGGTCGTCTTGGTCGGGGTGCTCATCGGGATCCTTTCGCACGTCGGACGGGTTTGGGTCGGGCAGAGCTGCGCCGGGCCACAGGCGGCACGGGCGCGGGAAGCGCGGGCGAGACGGGGAGGGCGAGGCGCGTCAGTGCGCCCACGGCCCGGTCGAACGCGGTGGTGTCGCGGACCGCGAGTCGGTGCACCGCGGCGCCCTGGAGCGCGAGCGTCGCGAGATCGACGGCATCGTCGAGCGAGATCCTGCCGGTGACCGAGCGCTCGATCGGCAGCGCACGCGCGAGCCGCCGCAGGTCCTCGGCATGGCGATGCACGACCGGGTCGAGGCTCTCGCGCAGCACGAGGTCGGTTCGGGCCGCCGTGTGGAGCTCGAGCGCTGCGAGGTAGCGCGGGTCTTGCAGGACCTCGGCGAGAAGCTCGAGCGCCCCGACCAGCGTGACCGCGCGCTTGCGCATCGCCGCTCCGAAGCGCACCTCGTACAGGCTTCGCAGCGTCCCGAACAGGTGCTCGGCCGTCGCCCCGAGCAGGGCCTGCTTCGAGGGGAAGTAACGGAAAAGAGCGCCCTGCGAGAGGCCGGCGCGCTTCGCGACCGCCGTCGTGGTGAGCTCCGTGTACCCCGATTCGACGAGGCAGGCCGTGGCGGCTTCGAGGAGCCGCGTCCGCGTCGAGAGTCGCCGCTGCGCCTGGGTGGCCATCGGCGTCGATCCTACACCCAAACAAAAAAAGTGACAAGTCACTTTTTTTGTTGTACGGTGGCACCCATGGAAGCCCGAGCCTTCGACCGCGCCCGCTCCCTCGCCCGCCTCGCTGCAGAGGAGTTCGACGTCGTCGTCGTCGGCGGCGGGATCACCGGCGCCGGAGTCGCGCTCGACGCCGCCTCGCGCGGCCTGCGCACTGCCCTCGTCGAACGCGAGGACTTCGCGTCCGGCACGTCCTCGAAGTCCTCGAAGATGGTCCACGGCGGCCTTCGCTACCTCGAGCAGGGCGACTTCCGGCTGGTCTACGAGGCGCTTCGCGAGCGCGAGCGACTGCGGAGAAACGCTCCGCACCTGGTGCGAATCCTTCCCTTCATGATTCCGCTCTTCCGCAAGAAGGGGCTCATCGATCCACGCATCGCGCGCGCGCTCGGCGCTGCGATGTGGATCTACGACCTCACCGGCGGCCTTCGGAGCGGCAAGCTCCATCGTCGCCTCGGAGTCGACGAGACCCTCGCGCACGCGCCGATGCTGTCGCGCGAGCGCATCGCGGGCGCGTATCTCTACTACGACGCCGAGGCCGACGACGCGCGGCTCACGCTCGCCGTCGTGCGAACGGCGGCGCTCGGCCACGGCGCGGCCGTCGCCAACCGCGTCGCGGTAGTCGGCCTCGCGCGGGACGCGCGTGGCAAGGTGTGCGGTGTTCGCGCCGAGGCGGACGGCCGAACGATCGAGATTCGCGCCCGCGTCGTCGTGAACGCGGCCGGGGTGTGGGCGGACGAGGTCGCCGCGCTCGGCAACCCCGAGCGCTCCGCCACGATCCGCCCGGCCAAGGGAATTCACATCACGGTCCCGCGCGCGAAGCTCCCGATCGATCTCGCCGTGACGCTTCCGGGCGTCGACGGTGAGCGTACGATCTGCGCGGTTCCGTGGGGCGACCGCGTCTACGTCGGAACGACCGACACCACGTACGACGGCCCACTCGGCGATCCGCAGTGTGAGCCTGCCGACGTCGACTTTCTCCTGCGTGCGCTCTCGGCCGGCACGACCGAGAGCTTCACGAAGGAGGACGTCCTCGGCTCGTGGGCCGGCCTTCGCCCGCTCCTCGGGCAGCCGGGGACGAGCCGAACGGTCGACCTCTCGCGGCGCCATCGCGTGTCGGTCTCGGCGCCGTGGATGATCTCGATCACCGGCGGCAAGCTCACCACGTACCGGCAGATGGCCGAAGACACCGTCGACTCCGCGCTGCGCGTGCTCGGTGTGCGCCGGGGGCGCCGCCTGCGCTGCCGGACCGCGAGGCTGCGCCTTCTGGGCGCGGCGGGCCTCGAGCAGGCCCGCGGCCATCGCGGCGTGCCGCCCGACCGGGCGTCGCATCTCGCCGGCCGCTACGGAGGCGAGGCCACCGCGCTCTTCGCCCTCCTCGAAAGGCACCCCGAGCTCGGTGCGCCGCTCGTCCCCGGTCTTCCGTACCTGCGTGTGGAGGCGGTGTACGCGGCGCGGCACGAGATGGCGACCTGTCTCGACGACGTTCTCTCGCGCCGAACGCGCGCGCGGCTTCTCGCGCGCGACGCCTCGGCGGCGGCCGCCGAGCGTGTTGCGGATCTCCTTGGCGACGAGCTCGGCTGGTCGCCCGAGCGGCGCCGCGACGAGGTGGTCGCGTACCGCGCATCGATCGAGCACGAGCGGTCTTCGGCCGCCCTGCAGGAGACCCGCGCACCGCATGGAAACGGAGTCGCTGCATGACGAGGAACACGACGCGCATCTCCCGGATCGCCCTGGCGGCCGTCCTCGGGCTCGCCCTGGCCGCATGCGACCGGCCGGGGCCTCACGAGGGCTACGGCGTCCTCGACCGGTCCGTCTACGACGACCCCGCGCGCGATGTGCTCCCCGTCGCTGACGTCGTGAAGCGCAG
>JADLGR010000171.1 GCA_020849175.1 Deltaproteobacteria bacterium
CGACCACGTCGATCCATCGGGTCACGCGAGCATCAGCTTCCACGTCTTCGCCGGAACGCTCGGCCCGAGCGGCTTCACGGGCGCGGGTCTCGACGTCGCGTTCTCCTTCGGTGCGGGCGGCTTTGCGCTGAGCGCAGACCCCTGGCTCTCGGTGCAGGGTACGCAGATCCGCCTTGCGAAGCCGTCCCCGGGCGCGATGGGCTTCCAGTCGATCTTGTCGTCGCAGCTCCCGGACTTTGGTGCGGCGACTCCGAAGGCCGCCATGCAAAGTGCTGCGGGTGCGACGGCCGCCTTCGCCGCTGGCGATCCGCCGTACGATCTCCCGGGGATCTCGGTTGGCAAGCTCGAGGTTGGCGATGTGCTTCTCACGGGAGACGGCGGCCTCGCTGTCGGCCTTCGGTTCTCCGGCGCAGATCGATGGGGAGAGTGGCGCTACGGGCACGCGGCAATGGTCCTGGAGAGAACCGGAGAGAGGGTCCAGGTGCTATCGGCTGGCGAACAGGGAATGTATGTCGCGTGGAACGACGACGCCAACGTTGGAGACCGGTCCTGGGCAGTGATTCGTCCGAGAAATCTGGATCCGGTCGCACTGAAGGCGTTCGTTGCCCAGATCCCTCTTGGACGGGGGGCAGTAGGCAGTCCAGATGCCTATCTCGCGAATCACGGCGGGAACGTGTGCTCGTCTACGGTGGCGCGAGCCCTCGAAGCGTCGAGCGACGTCCGGATCGAGCGCACGGCGGGCAACCTCGTGACGCCCGGTGCGCTCCGCGCGGCAGGGTGGACCGTTGGGAAGGTGTTCATCCCCGCATGGACTCCTTCTGCTGGACCGTGGTGAGATGAGCGATCATGATGCGGGCGCTTCGGTCTTGCGGCGAGCCGCGCATCACTGCGCTCTACCGGAGGAACTTCGACGCGAGGTCTCGTGGGCGGCGGCGGTGCTGCTGCAAATCCCGTTGCTCCTCTTGCTCGCGGTTCTCAGCAGGCTTCTGCTTCGCTACCCGTGGTTCGAGGGTCTCTTCCAGATCCCGAATGAGACGGTATTGCTCCCTGCCTTGCTCGGGATCGTCTCGATCGGGCCGCTCATCCTCGCCATGCTGATCGTGTGGGCTTGCCAGCTCGCGCAGCGGCAGAGAGGAAGCTCGCTTCGGGCTGGAGCGACGACGCACCTCGTCGGAGCTCTCGGCGGCGCGCTGGCGCTGTTCGAGTGCCTTGCGTGGGCCGAGGAAGGGCATCCGGTGATCTCCGTGCTTCTTCTCGTCCCCGCCGTCCCGTTTGCATCGATCCTCTTCTGTATCCTCTTCTGGCCGCGCCTCGCATTCCGCTCGCTGCGCGCTCCTACCCCCGCGCCACCTCGTTGAGAAGCGGCTCGTCGCTTCGCCAGCGGCGCAGGTTGTCGAGGAACATCGCTGTTGCACGCGGATGGTTCGCGGGCGTGGTGCCGGAGGAGTGCGGGGTGACGAGGACGTTCGGCATGGTCCAGAGCGGGCTCGTGGGCGGGAGCGGCTCGACGGCGAAGACGTCGAGCCCCGCGCCGCCGAGAGCGCCGGACGCGAGCGCCTTCACGAGTGCGGCCTCGTCGACGAGATCGCCGCGGCCGACGTTGATGAGGCGCGCTCCGGGCTTCATCCGAGCGATCGCGTCGGCGGAGAGGATGCCGCGGGTCTCGCCGGTGAGGGGGAGCGCGAGGACCAGCCAGTCTGCGAGCGGCAGGAGGTCGGAAATCCGCGTGAGCGGCCATGTCTCGCACGGCTCGTCGCCCTTCGGGCTGCGCGTCATGCCAACGACGTGCATGCGGAGCGCGGCGCCAAGACGAGCCACCTCACGCCCGATCGAGCCCATTCCAAGGACGCCGAGCGTCTGGCCCTGCAAATCGGTGACGTCGTGCGGCTCCCACGCGCATCGCGACTGCGCATCCGTCCAACGCCGCAGGTCGCGCGAGAGCGCGAGCAGATAGAGCGCGACGGTCTGCGCGATCGGGACGGCACTCGCTCCCGACGACGTCGTGATCCGAATGCCGCGTTCGAGGAGCTGCTGGAACCACGGATGGTCGACGCCGGCGCTGAAGACGTGCAGCCAGCGCAGGCGGTCCGCCTTCGTGAGTGCGAGCACGAACTCGCGTGCACGTGCGGGAAACAGATCGCCGGAGAAGTACGCGATCTCGACCGCCGTCACGTCGCCGTCGATGCTGCCTTCGCGCAGGACGACCAATCGCAGCGGCGCGGCGACCCGCCGCAGCGCCGGACCGACCGCTCGGACGACGTGGTCGGAGACGAGAACCCCGGCTGACATTCGCGCCCCCCGAGAAACGGACGGCCGGGCTCCGCGCGGGAACCCGGCCGCCGCCTCTCCTGCCGCCGCTCCGTACCCCCCGCCGGTCGCCGGGCCCTCGGGCCACGCGCCGTCGGTGGCGCGGGGTTGGCCGCTATGCCAGCCCCTTCTTCGCCTCCAGCTCCTTCTGGTAGCGGAGCGCCTCGCGCTGCTCATCGGTGAGCAGTGCCGTTGCCACCTTCGGCCGCAGGATCGAGTAGAACGTCGGCACGATCGTGATCGCGCCGAGCATGTTGATGATCATGAGGATCACGAGGAGCTGCGCCATCTCGGCCTGGAACCGCAGGTTCGAGAAGCTCCAGAGGATGATGCCTCCGACGACGGTCGTGGCCGTGAAGCTCACGGCCATTCCCGTGGTTCGGATGGCCCGTCTCACGGCCTCGTCGATGTCGGAGGTCTCTGCGACCTCCTGCCGTATTCGGTCCACGATGTAGATCGCGTAGTCGACGCCGATGCCGACGCCCACCGACTGCACCGGCAGCGTGTTGATGTTGAGTCCGATCCCCATGACCGCCATGTACGCGAGAGAGAGCAGCGTCGCCGTTGCGATCTGGAGGAAGATGATCCCGCCACTCGCGACGGACTGATACGTGAGCGAGTGGAGGATGAAGATCACGAGGAAGATGAGCGAGATGTTCGCGACGTGCGCACGCTCGACTTCGTCGTTGATCGCCGCGAGGATGCCCATCACGCCGCCCGCCATCACGAACTGCGCGCCTCGCGTCCATGACTGCGTCGGCTGGTATTCCGGGATCTTGTCGACCGATTTCATGTCCTGGACGATCAGGTCCTTGGTGTTGACGCCGACGGCGCGGATCCCGAGCTCTTCGCTCTCCCACCACTGATCGACGTCGCTCTTGTCCCAGTCGGCGAGGTCCTTCGGCCAGGTGAAGAACTCGCCCTCGCCGACCGAGCCCTTCTCCTCCTCGTAGTCCGCGATCGCTCCCTCGCGCAGCTCGTCGATCCACGGCGGGAGCCCCGCCTCCGCGACGGTATTGATGCCGACGGGCTGGTAGCTCTCTCCATCGCGCACGCGGACGTTGAGTGTGTGGTGCCGGGACGGCAGCAGCGGATCGAAGAAGTAGTAGAACCAGTCGAGCAGGCTCTGCGCGCTGAAGAAGCTCGCATCGGGCGGGGCCTTGTCCTTCGTCAGGCGCACGGACACCTCGCCCATCGGGTGCGCCGTGATGAACTCCTCGGCCTCCTTCACCGCATGGTGGATCGTGTCGCCCTTGTGATCCCGGTAGAAGAACGAGATGTTCGCGTCCTTGCCGTCGTCGGTCATGTACGGCCGCAGGAAGCCGGGCGGACCGTTGGTCTGGAGCTGGAAGATCATGCCACGGACCGTCGCGGCGTCGTTCGGGATGAAGTACCACTTCGGATCGCCGTAGTGGTTCATCTGCCACGAGCCCTTGATGAACGGCACGAGTGAGACGGACGCGCCGAGCGGCGTCTCGCTCCGCATCCAGCGTTCGAAGAGCTCCATCTTTCCGACCGGACCAGCGTCACCGGACGCGTTCGCCCGATCTCCGTTCACGTAGACCACCATCGAATCGACGCCGCCGAACTGCGTCGCGATCTGTGCCGTCGCGACGTTGAACTCGTGCGTCGGCCAGAGCAGTGGAGTGCCCGGGCTCGCTTCTCCGATCTTCGAATGGAAGATCGTGATGTAGGTCGAGATCGAGAAGATCGCGACGGTCGCGACGCCGATCACGTACTTCCAGCGCGGGTGCGTGCAGGCCCAGCCGATGGCGCGCATGATCTTGACCATCGTGACCGGAAGAAAGTGCTCCGCTTCGTGTGGCGCCGGCAGGTAACAGATCATGATCGGGTGGAGCAGCTCGACCGTGAACAGGATCGCGAACACCCACCAGGCTCCGAAGATCGCCAGATCCCGCATCTGCGGAATCGACGTCACGAGGATCACGAGCAGACCGCCGACGTCCACCATGATCCCGAGCGTTCCCGGGATGAACACCTCGCCCATGGCGACGGTGGCGGCCTCGACCTTCGCGACGTTCGGATCGCCGTACCGCGGCAGCAGGAGCTCGTAGTCCTCGAAGAAGCGCTCGGCCATCTGCACGGTGTGCGACACCGCGCGCGCGGTGATGATCATGGGGATCACGAGGACGAGTGGGTCGAACGTGATCCTCATGTAGCCGGTGAAGCCGAGGCCCCAGATCACGGTGATGATCGCCGCGATCATCGGGATCAGAACGCCGTGCAGGCGGCGGAAGTACGCCAGCAGCAGGGCGAAGATCATGACGATCGTCGCGACGGTGTAGAGCACGACCTCTCTGGCGTGCTT
The DNA here is from genome assembly GCA_020849175.1 of Deltaproteobacteria bacterium. GTDB lineage: Bacteria > Myxococcota_A > UBA9160 > UBA9160 > UBA9160 > MYXO. The sequence continues at coordinate 4,637 of JADLGR010000171.1, forward strand.
GAGCACCCAGCCCGTGAGCACCGGCGTCCCGGAGATGTAGATGCTCACGTTGTCGGTCTGCTCGCGCTCCTTGATCGCCTGGACGTGATTGAACACCGCCTCGTAGACCGAGCGATTGAAGCGGTCGGTGACGAAGCCCGCAGTGATGAGCGCACCCTTCTCGTCCATCGAGACGAGACGCCCGTAGATGTAGGGCGGGTTCTGTCGGACCAGCTCGCGAAGCCCCTCGGCATCCGCCTGGTTCTCGGGGACGCTCTTCATCAGCACGTCGGAGGTGATCGAGCCGTCGGCCTCGACCTGGACGACGCGCGTGCTGCGCGCCGAAACCGAGGCCACCTGGTCGTGGTTCACGGGGTAGGGCGGGTACTTCTCGTCGAGGAGAATCGCGATCTTGTCCGCGGAGAGGGCGCCTTCCGCTTCGAGCGCGTCGCGCAGCTCCGTACGCTCCTTGGTGTGGCTGTCGTAGCCGACACCATCGAGCTGCTTGGTGATGCGATCGATCTTCTGCAGCACCTCGGGTGTGAAGATCGTGCCGTCCTTGACGACGACGCCGATCGCGACCAGCGACGACGTGCCGAAGCGGCCGGCGAACTTGTCCTGCGCGTGGATGAAGGGGTGCTCCGGGTAGAGCGAGCGCTGCGACGTGTCGACGCGGACGATCGGGCCGGGCCAGGGCTGCCCGAACGCCGCCTTCACCATGTTCACGATCGGGTACAGGAAGAAAAGGGTCGTGAAGATGAGCATCAGCCCGATCGGCGCGCGGTTTCGCGTGACGAATCGCGCGAAGCGAAGGGTCGCGGTCTCGCGGATGTGGTGCTGCGGGGTCTCGGTCATGGGAACGGCACTCCTCGGGGCATCTGGCGGCCAAGACCTTCGACACGCGAGCCCCCCAAGGGCGATTCAAGGCGCGGAATGGGGGAGCTGCGTGGCGCGCAGCCGATGGCAGGCACGCCGCGGCACCTTATTTCTTTCGAGGGTCGAGGGTCAAGGGTCGTGTGCTCCTGGGCGCCCCGGACCTGACGAAAAATGTCGCTCCGACGCTGGTGTGCCGGGATTGCCCTACGAATCCGGACAGAGCTCGATCAGCTCGACTGGCTCCTGTGCCAGCTCGAAATCTCGCAGGCTCCGGACCGCGAGGCCGACTTCACGGAGCAAAGACCGGCGACCGGCTCCGTCGGTGAGCAGGAGTGCGCAGTCGCGGCCCTGCTGCCGTGCCCACGCGGCCGCGGCCGCTGCGTCGGGAAGCAAGGGGAGGGTACGGCGCGTCAGAAGTCTCCCCATCTGTCGCTGCTCCTCGTGCATCCCGAGCAGGCCGACCGGGCGCGCGGAGCGGGCCGGAGCGAGAGCGGCGCGCGCGAGGGGCGTCGAGTCCATCCGCCGGAGGTCGCCCACCGTCAGCAGGTTCGCGGTCGTGAGCGCACCGAGCAGCACCGTGGCCAGAAGGAGCGGGCTGGTTCGCGCCGGGCGGTGGCGGCGAAGCCCTGCGAGCAGTGCCGCCGCACTGGCGCCGGTGGCGAGAGCCACGGGCCCTGCGAGCCAGCGCTCGGGTGGCAGCGGCGTCCCGTAGAACGGCTCCCGAGCGAAGAGCAGGAGCCCGAGACCGGCGAGGCTGCCCGCGA
>JADLGR010000172.1 GCA_020849175.1 Deltaproteobacteria bacterium
CGACAGTGCAGCCGATTCCTCACCGGCTCGCAAGCGTGTGGCGCTCGCCGCTCGCTCGAGATCTCCCTTTTTCCCGGCGACTTCGGAGTTATCCTGCCGCTACGCGCCGGCTCTCCAGCTCGTCGGCGCGCCGGTCGAAGGGGGACTGGTGTCGCCGGCTCCGTCACTCGTGATCTGCGGCGCCTCGGGGGATCTCGCGGGGCGGCTGCTCTTTCCCGCGCTCTTTCACCTCGAGCAAACCGGACGTCTGCCGGACCTCGCCCTCGTCGGCTTCGCGGTCGAGAGCTGGGACGCGGAAGCGTTCCGGGCGCACGTGCGCGAGCGGCTCCAGCGCTTCGCTCCGGGCTATGACGACGCGCTGTGGCGGCGCTTCTCGTCGCGAATCTCGTACGTGGCGGGCGATTTCTCGGCCGGCGGGACGGCTGCGCTCGGCCGCGCCATCCGTGGCAGTGCGGCCTTCTACCTCGCCCTTCCGCCGAAGATCTTCGCCGAGGCCGCGCAAGGCCTCGCTGCGGCAGGGCTCCATCGCGCACAGGGGGAGTGGCGCCGGCTCGTGATCGAGAAGCCGTTCGGCGTCGACCTCGCGACGGCGCGCGCGCTCGACGCCAGCATCTCGGAGCACTGGAAGGAGGAGCAGGTGCTCCGCATCGATCACTTCCTCGGCAAGGAGACGGCGCAGAACATCCTCGTGTTCCGGCTCGCGAATGGCTTCGTCGAGCCGCTGCTCAACTCCCGCTACGTCGCGCAGGTGCAGATCACGGCGGCCGAGACGCTCGGGCTCGAGGGGCGTGTGAGCTACTACGACGGAGCGGGAGCAGCCCGCGACATGCTGCAGAACCACCTGATGCAGCTCTTCACGCTGGCCGCGCTCGAACCGCCTTCCGTCTGGGACGCCGACGTGCTGCGCGAGCACAAGGTCGAGGTCCTGCGTGCCGTGCGTCCGATCGCGCCGGACGATGTCGGCCGCCTGGCGGCGCGCGGCCAGTACGGCCCGGGACGCTGCCTCGGCGCGGAGGTCCCGGGCTATCGGGACGAGGCGGGAATCCGTCCTGCCTCGTCGACCGAGACCTTCGCCGCCCTCAGGCTCTACGTCGACAACTGGCGCTGGCGCGGGGTTCCGTTCTACCTGCGCAGCGGTAAGCGACTCGCAGCGGACGTGACCGAGGTGGCGTTCCAGTTTCGCGAGCCGCCGCGCATGCTGTTCCGGGAAGTCGACGGTGCGACGCTCGACCCGAACTGGCTGATCTTCCGGATCAAGCCCAACGAGGCCATCGACCTCGTCGCGTTCGCCAAGCAGCCCGGGCTCTCGCTCGAGACGCGGCCCGTGACGCTGCACACGCCGTATCTCGACAAGGGAGACGTCGAGTACGCTGCGTACGAGCAGCTCCTGCTCGATGCAATCGAGGGTGACCGTTCGCCGTTCATCCGCTACGACGAGGTCGACTTCGCATGGCAGATCCTGCAACCCGTCCTCGATGCGTGGAAGACCGGCGAGCCGGCGTCCTACGCGGCCGGATCCGAGGGTCCGGCCACGGCGGACGCACTCCTCGAGCCCGGGCATCGGTGGCGGCCACTCGCATGATGAGCAGGCGTGCGCTCGCGGCGGCACTGCTCGCGATACTGGCGGCGGCGTGCGCCAGCCCGCCCGGGACGGGCCGCGAGGCGTGGGTCGTGGTCGAAGCGGATGCGGGACGCTCGATTCGTGTGCCGGTCGGCACGCTCCTCGACGTGACGCTGCCCGGGAATCCCGCGACGGGATACGCCTGGCAGCGCGCACCGGGCGAGCCGGGCGGCGTCGAGACGGTCGGTGCGGCGCGCTTCGAGCCGAGCGGCCCGGCACCCGGGCAGGGCGGCCTCGAGCACCTCGCGTTCCGGGTGACGAAGACCGGCGCCACAGCGCTGTGGCTCGTGTACCGCCGGCCGTTCGCCACGGACGTGCCGCCTGCACGGACGTTCTCGGTCACGATCGTGGGCGAGCCGAACTAGGTCCCGCGTGTCGCGAAGCTGCGACGCCCGTATGCACGCGAGGGAGGAGGGGACGATGGCCGACGGCGGCGAGGATCAGCGGCTCTGGCAGCGCTACTGCGATCACCTGTGCACGTGCGAGGAGATCGGTCTCGCGGTCGACGTGAGCCGGATGGGCTTCGACGACGGCCACTGGGCACGAATGGAGCCGCGGCTGCAAGCGGCGTACGCTGCGATGGCCGACCTCGAGCGCGGAGCGATTGCGAATCCGGACGAGAACCGGAGGGTCGGCCACTACTGGCTTCGTGCACCGGGCCTTGCGCCGTCGCCCGAGATCACGCGTGCGATCGAGACGACGCTCGCGCGTGTCGAGGAGTTCGCCGCGGGCGTCCACAGCGCAGGGATCCGTCCCCCTGGCGCGGCGCGCTTCACGGACGTGCTCTCGATCGGGATCGGAGGCTCCGCGCTCGGCCCCGAGTTCGTTCACGACGCCCTCGGCGACCCAAAGCGCGATCGCCTCGCCGTCCACTTCTTCGACAACACCGATCCGGACGGGATGCAGCGTGTTCTCGACGGTCTCGCCGGGCGGCTCGCCAGCACGCTCGTGCTCGTGATCTCGAAGTCGGGCGGCACTCCCGAGACCCGCAACGGGATGCTGGTGGCCCATGCCGCATTCCGCGAGGCCGGCCTCGACTTCGCGCGACACGCGGTCGCGATCACCGGCGAGGGATCGCAGCTCGACCGGGTGGCCGAGCAGGAGGGATGGCTGGCGCGTTTTCCGATGTGGGACTGGGTCGGAGGCCGTACCAGCGAGACGAGCGCCGTGGGTCTGCTGCCGGCTGCGCTGCAGGGAATCGACGTGCGCGCGCTGCTGCGCGGCGCTGCTGCCTGTGACGAGGTGACGCGCAGAAGCGAGACGCGGCGAAATCCTGCGGCGCTGCTCGCCGGCGCCTGGTACTGGGCAACGGGCGGAGCGGGTCGAAAGGACATGGTGATCCTTCCGTACAAGGACCGCCTGCTCCTGCTCTCGCGCTATCTCCAGCAGCTCGTGATGGAATCGCTCGGCAAGCGACTCGATCTCGCAGGCAAGGAGGTCGAGCAGGGCATCGCGGTCTACGGCAACAAGGGCTCGACCGACCAGCACGCGTACGTCCAGCAGCTCCGGGACGGGGTCGACAACTTCTACGCCGTCTTCATCCGGGTGCTCGTGTCGGGCGGCGCCCCGGTCGAGGTCGAGCCCGAGACGCTCGCCGGCGACACCCTGCACGGCCTGCTGCTCGGAACGCGTCGCGCGCTGCACGAGTCTGGACGCGAGTCGATCCTGATCACGACGCAGAAGGCCGACGCGTTCTCGGTCGGTGTCCTCATCGCGCTCTTCGAACGCGCGGTGGGCTTCTACGGATCGCTCGTGAACGTGAACGCGTATCACCAGCCGGGCGTCGAGGCCGGAAAGAAGGCGGCAGCCGGCGTGCTCGCGCTGCAGCGAAGGCTGCTCGCGCAGATCGCGACCGACCGCGAGGCGCGCAGCGCCGAAGGCTGGGCGCAGGCGATCGGCGAGCCGGAGGCGGTAGAAGACGTCCACCACCTGCTCGTGCACCTGTCGGCGAACGGCCGGGGCGTTCGGCGGACGGACGGCCATTCGCCGCGCGACGCCCGCTACGCGGCGCTCTGACGCCTCCGGGTGGCATTTCGTCGCGCGAGCAGACGGCTCGTGACGAAGAGCGCGACGGCGACCGGGGGAAGCGCGACGAGCGGCCAGTGATCGCGCAGGGGAGGCAGCGCAGACTCGACCTGCGTTCGGCACCGGACCATCGATGTCACCGCTCCGTGGCCGGCGCGCGCTTCGATCACGAGCGGACCGGTCGACGCGAGAGCGACCTCGACGCTGTAGAGCGAGGAGCTCGCGCCAGCGACGGGCCGCGCGTCGATCTCCTGGGTCGTGCCATCCGCGGCGCGTAGGAGGAGCGCTACCGCGGCGGCGGACGCGGGTGAGGAGTCATTCACATCGTCGACTCGCACGACGACCTCGGCCACTCCGACACGGATAGGTGTCGGCGATGTGAGCACCGTGACACGAAGGGCGCCGGAGGCCTCACTCGCGCAGACACGTCCGCCGTCGCCACGCGCAGCGGGGCAGGGCGCGGCAGCGGCGAGGGCCGCCGCGATGGCGAGCAGGCGCGCTCTCATCCGTGGACCATGGTCCCGCGCATCGGCATCGGCTCGGAGACGACGAAGAGGCCGAGGGCCCACAGAGCCGCGGCGAGCAGAGCGAAGGGAATGAAGCCCGCGAGTGCGCGTCGCGGTGCGCTCGCGACCTGTTCCGAGATCCTCCAGCCGGCATAGAGGGTGACGAGGAGACCGAGGTCGAGAAGAAGGATCTCGAGCCCGAGCAGGGTCTCCGCGGCCGGAGCTGCATGGGCGAGGCGCCAGTCGGGCGCGCCGAGCAGGCGAAGGCCGAGGTCCTGCGCGACGCGCTGCGCGACGGGAACGAGGCTCGCGGCGGCAGTCACGAAGTGAAGCAAGAAGTGCGCAGACCACATCCCGACGCCGAGCGGGACGAGTGCCTGCGAGAGCTGCGCGGCCAGCGCCCTTCTGTCGCACACGGCGCGGCCGAGGCGCCAGCAGGCGCGGCTGCACGCGGTGATCGCGAGGGCGGGCACGGCGGCGAGGCCGGCCGCGAACGTGAGCGCTTCGGCGACGGGCTTCGAGCCGGTGGCGGCCGCGAGACGGGCGATCGCCTGGCCGACGGGGCCAACCATGGCGGCGGCGCTCACGAAGGCTCCCGCGACGAAGACGAGCGCGAGCGCGGCGAGGTCGAGACGCCGCGCGAGATGGGCCGGCGAAGGCCGCTGCGAGCCGCCGGTCAGCGAGTGGTCCG
>JADLGR010000173.1 GCA_020849175.1 Deltaproteobacteria bacterium
GAAGCGTTCGGCGAGGTCGTCGTGCGCGCGATATCGAAGATCCATCGCGAGGAACGCCACCTCGGACGCCGCGTCGATTCGCCGTAGGGACTCGCTGAATTCGAGGCAATCGATGAGGACGGGATCGACGTCGTCCTCTTCGAAGAAGACGTGCTGCAGGTGCAGGTCTCCGTGCGCATCGACTCCGCGGCCGGCGATGCGGCGGACCTCGAAGCGAGCCGCGTCGGTCGCGAGGAACCTCTGCGCGGCGACGCGCGTCTCGGCGACGAGACGCGGCGTCGGACCCGCAGCGCCTCCTTCGAGCGCCTCGAAGTTCGCCTCGACCGGCCGGCGGATTCGCGCGAGCCACTCGTCGGTCGAGAACGGCGCGGGCCTTCCGAGCCCGTGCCGCGCGTGGAAGCCCGCGACGATGACCGCCAGCCGATCGATCTGCTCGCCCGAGAGCGCTCCGCGCTCGAGTAGCGAGAGCGCGTCGCGTCCGGCCGGGAGGCGGCGCATGACGACGCAGTGCTCCGCTCCCCGCACGAGATCGGCCTCGCAGGCCTTCTCGCGCAGCGCGCCGATGGCGAACCCTTCGCCCTCGGCTTCGACCGGCGCGATGCCGAGGTAGACGCCGGGCGCGAGACGACGGTTGAGGGCCACCTCGCGCAGACAGTCGGCGTTTCGTTCGTCTCGCGTGGCGAAGCGGAGGAAGCCGAGGTCGACCGCCTTGCGGAGCTTGTAGACCCGCTCCTTCGTCAGGAAGACGTGCGAGATGTGCGTCTGCACGTGGGTGATGCCACGCGCGGCGTTGCGGTCGTGGGGGTGAGCCGCGGCGTGGGCGAGGGCCTCGACGAGCCCGTCCGGGATCGGCTCGATCATCGAAGCGCTCCGACGGGCACGATCTCAGGCCCGCGTCCCGGCCGCGAGACGCTCGGAACGGGCGGCACGCAGCCGAGCGAACCCCTCGTCCGCATGGTGCGAAGAGCGGGTCAGCGGCGACGAGGCGACCATCCGGAAGCCACGCGCCGTCGCTTGCTCCGCGAAGGCGGCAAACTCGTCCGGCGGCACGAAGCGCGCGACCGCGATGTGTCGCAGCGTCGGCTGGAGGTACTGGCCGAGGGTCAGAAAGTCGACGTCGTGCCGGCGCAGGTCGTCCATCACATGGAGCACCTCGTCGCGGCTCTCGCCGAGCCCGAGCATGAGGCCCGACTTCGTGAAGATCTCGGCGTCGGATCGCTTGACGTGTCCCAGCAGGCCGAGCGACTGCGCGTAGTCGGCCGCCGGACGGACGGTGCGGTAGAGCCGCGGAACGGTCTCGACGTTGTGGTTGTAGACGTCCGGCCGTGCTGCGATCACGACATCGGCAGCGCCCGGCTTGCGCAGAAAGTCCGGCGTCAGCACTTCGACCGTCGCTGCGGGGGATGCCTCGCGGATGCACTCGATGCAGCGCGCGAAGTGCGCTGCTCCGCCGTCGAGGAGATCGTCCCGATCGACCGACGTCACGACCACGTGTCGCAGTCCGAGGGCCCGCACCGCCTCTGCCACCCGCGCGGGCTCGCCCGGATCGACCGGTTGCGGCCGGCCGGTCTCGACGTTGCAGAACGCGCAGGCGCGCGTGCACACGCTGCCGAGGATCATCAGCGTCGCGTGCCGCCGCGACCAGCACTCGCCGAGGTTGGGACACGCTGCCTCTTCGCAGACCGTGTGAAGTCGCTGGCCGCGGACGATCCCCCGGGTTTCTTCGACCGCAGCCGAAGCCGGCACGCGCACCCGCAGCCAGGGCGGCTTGCGCTCCCTCGGTCGATCGCCTTCCGGATAGCGGGGTCTGGCCATGGACGCCTCGGCTCGCGGGACGAGCGTCGCCGGTGGTACGGCGCGCTCGTCTCGACGATAGCGTGAGAGGGGCGGCCACGGCGGAGCTGCACGCGAGCGGCTGGCCGGCGCGAGACTCGATACGCTCGGCGCATGAACGATCCGCGCCGCACACTCTGGACGCTCTGGGTGATCGTCCTGGCGATCCTCGGCGTGCTCGTCGCCGCGCCGACGATCGCCGGGCCGGATCCGACCCCCTACAGCGAGGCCGGAGCGAGCGTTCTCGGGTTCGTGTTGACGCTCCTTGCGATGACGGCCGGCGTCGGATCGCTCGCGGTCCGCGAGGCGCTGCTGCGCGACATCTGGTCGGGAGCCGTCGACCTGCGCTCGCGGCAAGGCGCGGCGCGTGTGATTCGCGAGATGCTCGCGGCGTGGGTGCTGTGCCTCGTCGTCGCCGGAATGGGCCTCCTGCTCGCGTGGGCTTCCGATCGGCCGACTCTCGCGTGGCCGTACGTGCTGGGGACGCTGGCGCTGCTCGCGTTCCACGCGCCGCGCACATCGGTCATCGCACCGTCGCTCGAGGCGACTGCGCGACGCTAGCCGTCCGATGCGCCGGTGCCCCGTCCGGAAGGCCGGGCCATCGGCGCACGAACACGGGTCGCGGCGCGTCAGAGGATCTGCTGCTCGCGAGCCGCGCGCATCAGCTCGTCTCGGAACGTCGGGTGCGCGATCGTGACGATCAGCTCGGCGCGTTCGCGGGTCGATCGGCCCTTCAGATTCACGATTCCGTGCTCGGTCGCGAGGTACTGCACGTCCATTCGCGGGTCGGTCACGAGGCTCTCGAGCCGCGGAACGACGCGCGAGACCGCGCCGTCCTGCGCCGTCGAATGGAAGGCGAGGAACGATTTGCCTCGTGGTGCGCGGTAGGCTCCGCGCACGAAGTCGTGCTGTCCGCCGACACCGCTGAACTCGTGCTGGCCGAGGAACTCCGCATTCACCTGGCCGTAGAGATCGACCTCCAGAATGCTGTTGATCGAGATCATGTCCTCGTGCTTCGAGATCACGATCGGATCGTTCGTGACGCTCGACGGATGACCTTCCATCCCCGGGTTGTCGTGGAGGAATTCGTAGAGCCGCGCGTCGCCGAGAGCGAACGTGAAGACGTGCTTGCGGGGGTAGATCCGCTTTCGTTTCCCGGTGACGGCCCCCTTCTCGATGAGATCCATCATCCCCGACGTGAAGAGCTCCGTGTGGATTCCGAGGTCGCGATGATCGGCGAGTCGTGCAGCGACGGCGTTCGGGACCCCGCCTACGCCGAGCTGGAGCGTCGCCCCATCGGGGACGAGCTCGGCGATCATTCGGCCGATCGCTTCGTCCTCCGGCTCCGGAGCGTGGGGCTCGATCGCCACCATCGGCGCCGACCATTCGACGATCGCATCCACCTCGGAAACGTGCAGCATCGTGTCGCCGAGTGTTCGTGGCATGTGCTCGTTGACCTCGACGAGAACGCGCTTCGCCTTGCGGGCTGCGGACTGCGAGTAACCGATCGAAGTCCCGAGGCTCATGTATCCGGCGCGGTCCATCGGTGCGACGACGGTCATGAAGGTGTCGAGGTCGATCTCTTCCTCGAACAGCCGGGGAAGCTGGTGCAGATAGGCCGGGACATAGTCGATGCTGGCGGCGCTCCCGGTCGATGCGATGAGTGCACGGTCCGCGGCGGTCTGGAAGGTGGGTCTTCGCCGAATGACGCCGACCAGATCGGGCGCCAGCAGCGTCCGCGCAGCCGTCTCGAGCGCGTAGGTGTAGTAGACCGTCAGCGAGCGGATCTCGCCCGCGCGCGCACGGGCAGCCACGGCTTCGAGGAGGGCCGGCGGATGGCCGTGCGCGATCCCGAGCCCGAGCGAGCCCTGCGATCCGATCGACTGCACCGCGCGCTCCGGTGTCGTCTGCTTGCGGCGATATTCGGCGAACCAGTCCATCACCTCATGGTGTGACGCGAAAGAGGGCCCATCAAGGCCCGCGACCGAACGGCCGATACTTCCGGCGTGTCGGAAACGGAGCCGACCGTCCTCGACCGCTCGCGTGTCGAGCAAATCCTTCGCACGGCCCTCTCGCAGGGCGCGTCCGACGTCCACTTCAAGGCCGGAGAGAAGATCCTGCTCCGCATCCGCGGCGAGCTGCACACGCTCGATCTCCCGAAGCTGTCACCGCAGCAGACGCAGGCGGTCCTCGAGGCCGTTCTCCCGGCGCGGCTGAGGAGCGTCGAGCTCGAGACGCTGCGGGAGATCGACTTCTCGTTCGCGGTTCCGGGGGCGGCGCGCTTCCGCGCCAATGCGTTTCGGCAGCGTGGAAGCCTTGCGATCGTCGTCCGCGTGATCCCGATCCAGATCCCCGATCTGCGGGACCTCGGCCTCCCCGAGGTCGTTGCGCGTCTGGCCGAGGAGGAGCGCGGCATCGTCCTGGTCACGGGCGCTACGGGTAGCGGCAAGTCGACGACGCTCGCTTCGATGATCAAGCACATCAACCGGACGACGGCCGCACACGTGGTCACGATCGAGGACCCGATCGAGTTCCTGTTCCAGAACGAGCGTTCGTCGATCGTGCAGCGCGAGATCGGGACCGACACCGATGGCTTCGCCGCCGCGCTGCGCGCTGCGCTTCGGCAGGATCCGGACGTCATCATGATCGGCGAGATGCGCGATGCCGAGACGATGGACATCGCGATCAAGGCGGCCGAGACCGGACACCTCGTCCTCAGCACAGCGCACACGACCGATGCCGCTCGGACGATCGACCGACTGCTCGGCGCAGCGCGTCCGTCGGAAGAGAACCTGCTGCGGCTCCGCCTCTCCGAGGCGCTGCGCGCGATCGTGTCGATGCGGCTGCTTCCGCGGGCCGATGCGAGCGGCCTCGTTCCGGCGATCGAGGTGATGGTCAACACGCGTATCGTGCAGGACTGCATCCGGAACGCCGATCGCCAGGCCGAGCTGCAGGACATCATCGCGAAGGGAGCGCACTACGGGATGCGAACCTTCGATCAGGACCTGATCCGACTCGTCCGCGAGGGAGCGATCACGCGCGACGTCGCGTTGGCCGCAGCCACGACGCCGGGAGACGTCGACTTGCAGCTCCGGATCGGCGGCGGGGAGACGGAGGAGATCGAGCTCGCGACCGAACGCGAGTACAGCGACGAGCTCGCAGAGATCGATCCCTCGCTGCGCATCACGAACCTGGATCTCGAGCTCCTCTCCGAGAAGCCGAAGCCGGATCCGCCCGAGACCGTGGCCTGAACGCGGCGCTACGCGGCGCGCCGCCGGGCGGCGACGACTGCGGTCGCATAGGCGAGCGGACCGAGCGCGGCTGCGCCGAGAGCCGCCATCACTGCCCGCAGGCCGTACTCGCCGTCGGCCAGCGATAGCGCGACCGCGAGCACGAAGAATCCGAGCGGAAGCGCCACCAGCGCCGATAGGCCCCGCATTCCGGTCGGGATACGGAATGCTCCGCGCAGCTCCGGCTCGCGCCGGCGGAGCTGGAGCAGCGCACCGAACTCGAGAAAGAGCGCGAGGGCGTAGAGGAAGACGTCGGCGACGACGAGCTGCTGAAAGCTGAGCGCAGCGCAGGCCGAGTAGCAGAGGGCCGAGGCGAGGACGGCGTTGCGCGGGGTCCCCTTCGAATCGAGACGCGCGAGGGCGCGGGGAAGCAGGCCGTCCGACGCCATGGCGAGTGGAATCCGCGAGTACGAGAGCAGAAGCGCGTTGAACAGGGCGAGCGCACTCGCAAGGCCCGCGAGCGCGAGCCAGACGGCGAGCGCCGAGCCGACGACGCCTCCGCCGGCCGCGGCGCGTGCGATCTCGGGCCAGCCGCCCTCGCTCCACGAGGTCCAGTCGGTGGCGCCGAGCGCGGGCAGCAGCGGGACGAAGTAGGCGAGGACGACGAGCGGCAGCGCGAGAGCGAGCGCGCGTGGGTAGCTGCGCGACGCATCGAGGACCTCGCCCTGCACGGTCGACGCGTTGTCCCAGCCGATGTAGTTCCAGAGCGCGATCGAGATGCCGACTCCGAGGCTCGAGACAGGGCTCTCGCCCGGCCGGACGAGCGGCTGCCACGGAACGGTCGTCTGATGTGGGAGCGCTGCGATCGCCAGCAGCACGAAGCCCGCGAGCACGCCGATGCCGACCACCATCGAGATGCGTCCCACGTCGAGTGCGCCACGCAGGTTGACGCCGACCGCCATCCAGATCACCGCGAGCGAGACGGCGAAGCGCATTTCGGGCGAGAGGTCGGGTACGAAGGTCGTGAGGTACTGATTGAAGAGGACAGGATAGATGGCCATGTCGACCAGCGAGTACATCCACGTGCACCAGCCGCACTGGAAGGCCCAGAACGGGCCGAACGCGCGCCGGACCCAGCGGTAGTAGCCTCCCTCCTCGGGCAGCATGCTCGCGAGCTCACCGATCAGCAGCGCCTCGGGCAGCGACCACACGATCGGGACGAGCGCGAGCGTCGCGAGCGCGAGGCCCGGCCCCACCTCGGCCACGAGACCCTCGAGCGTGTAGGCACCGCCCGAGACGTTGAAGAACATCACGAAGACGAGCGGCAGCGTCGTGAGCGAGCGGCGCAGGCGGGGGGCCGCATTCGGTTGGATCTGGATGGAGGCCACGCTACGCAGTGCATCGTACGCCGCAGCGAGGGCAGGCCGGCTGACGCTTCACGGCGAGACGGATGGCGGAGCCGATGCGGGTCGCGACCACGCGGTGTCCTCCTGGCGCGGCGCGAGGATAATCGGCAGGGCGCCGCGCGGCGATGCGGACGCGATCGGCGGGCCCGGCCTCACGGCTCGGCGCGGCCCTGCGCGCGCTCCTACAGCAGCCGGCCCGGGTGCGCGTGCTCGCGCTCGAGCGCGAGCAGGCGCGCCTTCAGCTCGCGCCCGCCCGCGTAGCCGCCGAGGCGCTCGCCCGCAGCGATGCAGCGGTGACACGGAACGATGATCGGAACGGGGTTCATCCCGTTCGCCGCCCCCGTGGCGCGCAGCGCGAGCGGACGTCCGGCTGCGCGAGCGACGCCGCCGTAGGTGCGCGTCTCGCCATAGGGGATCGCAACGAGCGCCTGCCAGACGGCGAGCTGGAACTCCGTCCCGCGAAGATCGAGCGGCAGCTCGAACGCGAGTCGCTTCCCGGCGAGGTACTCGAGCACCTGCTCGATCGCGTGGCGATTCGGAGCGTAGCCGCTGCGCACCTCACGCTGGAGACCGAGCCGCTGGAGCCAGCCTGCGAGCCCGCGCCCGCTCGCGCTCGGGAGCTCGAGAAACGCGACACCTCGCTCGGTCGACGCGATCCGGAGCGGACCGATGGGCGACTCGAACGAGGCGACGAAGACCGACTCCATGGCGTCCCTCTTCGTTGCGAATGCGTTGGGAAGGCGTCGAGCGAACGCGGCCAAGACGTCGCGAGCGCGCCGTGAGGTTGCAGACTCCGCGACGAAGCGTAGACGACGAGTGGGACGGTGGGCAATCGGACGGGCCGGGCTCAGCGGTGCGCGGGGGAGAGCGGCTTCTCCGACCGCACGAGCCCGTTCGGGCACCAAGCGAGGCCGCGCGCGCGGGTCGCGTTGTACGCGGCGCGCGCGCTCGCGCCCTCGCGGCGCGTGGCTGGGTGCCAGAGGTGGATGCAGATCGCCCGGTTCACCACCAGCATCGGCTCGACCCCCGCGTGGCGAAGGCGCCAGCCGAGCTCGACGTCCTCGAGGCCCCAGCTCTCGAAGTCCTCGTTCCACCCGTTCACGCGCTCGAGGTCGTGCTTCCAGAGCGAGCAGTTTCCGCCGCGCAGGCTGCGGCTCTTCTTGAGACGCTGGACGAGGCGAAAGCCCGCCTCTCCGGGCAGGTAGAACGCATAGGACATGTTGCGCGCTCGGCCCTGTCTCTCGTCCCACCAGTCGCGCGGTCCCGTCCGTACGTGCGCGCCGCGTGCGATCGCGCGCGAATCGATGCGCCGCGAGCGCGCCTCGGAGAGCTTCGCCGCGCGCCCGACGAGCATGCGTCCGGGCGCGCGGTGGCGCAGGTGGTTCTCGACGAAGCGGCGATGCGCGACGCAGTCGCCGTCCGTGTAGATGAGGTAGGCCCCGCGCGCCGCGCGCGAGGCAGCGTTGAGCACCGCGGCCTTCCGGAAGCCGCGATCTTCTTGCCAGACGTGACGCAGCAAGACGCGAAGCGTCCGCTCTGCGCGCTCGATCACGGCACGCGTCGCCGGCCCGGAGCCGTCGTCGGCGACGATGATCTCGAACGCTCTCGTCGTCTGATGACGAAGCCCTTCGAGGCAGCGCGCGAGATTCTCGGGCCGGTCGTAGGTGCTGACGATGACGGATGCCGCCGGCTCCAGGATCCCCCCTCGGCCCTCTCGTTCTAGCACTGCCGGCCGGTCGTGCGCGAGAGCGGCTACCCTCGCGCCGTGATGCGAGGCCGCCTGCGGCGGATCCGACTCCCGATTCTCTACTACCACGAGATCGGTGCTCCACGTTCGAAGCACGTCGTCGATCCCGACGATTTCGAGGCCCAGCTCGACTGGCTGGCCAGCGCGGGCTTCGACGTCCTCTCGATGGACGATGTCGTCGCGGTGTACTCCGGCGTACGGCCGGCGCCCGTGCGCGGTGTCGTGCTCACCTTCGACGACGGCCGTGCGGGGGTCCGCGACTTCGCCGCTCCGGCGCTCGCACGAAGACATCTACCTGCGACGCTCTACCTCGTGACGCAGTGGCTCGGCGGAGTCGCCATCCCAGAGAGCGAGCGCTACTCGGGCTTCGCGAGCTGGTCCGATCTCCCCGCGCTGCGCGATGCCGGCCTCACGCTCGGCAGCCATACGCTCTCGCATCCGAACCTGAAGCGCATGGCCGGTGCCGGCGCCGAACGCGAGATCCGCGACTCGCGCGTGCGGATCGAGCAGGAGATCGGCTGCTCAGTCGATCACTTCAGCTATCCGTACGGCCGCCGCACGCGCGCGATCGAGCGCCTCGTTCGTGCCGCCGGCTACCGCACCGCGGTCGTCACCGGCCAGCGCTGCAACGCGCGCTTCGCGAGCCTTCATCGGCTCTTCCGCCTCCGCGTCGACGGCCGCGACGGCGCCGAGGGCGTGCAGCGAGCCCTGGCCGGTATCTTTCGCGGCGAGGGCACCGGGAGAGGACTCGGGTGAGGATGGCGATCCGGATCGGTGCGATCGCGGTGGCTGCGCTCGTTGCGGCGCTGCTGGTGCTGCGCTGGCTCCCGCTCGCGCCGGCGCTGGAAGGTGCGGCACAGCCGCCTGCGTCTCGGGCCGATGGCGCGGACGCCGGAGCGGCCCCCGCAGCCGCGCCCGATCAGGGGGCGCTCCCCGAGCTGCCGGCCTCCCTGCGCGGCACCGTCGTCGACGGCGAGCTCACCGTCGACGCCTCCGGCGAGTTCGTTCCGAATTCACAGGCACTCGCGGTCTTCGACTACTTCCTCTCGGCCACGGGCGAGGAGCCGGACGACGTGATTCGAGCGCGCATCGTCGCGCACCTTCGCAGTACGCTCGCGCCCGCCGCGGCGGCCGAGGCGGAGGCGTTCCTCGACACGTATCTGCGTCATCGCGAGCGGATGCGCACGCTCACGACCACCGGGACGCCGCCGGCCGATCTCGATCGGCGGCTACAGTGGATTCGCGAGGAGCGTCGCAGCGTCTTCGGTCCAGCCCTCGCGGAGAGGCTGTTCGGCGAAGAGGAGCGCGTCGTTCTCCTCGATCTCGAACGCCGTGACGTCGTCACGGATGCCGCGCTCACGCAGGAGGAGAAGACGCGGCGTCTCCAGGAGATCGAGTTGCGGCTTCCCGAGCACGTGCGCGAGGAGCGCCGCCGCGCGTCGGCTCCGGCCCGCGTCTCCCGGCAGGTCGAGGCGCTTCGCACGGCGGGGGCGAGCGACGCCGAGGTCTTCGCCGAGCGCGAACGCGAGCTCGGACCTGCTGCGGCGGAGCGACTCGCCGCACTCGACCGCGAGAACGCGGCGTGGCAGGCACGGATCGACGCCTACCGCGCCGCGCGCGAGCGCATCCTCGCGGACCCGTCGCTCGCCGACGCCGACCGCGAGGCTCAGATCGAGACGCTCAGGGCGGAGCGCTTCGACGAGCGCGAGCGGATGCGCGTACGGGCGCTCGACGAGGTGGAGGCGAGTACAGGCAGCCCGTGAGCTTCGCTGGCGATGCGGGGCGCCAGCGTCTCCGATCCGCGCTACGCCATCGCGCGGCGCAGGCCTTCGTCGATCGCGTCGAGGAACTCCTCGGTGCCGAGCCACGGGTGGTCGGGGCGGATCAGGATGGCGAGGTCCTTCGTCATCCTCCCGCTCTCGACGGTCTCGACGCAGACGCGCTCGAGCGTCTCGGCGAAGCGCAGCAGATCCGGCGTTGCGTCGAGCTTCGCGCGGTGCTTGAGGCCGCCGGTCCAGGCGAAGATCGACGCGATCGGGTTGGTGCTCGTCTTCTCGCCGCGCTGGTGGGCGCGGTAGTGCCGCGTCACGGTTCCGTGCGCAGCCTCGGCCTCGACGGTCTTGCCATCGGGCGTCATCAGCACCGAGGTCATGAGACCGAGCGATCCAAAGCCCTGCGCCACCGTGTCGCTCTGCACGTCGCCGTCGTAGTTCTTGCAGGCCCAGACGAAGCCGCCGTTCCACTTGAGCGCCGCCGCGACCATGTCGTCGATGAGCCGGTGCTCGTAGGTGCAGCCGGCGGCTTCGAACGCGGCCTTGAACTCGGTCTCGAAGACCTCCTGGAACAGGTCCTTGAACCGTCCGTCGTAGGCCTTGAGGATGGTGTTCTTGGTCGACATGTAGAGGGGCCACTTGCGACCGAGGGCGTAGTTCATGCACGCCCGGGCGAAGCCGCGGATCGATTCGTCGAGGTTGTACATGGCGAGCGCGATGCCGCTGCTCTCGAAGTGGAAGACCTCGCGCTCGACCGGTGCGCTGCCGTCGTCGGGCTCGAAGCGGATCGAGAGCCGGCCCTTTCCCGGAACGCGGAAATCGGTGGCCCGGTACTGGTCTCCGAACGCGTGGCGGCCGATCACGATCGACTGCGTCCAGTGGGGAACCAGACGCGGCACGTTCCGGCAGATGATCGGCTCGCGGAAGACGGTGCCGCCGAGGATGTTGCGGATCGTCCCGTTTGGCGAGACCCACATCTTCCCGAGGCCGAACTCCTTCACGCGGGCCTCGTCGGGCGTGATGGTCGCGCACTTCACGCCGACGCCGTGCCGCAGCGTTGCCTTCGCAGATTCGACCGTCACCTGATCGCCGGTGCGGTCTCGGTTCTCGATACTGAGGTCGTAGGTATCGAGCTCGATGTCGAGGTAGGGGAGGATCAGCTTCGTCTTGATGAACGCCCAGATGATGCGCGTCATCTCGTCGCCGTCCATCTCGACGACGGGGTTCACGACCTTGATCTTCGGCATCGGATCCTCACGCAGGAAGGGGAGTTCGGCGCCGGCACGGTACCACCGCGGGCAGGGTGCGTCAGCCGACGGCCACCGGCGGCGAGCCGGTCAGCTCGCGGTCAGCTCCGCGCCGTCGGGAATGGCGAGTGCGCGTCCGGGCGGCGCTTCGACGCGCACGTCGCCACGGACGCGTACGCCCCGCCCGAAGTGGACGTCGCCGCGGACCGTCAGCCGGCTGCACGCGAGGAGGGACGGAGCGCCGCGTGCGAAGCGCTCCTGAAAACGATCGATGTGGCCGTAGAACTCGCGGTCGAGGTCGACGACGAGGGGCGGCAGCGTTCGCTGCGGTGACGGAACCATGCGGGCATCGGCGCCGAGGTCGTAGACGTCGGACCAGAGCGCGAGCAGGTCGCTCGTCGTCTTCACGGGCGCGAAGCGTTCGCGCGGGACGCGCAGAGCAGTCGCCCCGTCGAAGACCGAGATCGCCGTACCCATCGCCGTCTCGAGCTGCAGGCAGCGCGGAGACGAGCTGTCGTCGGGATCGATGTTCTTCTCGTTGCGGATCAGTGGCAGATCGAGAACTCCGCCACGCTCGCGCAGGGTCATGTCGAGCACGCGCAGATCGACCCACAGGTTGTTCGTATTGAAGAAGCGATGGCGAGCGATGTCCTGGAAGTCGTCCTCTTCGTCCGGCGGGCACTGCGCGGACTCGCGCAGTGCGAGTCGGCCGTCGCGAAGCCGTGCGAGGTGGCCGCCTTTTCGGTCCGCCGGCGTGCGGTCGGTCACCTCGAGCGCGAACGGTACGGCTTCGGCCGCGATCCAGCCGAGGATGCCGGGATCGAAGATGGCACCGAGGTTGTCGGCATTCGATACGAAGGCGTAGCGGTAGCCGCGTGCGAGGAGGTGATCGAGCATTCCGGACGTGCGCAGCGAGACGTAGAGATCGCCGTGTCCGGGGGGGCACCATTCGAGGCTGCGGTCGCGCGACCACGAGACGGGGAGCAGCTCGTCGGTCGTCAGACGCGGAACGCGGCCCTGAACGAAGTCGAGCGGAACGTCCGACTCGATGCCGTCGTGGCGCGCGAGCGCTGCGAGCGAATCGTCGTGGGTACGGAAGCTGTTCATGAGGATGAGCGGAAGCCGTATGCCGTGCGTCGCGCGCAGGTGCATCACCTGACGCGCCATGAGGTCGAGGAAGCTGACGCCGTGCCGCACGGGAAGCAGTGACTTCGCGCGGCGAAGTCCCATGCTCGTTCCGAGGCCGCCGTTGAGCTTGATGACGACGGCCCGGTCGAGCCAGCGCTCGCCCTCCTCGCGACGCTCGTCGAGGGTTCCGGCGTCGGGTAGGTCGGTGACCGGCTCGATCTCGCGTCGCGAGAGGAGTCC
>JADLGR010000174.1 GCA_020849175.1 Deltaproteobacteria bacterium
TCGCGCTCCTGAGAGTGCGGATGTTCACGCGCGATCCGAACGCAGACATGGACGGCGACGGCCGCGTCTCGCTGCGCGATCTCGCGCTCCTGAAGCGCCGGATGTTCCGGCCTCCGGGGCCCGCAGCACCGCGCCTTCCGTAGTCGCCGCACGAGGCTGTCTCGGCCTTCGCGAGCCGTGGCATGAGGCGTAGGAAGAACGACCGGCGCTCGCCGGCGACGCCCGGTAAGTGGCGTTCTGGCAAGCTTCGCGGGGGGAAAGCCGGAGGCGGCGAATCTGCAGTCGCTTGTTTTGGGCCTAGGCGCACGGTGTCCGCGAGACGCGGGCAGCTCCGTTCATGAACCTCGTTGTGAGGCGGGGGGCCGCGCGGTTACGGCGATGAGGCGCAGCGCATCCGCGACCGCGAGCCCGACGAGCGCAGCGCCGAGCTGGAAGAACCCGAGGTGCCACAGGAGCGGGTTGACGTGCCAATGGATGAACGAGTGCGCCTTGAAGACGATCAGCCATGCCAGGACGCCCGCGAGCGTGCCGGCGGTCGCGGCGACGAGGCCGAGCGCACGCGAGCGTCGCTCGGCGGGCAGCCAGGCAGCCCGCACGGCGACCCACAGCGCCGCTGCCAGCACGAGGGCGATCAGATCGATGTGCCTGCGGCCGAGCAGCCACCGCAGCGCGGGCGGCTTCTCCTGCGCTTCACGGTCGAAGGCATCCACCAGGTAGAAGGCCAGTACGGCATTCGTCTCCGCCTGGAGCGAGCTGGAGTAGACCGGCGGCAGTTGACTCCGATCCCCGCGTATGCGGCGGGCGATGGCGAACTCGATGTGTTTCCACGCATCGCCGCTCGAGCCGGTGACCTGGCCGATCTGCAGCGTCAGGATTCCGAGGCTAAGCGCAAGTGCAAGCGCGCTGGCCCCGGTTGCGATGACCGCGCGCTTCAGGAACACGCCGACGCCGACGGCGTCGCGAAGCGAATAGTAGAGGATCGGCGCTGCGGCGAGGGCCACGCTCTCCGTGATGTACTCGTAGCCGGAGAGGAAGCGTGCGAGAAAGCCCAGGAAGGCCGCCAGCGCGAGCCATGGTCCTTCCTGGCGGCGTCCGGCCCAGCGCGCGAGGACTACTCCGATCGCGAACGCCGGAAGCCAGAAGATCCACAAGGACAAGTAGAGGTTCCGTCCGAAGATCGTGAGCCATGGCGAGGCGAGCACGGCAGCGAAGGCGAGCAGCGCCGCGCACGCCCCGAACTCGCGCTGGAGAAAGACGAGCAGCGCGGTGTAGACGGCTGCGACGAGTGCCGCCGTCAGGCTGAAGAAGAGGTCCAGCCGCGTGCTGGGCGCGAGGAAGCCGAGTACCCGATCCAGGAGCGCAAAGGCGTGTTGCCCTGCAGACCGCTGTGCGAGAGGTAGGGCCCGAAGGAGCGGAAGGGAGCCTGCGCGAGGTAGATCCTCGTCTGGGCGTTTGGATCGTAGGACCGCCACAGGACTGCCGTGTCGGAGGTCACGAGCTCCGGGCAATCACCCACGAAGCCGAGCAAGCCGCCCATGCCGAAAATGCCGATCGTGCGGGATGCCGCCAGCCGACCGATCACGAGCCCCTCGGTGTCCTTCTGGCCCGCGGCGAAGGACGCTTCGCCCGCGGAATGCCAGACGTTCCAGCGGAAGCCCGCGAAGAGCGCGGCAAAGGCCAGGCCCCCGAAGACGAGCGAGCGAACGACGTAGAGGGACACCGCAGCCGGAGTTGTAGCTCAGCCGCCTCCGGCTCCACCCCGCGAAGCTTGCCAGAACGCCACTTACCGGACGTCGCCGGCGAGCGCCGGTCGTTCTTCCTGCGCGTCGCGCCCGAGCTGCCCTCGCTCTCGGTTTTCAGCGGGCCTACGTCACCATCGTCGACTCCAACCTGACGACACTGCTGGCGGCGACGCTGCTCTTCCTCGTCGGATCAGGTCCCGCACGCGGATTCGCAGTCACCATGGGACTGGGAATCGCGATCTCGATCTTCACGGCAGTCGCCGTCGCGCGGATCACGATGACGCAGATCGTGGAGCAAAGGCGGCTGGACCATCTCCGCATCGAGCCCATCGTCCGTTGAGACCGATGGTCCCGCCCGACAGCGTGGTGGTGCTTCACCGTCCCGCCGAACCGCCCGATGGCCTCCATGGCTGCGTGCTCGATCTCCGCCCACTGCGCCAGCTCGCTCCCGCGACGCGCGGGAGCGAGCACTGTGTAGTAGGGTGCCGGCCCGTCCGGGCAGGCGTGCGCGAAGCGGCAGGTCACCGGTCCTGCGCCGCAGACGCGGCGCACCGCGTCGGACGCGGCCGCATCACGCCCGCGTGGAAGGCTTCGAAACGGTCCCAGGTGCAGGCCGTCTCGAACGTCTCCGAGAGCACGCCGAGACACACGAGCGTGTCGCGGAGATAGGGCGCGCGCGAGCTTCGATTCCACGGAGTGATCCGCCGACTCGAACGCGAGCACGGCCTCGGCGCCGCGGAGGAAGGCATCCGCGCCCGAGAACCGCGCGGAGCGCTGCGCAGGGTGGACCGGACGGTCCTGGAGCCGCATCCACGCCTCCCTGATCACGCCGAGGGCGCCTTCCGAACCGATGCAGAGCCGATCCGAGCTCGGGGCAGGCGCCGCGTCTAGACGACACCACATGGTGTCAGCACGCACCGGGCGTTGCGCACAGGGCCGCCGGCGGCGCCGCACCGGCATCACGGTCGGATCAGGGGGATGCGGTCTCCGCGAGCATCCGCTCCCAGAGCAGCCTGCAATCGCCCGGAAGCTGCGGGAGAGCCGCCTGCACCTCGGCGACGAGGCCGGCCCGCGCCTGCGCCGAGAGAAGCTGCGCGATGTCCCACCGATCCTGCGGTCCGCCGGCGTAGAGCTTGAGAAGCACCAGGTCGGCCGCACGCACGACGGGCACGAGCACGCCGAGAAGCGACTGCGGTTCGGCGCGCAAGAGGATCTCGGCCTGCCAGAACCCCCTCCCCAGCACGAGATCCACCGGCGCCTCGCCGGTGCCAGCGAACCGGACGACGCCCGCCAGCGGGTCCGATTCGTCGCCCGGGCGGACGTCCACGGCGTACCCCGCCTCGACGACGGGTCGCCAGGTTTCGTGGTCGAGGCACGAGACGTGCACCGCGAAGAGGTCCAGATCTCCCGTCGCTCGGGAGACGCCGTGGAACGCGAGCGCAGTGGCGCCGATGACGGCATGCGAGACGCATCGTTCGCGGAGCGCTGCCACGACGGCCCCGAGCAGGCTCAATCGACTCCGTCCTGCATACACCGCGAGCGACGCCGACCCTGCTGCCGCACCCGCTCGATCTCACGCCGCGCCTCGCTGCGATCGAGGCCCCACTTCGCGCGCTGGATCTCGAGGTCGCGCTCGCCGAGAGCGAGCGCCTCGGCGACCCGTTCTGCCGGGGAGAGCGCAGCCACGCGCTCCTGCTCCCGCCGCCGCAGATCGTCGGCCACCGAGCTCCGTCGCATGACCCTAGGTTGACACTCCCCTGCGGCCGCGGCGAGGGCCTGGCTCCTCCTCCTGCGTCTCCTGCGCCGTCGGCCGCGACGCCGGGATCTGATCCGGCCCGGCGCCCCACAACCGCTCACCCGATCAGCGGAGTTGTGGCAGATCCGTGAGCAGGCGTGCAGACGCGACGGCACGGACTCTGCGCGCAAGCGGAAAGGTCTGCGAGCCGGCGTGGATCACGTCCAGGCTCGTCAGCCGCAGATCATCGAAGGCCGAGCGCATCGACGGGGTGAGCCGCGGTGCGGTGGTCCGCTTGATCTCGTACCCGAGCCGGCGGCCCCCTCCGACAACGAGCAAGTCGAGTTCGGCGCCGGTATGCGTCGCCCAGAAGTAGCACTGCTCGGCAGTCGCCCCGAGCCGCTGGATCACCGCCTCGAGCACGAACCCCTCCCATGACGCGCCGATCCGCGGATGGCGCTCCAGAGCGGCAATCGAGTCGACGTCGAGGAAGCTGTGGAGCAGCCCCGGGGTCGCGGATGTAGACCTTCGGAGATCGCACTTGGCGCTTCTTGATGTTCTCCGTCCACGGTCGGAAGATGCGGACCATGAAGGTCGCGACGAGGGCTTCCAGGTAGCCCCGCGTCACGTGGTGCGACACGCCGAACGAGCGTGCGAATTCCGACGCATTCCAGATCTGACCGTGGTAGTGGGCGAGCATCGCCCAGAAGCGCTCGAGCGTGGTAGAGGGAATCGAGATGCCGAATTGGGGCACGTCGCGCTCGAGAAACATTCGGATGAAGTCGCGCCGCCACTCCCCACTGTCCCGGTTCGAACGCGCGGTGTAGGAGCGTGGGAAGCCGCCTCGCAGCCAGAGTCGCTCCATGTGGTCGATCCCCACCTCGTCGAGCCTCAGACCCGAGAGCTCGTGGTATGCGATCCGTCCAGCGAGCGACTCGGAGCTCTGGCGCAGGAGCTCGGGTGACGCGCTGCCGAGAACGAGGAGACGTGCTGGCTTCCGCGGACGATCCGCGAGCACGCGCAGGGCCGGAAATAGATCCGGCCGCCGCTGGATCTCGCCGAGGACGACGATTCCCCGCAACCCGGCCAACGCCAGCTCCGGGTCCGCGAGCCGCGCCAGATCCTGCGCGCGCTCGAGATCGAAGAAGCTCGCTGGAAGGCTCCGCCCCGCGACCAGCGCTCTGGCGAGCGTCGTCTTCCCCACCTGCCGTGCCCCGAGAAGCGCAACCACGGGGCTGCGGGCGAGCAGCCGGCCCAGGACACGCAGCTGGCCTTCGCGGTCGATCATGGACCGCGCGCTTACCGTGATAATTGGATGCCATGGATCCAATTTTCATGTCGCTGGGCGGCTCGACAGGAGGGGAATGCAACCCCTCACTCGTACCGGAGCGCCTGGATGGGATCGAGCGCCGCCGCGCGCCTCGCGGGGTAGAACCCGAAGAAGATGCCCACGACCGCGGAGAATGGGATCGAGCCGAACACCGCGCCGGGGGAGATGTGAGAGAGAGATCGCAGCACGCGCCCCGACGCCTCTTGCGTGCCCGCGCCGCGTGCACCTCGCTCGGCCACGAGGTCGTGAAGCGGCGTTTTCGAAGGCAAGCCCTACGCGTGCAGGACTGCGCGAGCGTTGCGTGACGACCGGTACGCTTCTCGCACCCGCCAGCGCGAGTTGCGGCCTCTCGTCGAGGGACTTCGCACGTGGCTCACGACGACAGGGGCGCTGCCGCAGAGTCTTCTCGGCAAGGCGATCACCTACACCGACGGTGTCTGGCCCGGTCTGGTGCGCTTCCTCGACGATGGCCGGATCCCGATCGACAACAATGCTTCCGAGAGAACGATGAGGAGCCTGGTCGTCGGAGCAAACAACCACTACGGCTCGAAGTCCCTGCGCGGCACCGAGATCGCGGCGCTCTTCTACGGCCTGCTCGAGTCCGCCCGTCTCGCCGGCGTCGATCCCGCCGCCTACCTCGCCGAGGCCACGCGGCGTGCCATCGCCAATCCCGCCACCGTCACGCTCCCCCACGA
>JADLGR010000175.1 GCA_020849175.1 Deltaproteobacteria bacterium
GACCTGCAGATCAACCGCAACGTGCAGCTCCGCGAGCTGATGGAGAAGGACCAGTTCGGTCCGGTCCAGCGGCAGTGCGAGCTCTGGAAGCGGTCGATGACGATCTCGGCCAAGTAGCCACGGCCGGGGGCGGCGCGAGCCGCCGAGTTCTCGAAGGGCCGGGTAGCCGAAGGGCTGCCCGGCCCTTCCCTTTCTGGGCCCTTCTGGGGTCTCGCCTTCTGGGGTCCGGCCTTCTGGGGTCCCGCCTTCTTGGGGCTCCACGAGCGACCCGGTGGGGCGCGGCGGGCGACCTGGTGGGGCCCCGCGGGCGATCCAGCACCACCAGCGGCGTGGGGACAAGAAAATTGACACTTGTTCTATTTCTTGGAGTAGACTCCCGCGGCCCTCGTGCATGCAAAGGAGAGCGCCGTGGTGGACTGTGTCGTCTCGCGCCGGAGGAGGACGCCCCTCCTCCCACTGGCCCTGCTACTCGTGGCGTCGGCCACGGCGCTGCAATGTGGACCCGCCCCGGCCGTGAAGATCACGTCGCCGGCCAACGGCACGTTCACCAACGCGACGAGCGTCGCCGTCACCGGCGATGTGACGGCCGTCGATCCGGCGGCGATCGCGTCGTTCACGGTGAACGGCGCATCGGTCCTGCCGCTGGCGCCGGGGGGACACTTCAGCGCGACCGTACCGCTCACCGCGGCCGCCATCTTCAACCCCATCGTCGCGGAGCTGCACCTCACCGACGGGCGGATCCTTCGTGACCGGGTGACGCTCGTCGTCGGCGACGGTGTCACGACGGGCTCCGTAGCGGACGGCGCGGCCTCTCCCGACAGCGTCGCGATGCGTTTCGGCGATACCGGGCTCTCGCAGGTCACGCCCGTGGTCGAGCAGCTCTCGGGCGGCGCCCTCGACATCGGCGGCATGATCACGTCGCAGAATCCGATCCTCGACGACGCGTGCGTCGTCGAATCGCTCGGGAACTGCCTCTACTTCGCAACGGCGAACGTCGTCGAGGTCGGCTTCGGCGACTTCTCGCTCGCGGCCGACGCGATCGGCGGGGGAACCACGCGAACCACCGTCTCGATCGAGGACTTCTACGTCGAGATCGATCTCGACGTGCGAGACCTGGTCGCGCTCAACATCACCTGCGGCCTCGAGATCTCGGCGTCGGGCGCGACGATCACGGGCGACTACGCCATGGAGCCGAAGACCGGTGAGCCCTCGAAGGTCGACGTGCGTCAGGTCGGCGGGGTCTCCGTCGCACTCGGCGGCTTCCAGTCGCACTTCATCTCGGGAACGTGCACCGCACCGGTGATCGGCGACATCATCCAGCTCCTCGTCTCGCCGTCGATGATCGAAGGCATGGTGAAGAGCGGCTTCGAGTCGAATCTCGCCGACCCCGACGGCACGGGCCCGGCGGATTCTCCGATCGCCGCCGCGATCGAGACCGCGCTCGCAGGCGTCTCGGTCGCCGGTCCCATCGGCCAGGCGATCGGCGTCGACTTCGACGCCGATTTCTCGGCGATCACCGAGGATGCAGATGGCATCACCTTCGCGGCCGGAGCCGCAATCACGAATCCCGCCCCCGCGACGGGCGCGCCGGACCTGCCGGCGTCGTACACGGTCACCGAGCCCTTCCCGACCTTCGGCCTGCTCGCACCCGTGAGCGACAAGCCCTACGGCCTCGCGCTCGGCATCTCGACGTCCGCGTTCAACCAGCTCCTCAAGGCGCAGGTCGAGGGCGGCCTCTTGAGCGCCGACCTCACGAGCTTCGAGCTCGAAGACGGTGGCGTGATTCCGCTCACGGCCGGGATCCTCGGCATGTTCATCCCCGAGTTCAGACAGTATCCGGTGATGGAGCCGATCTTGGTCTCGCTGCGCCCGCAGCTGGCGCCGATCCTGACCGGCGCTCCCGGCCCGGGAGGCGAGCTCGCCGAGATGCGCATCGCCGGGCTTCGTGTCGAGATTCGGATGGTCGCGAACAACGTGCTGCTGCTCGGAACCGTCCTCGACGTCGATCTCGGCGTCGACCTCTCGGTGACGAACGGTGCCCTCGGCTTCTCCCTCGGCGCGGTCGAAGCCTCCGACATTCATGTGACGCTCGTCGACAACCCGCAGAACGTGAACGAGGCGAACGTCCTCTCGTTCCTGCCGGGCATCTTCCCGTTCGTGATGCCGATGCTGGCCGGCGCCCTCGGCTCGTTCCCGCTGCCCGACTTCCTCGGCCTCTCGCTCGAGCACGTCGAGGTCGGACGCGCCGGCGAGTTCATCGCGCTGTATCTGAACCTCGCCGTCGACCCGACGACGCATCTCGAGAACTTCGTGCTGACGGACCTCTCGACGGGGGACTTCAAGCTCGACGGAGGCTTCGATCAGAACGAGTGGCGTCATCGCGTCTCGGGCAAGGCGAGCGCGACGAGCATCAACGCGAACCTGAAGGGCGTCGTCGGCGCCGACGCCTGCTGTACGACGGGCGACAAGACAGGGGCTGCAACCGCGAGCTATCGCCTCACGTTCGATGTCGTCGGCTTGCCGGGCGAGACGTGGATCCTCGACGTCGAGCACGCGATCGCAGGCGCCTACTCGTTGCAGGACGAGCGCGTCGCACAGCAGGACGCGGGTGGGCACGCACGCTTCAACGGCCCGGTCAGCGCGAGCTACCGCGTGAACGGCGGCGCACCCGTCGCATTCGGCTTCACGCCGAATCCGTCGTCGGCGACCAATGGCGTCGGCTGTACGCCGGCGATCCTGTTCTGCGGCTCGCCGAGCCCCTCGTCGGGCGACCGCAACGTTCCCTTCTCGGGGAACGCGGCGACGCAGATCTCCGGAACGGGGAACGCGGCGATCGAGATCAGCTTCAGCTTCGGACTCGAGGCGTTCTCGAACTCGAACCTCACCTTCCCTGCCGCGGGCGGTGACGAGATCGCGCTGCGTCTCGGCAAGAGCGACACGCTCGGCGACGGCTTCGACGTGGGCGGCTATCCCGGCTGGGGGGGTCGCAACATCGCGGATGACGGGCATCGCGTGAGCGTCGAGCTCTCGCTCGCACCCACGCCGTGAAGCAAGGAGCGCGGGGCCGCCCCGGGGCGGCCCCGCGCTCGCGCGTCAGTTCTTCGGCGGTGTCGCGGGCGGTGCGGGCGGCGGCGCGGGCGGCTCGATCCCCAGCAGCTCGACTTCGAAGACGAGCGTCGCACCGGGCTTGATCTTCGCCCCGGCGCCGCGCTCGCCGTACGCGAGATCCGGCGGACAGACGAGCTTCGCCTTCTCGCCCACCTTCATGAGCTGGAGGCCCTCGGTCCAGCACGGAATCACGCCCTTGAGCGCAAAGCTCACCGGCTCTCCGCGCTGCACGGAGCTGTCGAAGACCGTGCCGTCGAGCAGCGTTCCGTGATAGTGGACCTTCACCTTGTCGTCGATCTTCGGCGCCGGTCCGCTTCCGGCCTTGATCTCGGTGAGGATGAGGCCCGACTCGGTCTTCTTCGCGCCCTTCTCCGCGGCAGCCTTCGCGAGAAAAGGCTCCGCCGCCTTCTTCTCCGCAGCGGCCGCGACGGCGCTGCGCGCCTGCGAGAACGCCTGGATCTTCGGGCGCACCTGCTCGATGTCGACGGCGAGCTTCTTGCCGGACGCGGCGTCGTCGAGGCCCTGCAGCACGTAGGCGAGCTCTCCTGGCTCGAGCTTCCAGCCGGCGATGTTCTGGCCCAGAACGGCCCCGGCGGCGTACAGCGTCTTCTGGTCGTCCGTCTGGGGGCCGGGGAGCGGCTTGGCGCTCTGTGCCGAGGCCCCGCTCGCGACGGCGAGCACGACCAGAGCCCCGAGACCTGCTTGCATTCGCATTCGAGTGACTCTCCCTGGTGATGTGAGGACGCCGCAGTCTAGGATGCATCGGTGCCCGATGCCGCATCACCCGCCGAGGCTCTTGCCGTCGCCACGGGGCCTGCACGTCCCGTCACCGTCCGCGGCAGCCAGCTTCCGCAGCGCGACGTGACGGTCGGCGGCCTGCGGGTACGGATCGCGGATACCGGACCGAGCACGAAGAGCGACGCCACGCGAACGCTCGTCATCCTTCCGGGCCATACCTCACGGCTCGAGGGCTACGACTCGCTCGTCCGGCATCTGTTGCAGCGACACCGCGTCCTGACTCTCGACTTTCCGGGAACGGGCTACTCGGACAAGCCCGTTCGTTCCTACTCGCTCCGCTTCTACGAGGACACGCTCATCGACCTTCTCAATGCTCTCTCGATCGACGAGGCCGTTCTCGTCGGCGGCAGCCTCGGCGGAAATCTCGTGCTCCGCCTCGGACATCGCTTCCCGCAGCGCTTCCCGCTGCTGGTCTCGTGGGCGCCCGCGAGCGCATGGCGTGCCCGACCGCGTCTGGCAGCCTGGATCCGAAGGCTCGGCGGGCGCGCGCTCTTCTGGCCCATGGTGCGGATCCAGTCGCGGTTCTGGTACGCCCGCGACTTCCCGGGCCGGCGCGCCGCCCTCGCGGAGACCTTTGCCTACTACCGCGAAGTCATGTGTCCGGGCTTCGTTCGCATGTACTGGGAGATCGCCGCGGATCAAGTCGCGACGAGCCTGTTCGGGATTGCGCCGCAGATCGCACAGCCAGTGCTGCTCCTCTGGGGCGATCAGGACGACGGTGCCGGCATGCGGGCCGGCGTGGCGAAGCTGCGCGAGCTGCTGCCGCACGCCGAGCTGCGCGTCTTTCGCGGCGTGCGGCACTCGATCGAGACCGAAGTCCCCGACGATCTCGCTCGCGCGATCGACGAATTCGTCACACGTCCTTTCGGGCGCCTGCCCTGACATCGAGCCTCCATCCCGCTGCGTCTCGCGACGTCCGGGCATACGGTGACGGGGCTGGGCTACGGTCGTCGCGTGCGACGCGTCTGCTTCTACCACGCGGGCTGCCCCGACGGCTTCGGCGCCGCCTGGGCGCTGTGGCGCGCCTGGGGCGACCACGCGTCGTATCTGCCTCGCGGGCACGACGACTCCGTGCGCCCGGGGCGACACCGCGGCGCCACTGTCGTCTTTGCCGACATCGCAACCGACAACGAGACGCTGCGCATCCTCGGCGACGAGACCGCGAAGCTGATCGTCCTCGACCATCACGTCTCGGCGCTGCGACGCTTCGAGGCCGATCCGGGGCTCGCCGCGGCGCTGCGCGCCCGCGGACATCTCGTGCATTTCGACCTGTCGCACTCCGGCGCAGTCCTCGCCTGGATGCACTTCCATCCCGACGTCCCGCCCCCGGACCTGTTGCGCTACGTCGAGGACCAGGACCTGTGGCGCTTCCGCCTTCCCGCATCGCAGGAGGTGAACGCCGCCATTGCCGCGCATCCGCGAACCTTCGAGGCGTGGGACGCGCTCGCCAAGGAGCCGATCGAGGCGCTCGCACGCGAGGGCGAGCCGATCGTTCGGGCGAACCGAATGGAGATCGAGCGCACCCTTCGCAACGTCCACACCGTCCGCGTGGGCGAGCTTCGTCTCGAGGCCGTGAACGCGGTCCACCTGCGAAGCCAGCTCGGTCACGAGCTCGCAGTCCGCGCGGCGCACGGCGCTGCGTGCGGCGCGGTCTACCGCGTCCAGGGAAGCCGCGTCGACGTGTCGCTCTACTCGATCGGTGAGCTCGACGTCGCACAGATTGCGGTAGGCCACGGCGGAGGCGGTCACCGAAACGCCGCGGGCTTCACCGTGCCCCTGCGCGTCTGGCTCGATCGCCATGTCCGAGACGACGGGTCCTAGGCGAGCGACTGGAGCGCGCCATCGAACCGCCAGGGTCCGCGCCGGGTCGAGAGCGCGAGCGCCTCGGCGAGCGCTTCGAGGTAGCGTGCGCGCGGCCATGGACGAGCCCCGAGACGCTCGGCGTGCGGTGTATGCGTCTGGCAGTCGAAGAGCGTGAAGCCCCACGCGCTCAGCTGCCTCACGAGAGCGACGAGCGCGGCCTTCGAGGCGTCGGAGGCGCGCGTGAACATGCTCTCGCCGAAGAAGGCGCCGCCGAGCGAGACGCCGTACAGGCCTCCTGCGAGCCGGCCATCGAGCCACGCCTCTGCGCTGTGCGCGAAGCCGAGCGCGTGCAGCCGCTCGTAGGCCGCGATCATCGCGGGCGTGATCCACGTTCCGTCCTGTCCGGCACGCGGCGCGGCGGCGCAGCCTCGGATCACCTGCGCGAACGCGGTGTCGAGGCGTACCTCGTAGTGCCGCGCGCGCAGGCTGCGCGCGAGCCTTGGCGAGACGATGAGCGCACTCGGAACGATCACCCAGCGCGGGTCCGGTGAGAACCACGGGAGCGGGAGCCCCTCGATCGGCCACGGAAAGATCCCGCTCCGGTAGGCGAGAAGGACTCGCTCGGGCGACAGGTCACCACCGACGGCGAGAAGTCCCGAGGCATCTGCGACCTCGGGCGGCGGAAACACCAGCTCCTGCGAGAGCCGCCTGACGGCCACGAAACGCCCCGCTCAGCCCGTGCCGCGCGCGGCTTCACTCACGTTCCGGATCTCCACTGCTCGGGCGCGTAGGTTCGCAGTGCGAGGGCGTGCAGGCCGCTCGTGAGCTCGCTGGTGAGCACTTCGTGAACGAGGCGCTGTGCCGCGACGCGAGAGAGGCCGGCGAAACGTGGCGAGACGACGGTCACGCGGTAGTGGCTCTGCCCACCGCGCGCGCCTTCGTGGCCGGCGTGCGACACGGTCTCGTCGATCACCTCGACGTGGGTCGGGGCGAGCGCCTCACGAAGCAGGGCCTCGATGCGGTCGCGGCGGTCGACAGGCCGGGCGGGCGGCATCATGCAGCTCCCCGGCAGCGCGCACCCGGCTGCCAGTGCGGTCGGGCGTGCGGCGGGCTCTGCGCTCGGGCGAGGCCCTCTTGTCTGGCGGGGTCCATTCGGTGCTCTCCGTCGTGCGAGGGGCGGTGGCCCGCTCCTGTCTATACTGCGACCAGCGCGGGAATCAACGCCCTGCAGGAGAGCGCGTGAGCGAATCCGAGCGAGTGTCGGGTGAAGGAGCGGAGCCGAAGGAGATCGCAGAGTTTCGGCTGGAGGTCCGCGCCTGGATGGAGGCCAACAGACCCCCGGACCCGGGCTTCAAGCTGCCGCAGAGCTTTCTCGAGGTGGAGTCGGAGCGGCAGCTCGACTTCCTGCGCGCGTGGCAGCGCAAGGTCTACGACGCCGGCTACCTCGGCCTCGACTGGCCGGCCGAGGTCGGCGGTCGTGGCGATCCGGCCAAGCGCCAGCGCATCGTGGGACAGGAGCTCGCGCGAGCGCGGGCGCCGTTTCTCGTGAACGCGATCGGACTGCAGTGGGCCGGACCGACGATCCTCGTCTACGGCACCGACGCGCAGAAGAAACGAATGCTCCGGCCGATCCTCTCGGCAGAAGAGATCTGGTGTCAGGGGTTCTCGGAGCCGGGCGCCGGCTCCGATCTCGCGAGCGCGACGACCCGCGCCGAGAAGCAGGAAGACGGCTCGTACCGCGTCACCGGTCACAAAGTCTGGACGACGCTCGCGCACGCGGCAAAGTGGATGATCCTGCTGGCGCGCACGGACCCGAGCGCCGGGAAGTACGAGGGGCTCTCGTTCTTCCTCTTCCCGATGGACGTGCCCGGCGTCACCGTGCAGCCGCTCGTCAAGATGACGGGTGAGGGCGGCTTCAATCAGGTGATCTTCGACAACGCGCCGATGCCTGCGGACGCCCTCCTCGGGCGCGAGGGACAGGGCTGGGACGTGGCGCTCACGACGCTCCTGTTCGAGCGCGGCGCGGCCGAGGGCTCGGGTGGCGGGCAGGCAACGGCGTCCGGCGAGAGCGTACGCGCGCTGGTGTCGGTGGCGCAGCGCGCGCGGCGCGAGACCGGGTTTGCAGCGGACGATCCCGTCTTTCGCGACCGCATCGCGCAGCTTTGGATCGAGGAGGAGGCGCTGCGCCTCTCCGCGCTGCGCGCGCGGGTCCCGGAGCTGAACGCGGACCGCCCGCAGGCGCTTCGCCTGATGAACAAGCTGGTCTACTCGGAGTACAACCAGCGGCTTTCCGAGCTCGCGTGCGAGATGCTCGGCCCCGACGCGACGCTCTGGCTCGGCGATCCCTGCGCGGTCGACCGCGCAGAGTGGCCGCGCGCGTACATGAACTCGTTCGGCATGACGATCGGCGGCGGAACCAGCGAGATCCTTCGCAACGTGATCGGCGAGCGCGTGCTCGGCCTTCCGAAGACGCGCTGACGGAGGGTGCGATCGTGACGAGGATTCCGACCAATTTCGGATTCACCGAGGAGCACGAGATGCTCCGGCAGGAGGCGCGCCGCCTGTTCGCGGAGCGCTGTCCGATCTCCGAGGTGCGGCGGCTCGCCGACGATGCCCTCGGCTTCGACCCCGGCCTGTGGAAAGAGCTCGGCAGCCTCGGCTGGGCGGGACTCGCGACCGGCGAGCAGTACGGCGGTGCGGGGCTCGGCTTCCTGCCGCTTGCGCTGCTTCTCGAGGAGATGGGGCGAAGGCTCGTCCCATCACCCTATCTCGCATCGCTGCTCGCCTCGTTCGCGATCGACGCCGGCGGGAGCAGTACGCAGCGAGCGCGGTGGCTTCCGGAGATCGCGAGCGGCACGCGAATCGGAACGCTCGCGCTCTACGAGCCGGCGGGGGGCTTCGAAGCCGAGAACGTTCGTGCGACCGCCGAGCCTGCCGAAGGCGGCTTCGTGCTGCGTGGACAGAAACGCTTCGTGCTCGCCGGCGCGAGTGCGGACTGCCTGGTCGTTCCGTGCCGCGAGCCGTCGGGCGAGGTCTCGCTCTTCGTCGTCGATCTTCCGGCGAGGGGCGTGACCGTTCAGGGCGAGATCGGCGTCGATCCGACGCGCAGAACGGCTCGGGTCGCGCTCGACGGCGTTCACGTCGCGTGCGAGGCGCGTCTCGACGGCAGCGGTGCGGCTGCGCTCGAGCGAACGCACGCGCGCGGCTTCGTCGCGCTCGCCGCCGAGATGGTCGGCGCCGCGGACGCGGCGCTCGTGATGACGCGCGACTATGCGATCGCCCGCAAGCAGTTCGGCCGTCAGATCGGCTTCTTCCAGGCGGTGAAGCACCCGATCGTCGACGTCATGATCGGCGTCGAGCTGGCTCGCAACCACGTGCTCGGAGCTGCTGCGGCCTTCGATCACACGCCCCACGCCGCAGAGATCCCCGCCCGCATGGCGAAGGCGCTCGCGAGCGACGTCTTCGCGACGGCGGTTCGCAAGGGAGTACAGCTCCACGGCGGATACGGCTTCACGATCGACTGCGACATGCACCTGTACTTCAAGCGAGCGCTCTGGAGCCGGGCCACGCTGGGAGACGGCCCGCACCATCGCCGCCGCCTCGCTGCGGCGCTCCTCGATCGCGACGCGGCGGTGGCGGTCTGACGGGAGCCCCGCTGCGCGACTCCGCAAACCTCGATTTCGTTCGCTCCGTGGCCGTGCTCGCCGTTCTGCTCGACCACGTCCTCGAGACGCTCGGTGCGTTTCGCGGCTTCGATCCCACTCCGCTGGCGTGGTACTCGGGCCGAATCGGTGTTCTGCTGTTCTTCGTCCTCACCGCGCTCGTGCTGCTCCAATCGCTCGAGCGCAGCGCGCGAGCCGGGACGACCAGCGCACCGGCGTTCTTCGTGCGACGCGCCTTCCGGATCTACCCCCTCAGCCTCACGTGCATCGGCATCGTTCTCGCGCTCGGGGTTCCGGGAACCGCGTGGGAGGGCGTCCGGCGGCCGATCGGCGCGATGCAGCTCGCCTCGAACCTGACCCTCACCCAGAACCTCACCTACTCGGAGTCGATCCTCGGACCGCTCTGGAGCCTTCCCTACGAGCTGCAGATGTACCTGCTGCTGCCGGCGGTCTTCTGGATCGTCGACCGCGAGAACGCCCTGCGCAGTGCGTTCGCGCTCTGGGGCCTCGGTGTCGTCGCGGCGCTCGTGCAGCCCGAGATCGCGGGCCGACTCGACGTGGCGCAGTTCGCGCCGTGCTTTCTCGCGGGCGCGGTCGCGTACGCGCTCGGCCGGCGCGTGCGAGCGCGGCTCTCCTTCGCCGTGCTGCCCGCGGCGCTCGCAGCCCTCGTCGGTGCGTACGTCACGATCGCGTGGTGGCTCGGCG
This sequence comes from Deltaproteobacteria bacterium, assembly GCA_020849175.1. Lineage (GTDB taxonomy): Bacteria > Myxococcota_A > UBA9160 > UBA9160 > UBA9160 > MYXO. Next base: position 10,077 of record JADLGR010000175.1, read on the forward strand.
AGACGCATCCGCGCTGGGCGGGCTGGGGGCTGTGTCTCGTGCTCGGAGCGCTTCTTCCCTTCGTCTACGAGCTTCGTGCCGGCTGGCTGCGCGCGGGAGTCCGCGAGATCGCGCGCTACTCCTACGGCGTCTATCTCTTCCACATGATCGCGCTGTGGGGCGGCTTCGCCCGCCTCGGCGACCTCCCGTTCGCAGCTCAGTGCGCGGCGTTCCTTCTGCTGCTCGTCGCGCTTCCGATCGCCGGCCACCACCTCGTCGAGAAGCCGGGAATCGACGCTGGCGTCCGCCTCGCGCGGCGGCTCACGCGGAATCGCGGCGGCGCACCAGCGTCGGTCCGCCCCGCCGCGTAGCGGCTCGGTCTACTCGGTCCAGGCGAAGCGGGTGCCCTCGCGCGTCTGCTCACCGGCCAGCGCACCGAGCGCGAGCACGCGATCGATCTCCTCCCCGACTACCGCCGCGTCGGAGGCCGTCGCCTCGGCGACGGCGCGCTTCAGCTCCGCGACCGGATTCTCTCGGTAGGCCGGCAGCGACTCGACGACGTCGCCGAGCAGGATCTTCCAGAGCAGCGACTGCCGGCGGCGCCGCAGGTACATCTTCCGTTCGAACGGCGGGAGCTGGTCGGTGCGGAAGAGATGGTTCTGATACTCGAGGTAGCGCTCGATCGTCTGGTCGTACGCGTCGGCGACCGCCTGAACCACGTTCGTGTCGGTACCCTTCGAGCGCGTGACGACGTGGTTGGCGTCGTACTTCGTCCAGTCGTTGGTGAGGATCTCGATCCCGTAGTCGGCGGCCCGCTCGCGCACCTCCGATCCCGGGAAGGGTGCGAGGATGTGGAAGCCGTAGAGCGACCCGAACTCTTCGTGGAGCTCGTTCGCGAACGCGACCGTCTGCCGCAGCGTCTCCTCGGTCTCGCCGGGAAGGCCGATGATGAACGACGCCAGCGCGCTGATGCCGGCATTCTGCGTCATCCGCATGGCTTCCTTCACCAGGTGCAGGTTCGACTTCTTCTTGACCAGGTCGAGGATCTCCTGACTTCCGCTCTCGACGCCGAAGCAGATCGCCTGACAGCCGGCCTTCGCCATCGTCTCGACGATCTCGGGCGTGATCGTGTCGACGCGCGAGAAGGCGTTCCACCGGATCCCGGTGTTGCGCCGGACGAGCTCGTCGCAGACGGCGAGGAAGTGCTTGCGGTAGAGCGTGAAGAGGTCGTCCTCGATCGTGATCTCGGTGAAGCCGAGTCGCGCGAGATCTTCGATCTCGTCGATGCAGAGCGACGGCGTTCGGTAGCGGACGGCACGACCCGTCCACTGCGGCGCCGAGCAGAATACGCAGGAGTACGGGCAGCCGCGGCTCGTGATCACGCTCGCGTGGCTGTCGAATGCGAGGTAGCGCGCGAGCGGAACCAAGTCGCGCGCCGGATTCGGGATCGCGTCGAGATCCTCGGGGGCGCCCCGTGCGGCCGTCTTCACGATCCGGCCGGTTCCCGGCTCGCGCAGCGCGAGCCCTGCGACGTCGCGTAGATCCATCCGCCCTTCGAGCGCGCGGGCGAGATCGATCAGCGTGTGCTCGCCCTCACCGATGCCGATGTAGTCGAGCGCCGGAAGGTCGCGGAAGGAGCCTTCGATCTCGAACGAGACGTGATGCCCGCCCATCACGATCGGCACGCGTTCGTCGCACTTGCGAACCACCTCGGCGATCCCGGACGCGATGTGATGGTTGAGTGTCACCGACGTGATGCCCACGAGCTCCGGCCGCAGCCGCGCCATCCGCCGCTCGATCTTGTCGGGCGTCGTCCGCGCGAGCAGCAAGTCGAGGATCTCGACCTCGTGCCCTTCCGCCCGCAGAGCCGCCGCCAGATACGGCAGCGTCACCAGCAGCCGCGGGAACTCCTCGAACGGATACGACGGATTGATGAGCAGGATTCGCATGGCTGGGGGCGCTCCTTCCGGTTCCTTCTTCGTCGTTCTTCGTCGGTCTTCGTCGTTCTTCGTCGTTCTTCGAGCACCGCGGGCTTCGCTCTCCGGCAGGAGGCCGGGCGAAGGGCGTGGCGCGAGGCTAGCGCCCGGCGGCGGCAGCGGTGGCGTCGTCGACGCGGGCCATCCAGCGGGCGACCGCGGGGCGGGCGGCGATCACGCGACCGCCTTCGTCGGAGCTGCGGATGCAGGCAAGCTCGGCGAAGACCGAGATGTCGGCGAGCGAAAGAGCGTCGCCGACGAGCCAGTCGGAGTCGCCGAGCCAGTCAGCGAGAGCGTCCACGTGGCGCTCGACGTCCTTCACGATCTGCGTGAGCGACTTTCGGCCCAGCCCCTGCTTGCCGAGGGTGCCACGCATCATGCGCGGCACGACGAGTCGCGCGAGCCTCTTCATCCACGGCGGATCGTGAGCCGTCAGCAGCGGAAGGTTGCGCCGCGCATTGTGGTCGACCGTGAAGCGCAGCCGCATCTCGTAGAAGTACAGGCTCTCGTCGGCCCAGTCTTCGAAGAAGTGGCAGAGCGCACGCAGCTTCGGATCGCGCGGGACGAGCGGCGGGTCGGGGAACTTCTCTTCGAGGTAGTACGCGATGTCGGTGGAGTCTGCGATGAATCGTCCGTCGTCTTCGAGACACGGCAGCTTCCCGGAAGGATTCACCTTGCGAACGCTCATCGCGTCGCGCAGCGGCACCTCGCGAACGGTGTAGGGCTGCTTCTTCCAGTGCAGGATGCGGCGGATCTTGTCGCAGAAGGGCGAGATCTCGAACTGATGGAGCGTGAGCATCGGGGCCTCCCGTCGCCGAGGATACCCGCCCTGCCGGGGGGCCCGGCCAGGGGCCACGCGCCCGGGTCGCTTGCCTCGCGCGGGCCGAGACGGGCGCGCCCGGGCGCCGTGTCAGCCCCCTTGCACCGGTTGTATACGTAAGGTATACAACCGGTGACATGGCCGATCCTTCCAGCGACCGCAAAGAGCGCGTCATCCATACGCGCGTCGCCGAGGATCTCGACGAGGAGATCAAGCGCCGGGCGCACAGCCTCGGCGTCTCCGTCTCGAACCTCGTTCGGAACATCTTGCAGAACACGATTGGCCTCGTGGAGGAGATCGCCCTCGACGGTGCCGAGGCGATGCGCGCCGCCCGGCGCAGTGTCGCGCGCGAGGACGACCGCTCCGCGTCTTCGTCACCGCAGCGTCCCGGCCGCGTGATCGGCTGGCAGAGCGCAGTTCTCGCGGTGAACGCACTTTGCGAACGCTGCAACGCGATCTTGCCGCGCGGAACGCGCGCCGGGATCGCGCTCCTCGACGGGCCCGGCGCGCCCGTCTTCCGCTGCGAGCCGTGTCTGGAGGAGATTCGATCCGATGCAGGGACGAGCACGCCGGACGAGTGACTACTTGCGGGATCGCCTCGGTCCCGACCTCGCGAACCTCGGCGCACGTCTCGGCGTGCGCGTCGGCGACTCGGCGGCGCTGCTCGGCCGACTGCTCGGCCAGGTGGGCGATCTGGTCGACGATCTCGCCGCCGACTCCGCAGCCGTCGTGCGAGAGGCCGAGCGACTGCGCGACCTCGTCGCTGCCCAGAGCGCCACGGTCCGCGACGCTGCACGCGCCGCGCCCCGGTTCGGCCGCATCGTGAGCGAGGGTCTGCTGCTGGGCGCAGCCTACCGCCTGCACGGCGTGACACGCGGACCCGGCGCCGACCTGCTCGGCGCGCGCGCCGTCGACGCGGCGCGCGAGCGGCTTCACCGCGAAGGCGCACGGAGGCTGCACGACCTGTGCGTCGATCTGCGGGGCGGTGTCCTGAAGCTCGGCCAGATCGCCTCGGCGCGAATCGACCTGCTGCCCGCTGCCTACGTGCACGAGCTCGGCCGCCTGCAAGATCGCGTTCCGCCCGTTCCGGCGTCGCTGATCGAGGCGTCGATCGAGGAGTCACTCGGCTCTCCGATCCGTGAGCGCTTCGCCGAGGTCTGCTCCGAGCCGCTCGCGGCCGCGTCTCTCGCACAGGTGCACGCCGGCAGACTTTCCGACGGGACGCGCGTCGCCATCAAGGTGCTGGTGCCCGGCATCGAGGAGGTCGTGGAGGCCGACCTCGCCGCACTTCGCGTCCTGGTCCCGGCGCTTCGCGAGGTCTGGCCGGGCCTCGCACTCGAGAGCGTGTCGCGCGAGCTCGCCCGCTCGCTGCGTGCGGAGCTCGATCTCGACGCCGAGGCGGTGAACGCCGAACGCTTCGCCGCAGACATCGACCCGGGCGTCGTCGTGCCGCGGCCTCATCGCGCCTTCTCGTCGAAGCGCGTCCTCACGCTCGATCGGGTCGACGGCGCCCGCCTCCCCGACTGGCTCGAAGCCTGCGACGAACGCGGCGAAGCGGGCATCGCAGAGCGCGGACGTCTGCTCGAGATTCTGGTCCGAACCACCAGCGCGCAGATCCTTCGTCGCGGCTTCTTCCACGGCGACCCACACCCGGGAAACTTCCTCGTCGTCGAAGGCGACGGGGGTGCCCGCCTCGCGATCCTCGACTTCGGCTGTGTACACGAGCTGCCGCGCGCGAGGCGGCGCGCGTGGGCGCGCCTCGTTCTCGCGGGCGTCGCGCGCGATGTGCCGCGGGTTCTCGCTCTGCTGGAGGAGCTCGGGTTTGAGAGCCGCGGTGCGCCGGACGCGCTGGGGCGATTCGCCGACCGGCTCGTCGAGGCCGTCGGTCCAGGCGGAGCGCTCGCTCCCGGCAGCACGGACGCCGCCGCGCGCCTTCGCATCGCGCTCGAGCTGCTTCACGACAGCCCGATTGCGACGATCCCGCCCGACGCCGTCCTGCTCGGCCGGGTGATGGCGTCGCTCGGCGGTCTTCTCGTTCGCTATCGGCCACACGTCGACCTGCTCGGCCTCGTCGTTCCCGACTTGCTGCGCGCAGCAGCCGACGAAGCCTGAACCCGAGCGCAGTGCGCGAGAGATTCGGCCGCGGCGATCGGATGGCGGATGCCGGCCGGACGACCCGCGACCCGCGCTCTGGTAGTCTGCGCAGGGGGCGTCGCGAAGGAGATCGAGCCCAATGACGGCTGCGCCGACACCGATCGACCCCGAGCGCTTCAAGACCTACGCGAAGCGCGTCTTCGGCGCGCTCGGCGGCGCGATGACGTCGGCGATGATCTATCTCGGCGACCGCCTCGGCCTTTACCGCACGCTCTGCGCGTGCGGCGCGGTCACCAGCGAAGAGCTGGCGCAGCGAACGGGCCTCTCCGAGCGCTGGCTGCGCGAATGGCTGCACCAGCAAGGAGCGGCCGGCGTTCTGGATCATCTCGGCGAAGGGCGGTTCGCCCTGTCGCCCGAGGGCGCGGCCATACTGGCGGACGAGAGCCACCCTGCCTTCGGCGCCGGCTTCTTCGCCTCGCTACCGCAGACGCTGGCAGCGCTCGAGAGGCTCCCCGAGGCATTTCGAACCGGAATCGGCCTACCGTACGACGCGGCCGGCCCCGAAGGCGCGCGGGGCGTCGAGCGCGGCGTCGCACCGTGGTTCAAGGCGCTTCTCGTTCCGCTCGTGATCCCGCGCCTTCCAGGAGTTCGTGACGCGCTCGAACGCGGCGCGACCGTCGCCGACGTGGGCTGTGGCAGCGGACAGACCCTGCTCACGCTGGCCAGAGCGTTCCCCCACTCGAGCTTTCACGGCTGGGAGATCTCGCGGTGTGCGCTCGAGCGTGCCGAGGAGAACCGACGAGACGCGGGCTCATCGAACGTGTTCTTCCACGACATTGCGCGCGATCCCCTTCCGGCGAGCGCGCGTTTCGACTTCGTTCTCACACTCGACTGCCTGCACGACATGACCGACCCGGCCGGTGCGATGCGTGCAATCCGCCGGTCGATCCGCGACGACGGCACCTGGCTCGTCTGCGAGATCAAGTCTCATGCGACCTACGAGGAGAACGTCGCGCGCAATCCGATGGCACCGATGATGTACGGCACCTCCGTCCTCACGTGCATGTCGTCCGCGCTCTCGGAGCCGGGCGGCGCGGGGCTCGGAACGCTCGGCCTGCACGCCGCGCTACTGCGGCGGATGGTCGAGGAGGCGGGCTTCACGCGCTTCGAGAGTCTCGACTTCGGTCACCCGGTGAACGCCTTCTACGCGATCCGGCCCTGACCTGCGAAACGCACGCCTGCGCGATGGACGGGCTGCGACGGCAAGCCTCCGCCCGATGGCCGGGCCGCGACCGCGAGCCCGCGTGCGATGGCCGGGCCGCACGAGCGCCCCGGCGTGCCGCCACTTCTCCGCGCCGGCGCGGGCTGTCTACCGTACGTAGCCGAGTGCGCGAAGCGCATCCCGCGTCGAAGCGTCGAGGCCGCCGGTAGCGGGCGCCTGGTCTCCGGTCGCCTCCGGAGCATCCGAGATCGTCTCGCCGAGAATGCGCGCGAGGCGCTCGGCCTCGGGCTGCCCTGCCGCGGGCATCGGATGGTCTTCGGCCGGATCCTGCGCGAGATCGTAGAGCTGCGCCGTTCCGGGCGAGCGGATCACGAGCTTGTGTCGCGCGTCCTGCACGGCGCGCTGGCGCACTGCGAACGGCCGGATGTCGGTGCCGCGGGCTTCGTTCGCGAGCAGGCTCAGCTCGTAGACGGGAAGCCCGTACTCCGAGATCGCGCGGCCTTGCGCACTCACTCCGCCGCTCGTGAGCGCATCCGCAGCCGGTGGGAACGCCGGATCGGGCTCGGCGTTCGCTGCGCGCAGCAATGTCGCGAAGACCGAGAGCGTCGATACGAGCCCTTTCTCGCGGACGCCGCGCGCGAAGAGCGTCGGATGGCGGATCACGAGTGGAACACGAATCAGTGTCTGGTGCACCGAGAAGGCGTGGCTCAGCAGCCCGCCGTGATCGCCGAGGTTCTCGCCGTGATCGCTCACGATCACGAGCAGCGTGTCGTCGAGAAGACCACGCCGCACGAGGTCTTCGACGAGCTCTGCGAGCCGAGCGTCCTGATGAGCCAGCCCGGCGTCGTAGAGATCGCCGATCCGACTGCGCTCTTCCGGCGTGATCCCGCGCCCCGTCCCCATGAGCTGGAAGACGACGTCCGGTGCGTCGGCGCCCGTCACGGCCGCGAGCCGCGGCGGGAGCGGTCGTTCGAGGAAGCGACTTCGCCACGGCTCCGGCGCGTCGTAGGGAAGGTGCGGCTCGATGTAGTTCACGAACAGGAAGAACGGACGCTCGTCGCGATTCTCGGTGCGCGCATCGAGCCAGCCGGCGACGAGTCGGTTCACGAGCGACGCGCCCTTGTCGCCCTGGAGTGTCCCGGTGTCGAGCCAGCGCAGTACCGACGCGGGAAGCAGGCGCGAGAGCGGGTCGTCTCCGGACTTCGCGCGCAGCCGCCACACCTCGTCGAAGCGCGCAAAGCCCTGGTGCAGATTGTAGATGCTGCCCGCGACCGAGTTCGAGCTGAAGCCGGCCGTGTCGTAGCCGGCGCGTTGCAGGATCTCAGCGAGCGTCACGAAGCGATCGTCGAGCCAGCGGTGCTCGGTGTCGGCGTCGTGCACCGAGGGGAGCTGTCCGGTGAAGAGCGACGCGTGCGCGGGTAGCGTCCACGGTGCGGGAGAGATCGCGTCGTCGTAGACGGTCGCGTCCTTTGCGAGCTTCTCGAGAAACGGACTCGTCGGCCGCGGGTACCCGTAGAGCGAGAGGTGATCGGCGCGCGTCGTGTCGAGCACGATGAGCGCGAGACTCGGGCGATGCGCGCTCGCGGTGGCGGCCGGCGCTCGTAGCGATGCGACCGGCTGCGCCGGGCGGGCCGCAACGACGCTCGTCTCGCCCGCGCCCGGCTCGCGCACGCCCGGCTCGCGCACGCCGGCGAGCAGGACGCCGCAGGCGGCGAGCGCAGCGCCGGCCGCGGCGACCTCTAGCCGCTCGCTCGCGAGCCGTCGTACGAGATGCAGCGCGGCGGCCGCGAGCGTGAGCCAGACCCCGAAGGATACCGCGAGGCGGGGTCGCCACCCGGTGTCCGGGAGCCCGACGGCCAGCGCGCGGTCGAGGGCGAGAGCGAGCAGGGCCGCGGCCGCGACGGCGCCAGTCGCGACGAGAAGGCGCACCCCTGCGATGCGTCGGGTGTCGCTCGCCCGCGCCGGCGGCGCCGCACCCGCCACTCGGAAGACGATGGGGAGCGACAAGGCCCCGGCCAGCGCGAAGATCGATGCCGGTAGCACCAGAGCGAGCAGCGCGCGGCCTGCAGCACCATGCGCGGGGCCGATCGCCCACAGCCCGACTGCAACTCCGACGGTTGTGCCGAGCAGAAGGCCCATGCCGGCTGCGGCGCTGCGGGGCGCTCGGGGCTTCGGCAAGACACCTCCCTGCCTCGCGAGGATCTCGATGCCGAGTCTACCGCCGGGACACACAACGCGAAGCGTTGCGCGCACGGCTCGGCCCCAAGGGGAAAGACCCGCCCGTCCCCCGCCAGGGGGAGGGAACCGGCAAGGACCGCAGCGAGCCCGAGCCGAACCGTGCGCGCGAGACCTGTTCCATGGACGTAACGACGGGCGTCTATGTTCGAGGTCCGCGGTCGAAGTGCGCCGGCCGCGCTCTATACTGGCGATCCGATTGACTCCTCGATCAAGGAGCCCCCGAATGAACTTCGACTTCTCGGACGACCAGAAGCTCATCCAGAAGACCGCCCGCGATTACCTCGCTCAGCACGCGCCGCTCTCGGTCTGCCGGCGGGTGCTCGAGGGCAACGAGCGCTACGACGCCGCGCTCTGGAAGGGAGCCGCCGAGATGGGCTGGCTCGGCGCTGCGGTCCCCGAGGAGTACGGCGGATCGGGCCTCGGCCATCTCGAGCTGGTGCTGATCGCCGAAGAGATCGGCCGTTCGCTGGCGCCGATCCCGTTCTCGTCGTCCGCGGCGCTCGCGACGGAGGCGCTGCTGGTCGCCGGGAGCGAGGCGCAGAAGAAGAAGCTGCTCCCCCGCCTGTGCTCCGGTGAGCTGATCGGAACGCTCGCGGTCGCGGAAGGGACGGGCGACTTCGACGTCGCCACCCCGGGCACGCGCATCGAAGGCGGACGCGTGACGGGCGAGAAGCTCCCCGTCAGCGACGGCGACGTCGCGGGTATCGCGCTCGTTCTCGTGCGCGACGGTAGCGGCGCGTCACTCGCGCTCGTCGACCTCGAAGCGCCGGGCGTCACGCGAACGTCACTCGAGTCGCTCGACCCGAGCCGCTCGCAGGCGAAGCTCGGCTTCTCGAACGTTCCCGCCGAGATCGTCGGAGCGTCGGGGAAGGGCCGGGAGATCGTCTCGAAGGTGCTCGACCGCGCCGCGGTCGTGATGGCCTTCGAGCAGCTCGGCGGCGCGCAGCGCGCACTCGACGTGACGCGTGACTACGCGCTGGGACGCTACGCCTTCGGGCGCCCGATCGCGTCGTTCCAGGCTCTCAAGCACCGCTTCGCCGACCTGTTCTGCGCGATCGAGCTCGCGCGATCGAACGCCTTCTACGGCGCCTGGGCACTGAGCCACGGAAACGACGAGCTGCCGCTCGCCGCTTGCGGCGCGCGCATCGCGGCGACCGACGCCTTCGAGCTCGCAGCGAAGGACATGATCCAGATCCACGGCGGCGTCGGATACACGTGGGAGTACGACTGCCATCTGTTCTACCGCCGGGCGAAGCTGCTGGGGCTCGTGCTCGGCAGCGCGAGTGAGTGGCGCGAGAAGCTGATGACCCGCCTCGAAGCGCGCGAGGCCGCATAGGCAGGGCCGCGGCCCGCACGCATCTCGGATTCACGTCTTCACCCTCGAACTCGTCAGAGGAACCAGACCATGGACTTCAACGACACCGCCGAAGAAGCCGCCTACCGAGCGAAGGCGCGCGCCTGGCTCGACGCCAACGCCGAGCCGGTCGATCCGAACGAGCCGTCCGGCGATCCGCTCGCCGAACGAGAAGACGATGACATGATTCGTTCTGCGAAGGCGTGGCAGGCCAAGAAGTTCGATGCGGGATGGGCGTGCATCACGTGGCCGAAGGAGTACGGCGGCCAGGGCGGAACGACGATGCAGAGCGTCATCTTCAATCAGGAGCAGTCGAAGTTCAAGACGCCGCCGCCGATCTATACGATCGGTCACGGCATGCTCGGTCCCACGATCATGACGCACGGGACGCCCGAGCAGAAGACGAAGCATCTGCGGACGATGGCGCGCGGCGAGGAGATCTGGTGCCAGCTCTTCAGCGAGCCCGCAGCGGGCTCCGACCTCGCGGGCCTGCGCTCGACGGCGGTTCGCGACGGCAACGACTGGGTCCTGAACGGCCAGAAGATCTGGAGCACGGGCGCTCATTTCAGCAAGTGGGGGATGATCGTCGTACGAACGGATCCGAACGCAGCCAAGCACGCGGGCCTGACGTACTTCATCCTCGACATGGAATCGAAGGGCATCGAGATCCGGCCGATCAAGCAGATCAACGGCGGATCGGGCTTCAACGAGGTCTTCTACGCCGACGTACGCGTTCCGGACTCGAATCGTGTCGGAGCGGTGGGCGACGGATGGCGCGTGGCGCTGACGACGCTCATGAACGAGCGCGTCGCGATCGGCGCCGGATCGGCAACGGGCGGCTTCCGGCATCTGCTCAAGCTCGCGCGCGACGCGAAGCGCGGCGGGCGGCCTGCGATCGAGGACTCCGCCGTTCGCCAGAAGCTCGCCGAGCTCTGGGTCACGCAGCAGGGCCTCAAGTACACGGGCTTCCGGACGCTCTCGGCGCTCTCGCAGGGAAAGATCCCGGGACCGGAAGGCTCGATCGGAAAGGCCGTCGGCGCGCCGATGGCGCAGGAGATGGCAGCGCTCGCGGTCGAGCTGCAGGGCCCGCTCGGTGCGACACGCGACGCCGCGGCGACGCTGCACGAAGGTCTGTGGCAGGGCATGTGGCTCGCCACGCCGGGGATCCGCATCGCGGGAGGCACCGACGAGATCCTCAAGAACATCATCGCCGAGCGCGTGCTTCGGCTGCCGCCGGAAGTTCGGCTCGACAAGGACATGCCGTTCCGCGACGTCCCGACGGGCCCGCCGTCGAAGTAGTGGCCACCCGGCCGGCCGCTCTCGCGCGGCGGTGGCGCCTGGTCGCCGCCGCGCATCTCGCGCTCGCACCGAAGGTCACGAGCGCGGTGATCGTCGCCGCCGGAGCAGGCGATGCGGAGCCTCCGGTGCCCGATCCGGGCGTCGCGCGCGTCGCGATCGTCGCCGGTCTTTCCGGCGTGTACCTCGGCAAGGGCTGGGTGCTGACTGCCGGGCACGTTCTCACGGCTGCACGCAACCAGAAGAAGACCGAGGCTCTGATCGCAGATCGTGCGTACCACCTCGATCCGGGCAGCAGCATTCGACTCGAGAGCAGCGACGGCAAGGCCGACCTCGCGCTCGTGCGGATCGAAGGCGATCCCGGACTGCCGCCGCTCGCGATCACCACGCGCACGCCCCCCATCGGCGCACGCCTCGTCCTCGCGGGCAACGGCCCGCTGCAGGAGAGCCGGCGCGGATGCTGGGACGCGGTGGGAAAGCCGGTCGCCGAGATGCGGCCCGGCGTGCGCTGCGGCTTCGCGTGGCGCAAGACGCCGGAAGGCAAGACCAACGGCGTGCAGTGGGGAACGAATCAGGTGGCGGGTTCTCCCTCGATCTTTCCGGGTCCGGAGAAGACGCGAACGCGCGTCTTCCCCACCAGCTTCCGCGATGGTCTTCCGACGCCACGCGAGGCGCAGGCAGGCGTAGGCGATTCCGGCGGTCCAGTCTTCGTCGAGACCGGCGCGGGCTACGAGCTCGCGGGCATCCTGCTCGGCGTCTCGGCGCGGAGCTCCGGCGCGGCGCTCTTTGGAGATCGAACGTACGCGGCCGATCTCTCGGCCTACCGAGAGCAGATCGAGGACGTACTGGAGCACAGGTAGCGCGTAGTCGGCGCGTCTCGGGTGAACGAGTTCCGAGAGCCGGGGCTGCACAGCGTACCGTGACGAGGAGCGCGTCGCGGTGCGCCCGGCAGCCACTCGTCGTGGCGCTCCCCGCAGCGGTTCTCGCTCCACATAGACGACGCCCCGGCCGCGTGAGAGCAGCCGGGGCGTCTCAGACTGAGCGTCCGCGCAGAGCCGTGCTCAGCTCCGCTTGCGGCCCGCGAAGGCGAGACCCGCGAGGCCAAGTCCCATGAGGCTCATCATGCCCGGCTCGGGCACCGGCGTGCTCGTGACCGACACGAGGCCGTAGTCGTTGTTGCGGTAGGTCTCCGGAAGAGCCGGTCCGTAGCCGACGAGCTCGAGCGACACCACGGCCGCAGCGCCGAACGGGCTCGAGAGCGACCACACGGCCGCGTTTCCGAACGTCGCCGGCGACACGTTCGTCACCGTACCGGGGCCGCTCCACGACGCCGTCGTGCCATCGATCACCGAGAGCGTGTACGAGACGCTCGATCCGTCGGAGAGCGTTGCGATGACCATCGCCTGCTCGTTGTAGAGGTCGTCTTCCTCGAGCGCTGCGAACAAGAGGCCGAGGTCGAGCGAGTTGATCGTCTGCGCCTCGTCGTAGGTGATCGTGATCGACTCGTCGTCGAGGTCGATCTCACCGGACTCCCAGCCGCCGAGAACGCCGGCCACGTCGTAGCCCGCGATCACTTTGTGCGTGAAGTCGCCGGGGGCCGACGTCACGGTGGCGAAGCCGAGATCGACGAAGTTCGTGCCCGACGGAAGGTCCGCCGCGGTGATGGTGACGGCACCGGCGCCCATCGGCGCGAGCGCGAGCCCGGCGCCGAGGCCGAGGGCGGCAATCCACTTGTTCGACTGGAGCGGGATGAGACCGAACATTCGTGCACTTCCTCCGCATCAACGGCCCACCGCGACGGCACTCGCCGGCGCACCTGACCGAAGAATTCGTCAGAAGCCACCTATCCGGTTCCCAGGACGCGCCCCGGAATTGCAAGGCGAGTGCCATCCGGTGGCGGGGTTCGCCGGCGGTGCGCGACCGCACCGAACGACGCGCGATTGCGGCCCGCGTTGCGCACGCGCGGAGTCGGAGCTGCTGGTGGCGGAACGTACGCAGAAGCGGAAGCTCGATACCGAAGAGAGACGCTCGGACTCGCCGCCTCTGGGCGTCCCGGGTCGGATCGGCGCTCGCCGCACGCAGGCGGAGCGACCCTGGCGAGGCCGCGCCTTCGGGCTCAAACTCTGCGATCCGGCTCGCAGGCCAGGCCGTCGAGCCGCGCCGAAGCCTCTGCGATCCGTTCCGAGGAGCCCGAGGAGTCCCCATGATCGAGTGGAGCGAGCCCCAGCAGATGATCCGCGACACGGTGCGCAAGTTCGTCGAAGCGGAGATCAAGCCCCGCATCGAGGAGCTCGAGCACGGCGACGCGCCTCCCTACGACGTGCTCCGAAAGATGATCCGCACCTTCGGCATGGACGAGCTGGCGCGCCAGCGCTTCCGTCATCAGATCGAGAAGGAGAAGGCGGGCGCGGGCGAGGAGCGCAAGCCGCGCGCGGACGGTGGCGATTCGGCCGCCCTGCAGATCATCCCCGTGATCGAGCTGTGCCGGTTCAGCCCGGGCCTCGTTGCGGCCCTCGGCGTCTCGATGGGCCTGACCGCCGCGTCGATCATGAGCAAGGGGACGATTGCCCAGAAGGAGCGCTGGGCGCTCCCGCTGCTCACGCTCGAGAAGATCGGCGCGTGGGCCATCACCGAGCCCGGCTCGGGGAGCGACGCCTTCGGCGGCATGAAGTCGACGGCGCGACGCGACGGCGACGAGTACCTCCTGAGCGGCAACAAGACGTTCATCACCAACGGCCCGTACGCCGATACGATCGTCTTCATCTGCAAGCTCGACGAGCCGGGCGTCGAGCCGCGCAACCGCAAGGTGCTGCACTTCGTGCTCGACCGCGGAATGCCCGGCCTCACGCAGTCGGGTCGCATGCGCAAGATGGGGCTTCACTCCTCACCGACGGGTGAGCTGTTCCTGCAGGACGTCCGTGCGGGCCGCGATCGCCTGCTCGGTGAGAGCGAGGAGAAGGCCGCGAAGGCCGGACGCGCCGGAGCCAAGGACACCTTCTCGATGGAGCGCTCGGGCGTGGCTGCGATGGCGCTCGGCATCATCGAGCGCTGCCTCGAGCTCTCGCTCAGCTACTCGAAGACGCGCGTGCAGTTCGGACGGCCGATCGGCGAGTTTCAGCTCATCCAGGAGAAGATCGCCCGCATGGAAGTGGCGCGCATGAACGTTCAGAACATGGTCTTCCGCCACATCGAGCTGGTGGCGAACGGCAAGTCGATGACGCTGGCCGAGGCCTCCGCAATGAAGCTCTACTCGGCGCGCGCGGCGACCGAGGTCGCGATGGAGGCGGTTCAGCTCTTCGGCGGCAACGGATACATGGCCGAGTACCAGGTCGAGCAGCTCGCGCGCGACGCGAAGGTGCTCCAGATCTACGCGGGAACCGACGAGATCCAGATCTCGCAGATCGCCCGCAGCCTGCTCGCGAGCTGAGTCGGCGCATGAAGCCCACACGACGCCCCCGCCGCGCCGAGTTCTCGTCCGGCCCCTGCGCCAAGCGGCCGGGATGGAACCTCGCCGCGCTCGAGAAGGCGCTGCTCGGCCGCTCGCACCGAGCGGGCGTGGCAAAGAAGCGGCTGCAGGCCGTGATCGAGATGAGTCGGTCGCTGCTCGGCCTTCCCGAAGGCTGGCGTCTCGGCATCGTTCCCGCGTCCGACACCGGCGCGATCGAGATGGCGATGTGGAGTCTGCTCGGCCCGCGCGCCGTCGACGTGCTCGTCTGGGAGAGCTTCGGTGCGGGCTGGGCCGAGGACGTTCAGCAGCAGCTCCGGATCGAGGCGCGTGTCCTCGAAGCGGAGTACGGTGCGCTTCCGGACCTTCGTGCGGTCGACTTCGACCGCGACGTGATCTTCACGTGGAACGGCACGACATCGGGCGTCCGCGTCCCGAACGCGAGCTGGATCCCGCGCGACCGCGCGGGTCTCGTGCTCTGCGACGCAACGTCGGCCGTCTTCGCGATGAACATCGACTTCGAGAAGCTCGACGTGGTCACGTGGTCGTGGCAGAAGGTGCTGGGCGGCGAGGCCGCGCACGGCATGCTCGCACTCTCGCCACGCGCCGTGGAGCGCCTCGACCGCCACGCGCCCGCGTGGCCGCTCCCGAAGATCTTTCGTCTGCGCGAGAAGGGAAAGCTCCTCGAGAGCCTGTTCGAGGGCTCGACGATCAACACGCCGTCGATGCTCTGCGTCGAGGATGCGCTCGACGGCCTCGCCTGGGCCGAGCGCGAAGGGGGCCTTCCCGGCCTCGTCCGTCGCTCGGAGGCCAACCTGTCGGCGGTGGCCGACTGGGTCGCGCGAACGCCGTGGGCGCGCTTTCTCGCACGCGACCCTTCGACGCGCTCGTGCACGTCGATCTGCCTCCAGCTCGGCGACGCCGACTTCGAGGCACAGGACCCGAAGCTGCGCGCGACGACGCTCGCCGGTCTCGTCAAGCTCCTCGAGGCCGAGGGCGTCGCGTACGACATCGCGAGCTACCGTGATGCGCCGCCAGGGCTTCGCATCTGGGGCGGTGCGACCGTCGACCGTGAAGACATCGAGGCGCTGCTGCCGTGGATCGACTGGGCGTGGGACGAGGTGCGCGGAGGCTGAGCCGGTGCGTTACTGCGAGGCGTGCGACTGTCAGATTCCCGGCGAGCACGAGCGGTGCCTGCACTGTGGCGGTCCGCTCGGTGAGCAGGCCGCCGAGGGCGAGGGCGAGGGCGAGGGCGAGGGCGAGGGCGAGGGCGAGGAGATGGTGCTGCTCGCGTCGCTCGACGCTTTCGAGTCGCGGCGCCTCCTCGACCGCCTCACCGAGGCCGGCATCCCATTCGCGGTCGTGAGCGACGAGGCTGCGCGCCGCCTCTCGCGCGCCCGTACAGGAGGCTTCTCGGGCGTCAACGTCCTCGTTCCGGTCGGCGAGCGCGAGGCCGCGAGCCAGATCCAGCAGGCCATGCTGCGCGAGTCCCTGCCCGACCTTCCTGACGACTTCGTGCCGCAGGTCGAGGGCTCGGACGCCTGCCCGGCCTGTTCGGCGCCGCTCGCGCAGGACGCGCAGGAATGCGCCGAGTGCGGGCTCGAGTTCCCGGACGCGGGCGCCTGACCTCCCCGGGGTCACGCACGACACGCACGACACCGGCAGCGCGGCGGATCGAAGAGGGCACGGCCGCTCCGGGTCCCGGTACGCAATGCCGAATCGAGGACACCCACTCCGCCAGCATGCAAAGAGGACCCGACCTGCCTCCCCTGCCTCCCATCACCGTCTCGCTCGACACGCAAGGACCGACCGCCTCGGCAGCGGTTCGCGGACTCGTTGCCGCGGTTGGCCTCGGCGCGCTGCTGGTCGCGATCGCGCTATCGCCGGGTCTGGTCGAGCGGCTGTTGTCGCCGGGCGCCAGCTTCGATGCGCGCGATCTCGCGTGCATCGAGTCCGTTCGCGTCATCTCCGCCGCTCTCGGTGTCATCCTGCTTCTGCTCGCCGGAGCATGGTCGCGTGTGTTCTCGCACATCTCCGGTCTGGACACCCTGCTCTTCTTCGTACCGATCGCGACCTTCCTGGCGATCGTCTGGAGCAAGATCGTCTTCTTCGGCGCCGATCCTCCCCAATACCGCTGGTTCGTACGAGAGGACTCTCTCGCCGAGTGGGCCACCTGGGCGAGCTATTTCACGGCTGCCCTGCTCGCCCTGCCCGCTGCCCGCGCGTTTGCGGCTCGGCGCGAGATCCTTCCTGCTTCGCTCGTCGCGCTGCTCGGCGCGGCTCTCTTCTTCGTCGCGATGGAGGAGATCAGCTGGGGCCAGCGCCTGTTCGGCATCGAGACGCCGGAGGCGCTCGCCGAGAACGTCCAGGGCGAGCTCACACTTCACAATCTGCCGAAGGCGCAGCACTACCTGCACCGCGCGTACATCGCCGTCGGTCTGGCCGGCGGCCTCGGCTGGTTGCTCGCACCGGGCTTCTGGCGTCTGCCGCGACTGCGCTGGATCGCCGGGCTGATTCCACCGTGGACACTCGCGCCCTGGTTCCTCCCGGTCTCGGTGGTGTATCTCGTCTACGAGACCGCGACGCAGCGCACAGGCACCGATGGTCAGGAGTTCTTCGGCTGCTTCACGTGGGGCGATCAGGAGCTGGTCGAGCTTCTCCTTGCCACTGGCTTCCTGCTCTATCTCGCCTATCTCGCCTATCCCGCCTATCTCGCTCCTCTCGCACGCGTACGCGGAGTCAGTCAGGGGCCGGGGGCCGGGGCCGGGATCTGCTCAGGCACCACGCACGGGTAGCGCGACGAGCCCGCGGAGAATCGGATTCGGCCGGTGCTGCACGCTCGGGGCGTCGAGCGTGAGCGAGGGGAAGCGGTCGAGGAGCGCTCGAATCGCCACCTCGCCCTCGACCCGCGCGAGCGACGCGCCGAGACAGAAGTGCGCGCCGAAGCCGAACGAGAGATGGTTGCTGTCGCTCCGGCCGACGTCGAAGCGGTCGGGATCCACGAAGATCTCGGGATCGCGGTTCGCCGCGCCGATCCCGCACACGACGAGGGCGCCCTTGCCGACCTCGACGCCACCGATCTCGGTGTCCTGCGTTGCGACGCGCACCGTTCCCTGCACGGGACTGTCCCAGCGCAGCATCTCCTCGATCGCGCTGCCGAGCAGCGCGGGGTCGTCGCGCAGGCGGGCGAGCTGCTCCGGATGATGCAGGAGTGCGCAGGTTCCGTTCCCGATGAGGTTGGTCGTCGTCTCGTGACCCGCGATCAGGAGCAGCACCGCCGTCGCGAGTAGCTCGGCGTCGCTCAGCGCATCGCGGTCCACCTGCGCGGTGACGAGCGCACTGATCAGATCTTCGCGCGGAGCGTGTCGCCGGTCGGCGATCACTTCGCCGAGGTAGGCGCGCAGCGGCTCGAGCCCCTGGCGAAGCCGGTCCGTGTCGGGACCCGACGCCAGCACTGAGCCTGCCACGGCCACCACGTCGGCCGCCCAGCGACGAAAGCGCGGTCCATCCTCGGCGGGTACACCGAGCAGCTCGGCGATCACGATGGCCGGCAGCGGCGCCGCGAGGCAGGCCATGACGTCCGTACGGCCGTCGCGGATCCCTTCGTCGAGCAGATCATTGGTGATCGCTTCGATCCTCGGCCGCAGCTCCGCGACGCGTCGCGGCGTGAAGGCCTTGCCGACGAGGCCGCGAACGCGCGTGTGGTCGGGCGGATCCATCGTGAGCATCGAGCGAAAGAGCCCGTTCTCGCCGAGAAACTCCTCCGAGAGCCGCGCGCGATTTCGCTGGATCACGTCGGCTCGCCGGCGGTCGACCGAGAACGTGGCATCGCGCAGAACGTGCTGGACGTCGGTGTGCCGCGTGAGGATGAACACACCCGCGCCCGAATCGACCGGGAGCGGCACGCGAAAGACGGGGCTGCTGCTGCGAAGACGCGCGTAGACCGGATAGGGATCCTCGAGGAAGCCCGGGCCCAGCACGGAGGCCGGACCGCCGGGACCGGCAGACGAGGACTGGGCGCTCATGGATCCTCCGA
>JADLGR010000176.1 GCA_020849175.1 Deltaproteobacteria bacterium
CAGCGAGCACGTCCGTCACGTCGATCTGCGGCAGCGTCGGAAACGATTCGCGCACCCAGCGCCGAAGGCGCCCGAGGTCGGTAGACCGTGCGCGGTCACCGAGCGAGAGCGCGTCCTGGAGCTCGGCGTCGGCCAGGATCCGGTCGGGAAACACGACGAGCACGAGGGGCACGTCGCGCGCGGCGGCGAGGGACTGCATCGACTCGACCGCGCGATCGACTTCGGAGAGACCGAGGGCCTCCATCGGCACTGCGTAGTTCGCCGCGAGCTTGCGTTCCACGTGAGCGCGCAACTCCTCGCCGACCGGTTCGGGAGGCGCGGGCGCGGTCTTGCAGAGACCGGGATTCGGCGCGGCAGGCTCTGCGGCGCCGCCGGCGAGCGCGCCCGCCGTTCGGGCGAAGAGCGCGTAGCGGAAGACCCGCGAGTTGAGCGGATGAAAGAGCCGCAGGTACCATGAAGACGGGAAGCGGAAGTTGATCCCGGCGACGACGCGCCGCTCCGTTCCGGGCAGATTGTCCGTGAAGTCGTTCTCGAGGAAGAGGTTGAAGACGATCGCGTCGAAGCGAAATCCCTCTTCATCGAGAAATCGCAGCAGCGCCGCGGCGTCGACGGGACCGTATCCACCGATCCCCGCGTTCATCACCTCGACCGGCGTGCCGAGCCGGCGCGTCAGCTCCGCCTCGACCACGGTCGGATAGTTGCAGGCGAAATCACTTCCGCTTCCCTGCGTGTAGGAGTCGCCGAGGAACAGTACGCGCGGGACGGCGGAGTGCCGCGGCTCGCTTCGGGGGCTGCGAAAGGCGAACTCCAGGGCAGGCGGCCCCTTCAGCAGGAAGATCCGCTCGCCGCTCGCCGTCCGGCGCTCGTAGTAGGGACCACCGGCTCGTCCATGCGGATCACGACTCACCCAGCCGACGTCGAAGACCGTGAGCGCAGCTTCGAGGAGAAAGAAGCAGGCGAGCGCGGCGCGCGCGAGCCGTCCCGCGATCAGCGTACGACCACGCAAGACCTCGAAGCCGAAGATCCCCAGCATCCCGGACAGGACGGCGAGCACGGCGAGCGATAGGAGGTCGTACTCCCGGCGGCCGTCGTTGAACAGGCCAAGAGGAAGGAAGGAGGAGTGGTCCTGCACCACGATCGCCGAGACGGCGCAGGCCGCGTACACGAAGAACGCGAGCACGAAGGCTCGGGAGGCCACCGCGTCAGGACCGACTCAGCGCACCCCGGACGATCCGGGCGACCTCCGCGATGGCATCCTCGTGCAGCGATGGATGCATCGGCAGCGAGAGAACCTCTCGGCAGGCGGCTTCGACCTCCGGAAGCGCTCCCGCCGGGAGTCGCGCCTCACCCAGTGCGGCCTGCCGGTACGCCGGTATCGGGTAGTAGTGTCTCCATTCGACGCCCGCCGCCTCGAGTGCGCGTCGCACGGGCTCGGGATCGAGACAGCGGATCGAGTACTGGTTCCAGACCGCAACCTCGTTCGGCCCGCTGCTCGGAAGCAGAATGCCGCCGATCTCGCGCAGCGCCTCGGTGTAGTGCCGCGCGACCCGCGCCCGCGCGGCGCTCCACGCGGCGAGGCGCGGCAGCTTGGCGCGCAGGACGGCGGCCTGTACCGAATCGAGGCGCGAGGTCGTTCCGAGCTCGCGGTGGTAGTCGCGCTGCTGGCAGCCGTGCGCCCGGAGCAGCCGAACGCGCTCCGCGAGCGACTCGTCGTTGGTCGTGACGCAGCCCGCGTCGCCCGCGGCACCGAGGTTCTTCGACGGGTAGAAGCTGAAGCAGCCTGCCCGTCCCCATGCTCCCGCGTTCTTGCCGTCGCGGACTGCGCCGATCGCCTGCGCGGCGTCCTCGACGACCGGGATGCGGCTCGCCTCGGCGACGCGAGAGATCGCCTCCATGTCGGCGCAGCGGCCGAACAGGTGCACTGGCAGGATCGCGCGCGTACGCGGTCCGATCGCCTTCTCCACCGCTCGCGGGTCGAGGTTGAACGAGTCTCGCTCGATGTCGGCGAAAACGGGTCGCGCGCCGCACCAGAGGATCGCTTCGACCGTCGCGAAGTAGGTGAACCCCGTCGTCACCACCTCGTCGCCCGGCCCCACACCGAGCGCGCGAAGGACGAGGATCAGCGCCTCGGTCCCCGAGCCGACGCCTACGCAGAAGCGCGTCCCCACGAGCGTCGCGATCTCCGCCTCGAGCGCGGCGGTCTCGGGCCCCAGCACGTACTGGCCCGAGCGCAGCACGCGAAGCACTGCAGCTTCGACCTCCGCACCCACATCGGCGTACTCGGCGGCGAGGTCGAGCATCGGGATCCGTGCGCTCATCAGTAAGCGTTCCTGTGCACGAGACCGCGCCATGCCGTGAGTAGCAGGATCTTCACATCGAGCGCCAGAGACCAGTTCTGGATGTAGTAGAGGTCGTGCTCGACACGCTCGTGCAGCGACGTGTTGCCCCGCCAGCCGTGGATCTGCGCCCAGCCGGTGAGGCCGGCCTTGATCTTGTGGCGGAGCATGTAGCCGGGGATTTCGCGGCGGAACTGCTCGATGAAGACCGGGCGCTCGGGGCGCGGGCCGACGAGGCTCATGTCGCCGCGCAGGACGTTCCAGAGCTGCGGCAGCTCGTCGAGGCTCAGGCGACGCAGGACGGCTCCCAGCCTCGTTCTGCGTTCGTCGTCGGGAACGGTCCAGACCGGACCGGTGGATCCTTCGGCATTGCGAACCATGGTCCGGAACTTGAACATGCGGAACACGCGCCCGTCGAGCCCCATGCGCTCCTGCACGAAGAGAACCGGGCTTCCCGCGGTCAGGCGCACCGCGAGCGCGAGCAGCGCGAGGAGCGGACTCGCGAGCGCGAGCACCGCGGCCGAGACGACGACGTCGAACGCGCGCTTTTGCACCGCCGCCCATCCGACCAGCGGACCCTCGCGCAGGCTGATGAGCGGCAGGCCGTCGAGGTCCTCGACCTGCGCGCGCAGCGTCATCATCCGGGGAAGGTCCGGCACGACGCGCACGTTCACGACCTCGTCGTCGAGGTCCGCGAGGACCTTCTCGAGATGGTGCGTCTCCGACGCCGGCAGTGCGACGACGAGCAGATCGGGCCGCTGCTCGGCCAGAAGCCGCTTCAGGTCGCCGTATCCGCCGAGCACCGGCACTCCGTACACCTCGCGACCTCGCATGGCGCCATCCGCCGAGAGAACGCCGGCCACGCGCAGGCCCGTCTCGGGATGCGCGTGGAAGCGCTCGATCACCGTCTGGGCGAGCTCGCCTGCCCCGGCCACGAGAACGTGTCGCAGGTTGTATCCGCGCCGGCGAGCGCCGCGAAGGCCGAGGCGGAGCACGAGGCGAAGGCCGATCACCGAGCCGGTCGCGAAGAGGTAGAAGAACACGAGGACGCCGCGCGAGAAGAAGTAGCTGCGCACGAAGAACGACGCCGCCATCAGCACCACGACACCGACGGTGTTCGCGCCGGCGATCGCGGCGGCTTCGTGCGCGAGCGTGCCGGTGCGCCACGGGCGATAGATTCCGCGGGCGCGATAGATCAGCAGCCAGATCGGGAGGATGAGGAGCAGCATCTCGCCGTACGGGCGAAAGGTCATCGCGTCGGCGGGCGCGCCGAGATCGGCGTGACGCCGCGCCAGATAGGCCGCCACCCACGAGCCCGACACGAGCAGCAGGTCGGCCAGGATCAGCAGCGACCGGTAGACCTCGCTGTAGCGCTTCAGCACGGCTAACGGCCCTCGGGCGAGCTCGGTGCGGCGGCTGCGGCCGCGCCGGCGTCGGAGAGCTCATAGACGAGCGCGCGGCGGCCGCGGTCTTCTTCGACGTGGACCACGCGCAGGGCGCCGCCGGCCGCGGCGCCGATCTCGGGGAATTCGGAGAGCTTCTTCTCTTCGAGGATCACGTAGCGCGCTCCCTGCTGGCGCAGCGATCCGACCAGCGCGTCGCCCCTCGGAAGAGCGTAGAGGGAGACGTGCGCCCGCC
>JADLGR010000177.1 GCA_020849175.1 Deltaproteobacteria bacterium
AGCACGGGCACCGCGACGAGTGTCGCAGCACGGTGCGCGTCTTCCCTGAGCGCTCCCTGAGCCTTCGCTGAGCGACCGAGCGCGAGGCGCGGCGCACCGGCAGCTCGACGCCGCAATGCGTCACCCCCGCCGCACCGCGTCGGGCGGAGCAGGCGGGGACGTTCCTTCCGATTTTCGTTCTTGTGCAACGGGTGTTCAGTACGGTGCAGACGGTGAGCCCGGGCGGGGGCGTTCGATCCGGAATCCGTTCTCGATCTGCACGTGCGCCGCCTCGGCCGACCGCGTGCGGCGCTACGGAGGCGGCGCCACGCCGAACGGCCCGGCGCTCCAGGTCATCTGGCTGAGCAGCGCCTCGCCCTGACCCGAAGGATGGAAGCAGTCGATGGTCGAGATGTCGTCCGCGGTGAAGGCGGTGGTGGCCGCGGGCAGGAACGTGTAGTGGACGCGCGTGCTGCGCCGCTGCTTGTTCCTCACCTCCAGCTCGATGAGGCCGTTGTAGAGCGCGTTCTGTTGCTGGACGTAGAGCCGATCGGCCTCGGTGTTGTCGGGCGAGAGCATCGAGCCGCACGGGAAGCCGAGCGCGGTGGTCTGCCAGATTGCGCTGCAGTCGATGAGGCCGAAGCCTCCCTCGCCCGAGATCGCAACGTCGTAGAGGCGCTTGATGTCGGGGATGCCGACCACGACCACGCTCGCGCCGGCCGGGAGGTTCTGGTCGAGGTAGTCGAGCGTGGCAATCACCTCCGCCTGGATTTCCTCTCCCGCCGGCAGATCGAGGATCGAGTCGCGGCAGACGTCGTTTCCGCCGAGCATCACGGTGACGTAGGTGGGAGCACCGCCGATCCCGTTCTGCGACTGCCCGAGCGCATCGTCCCAGCGTGCACCGTTCGCCGCGCCGATCACGTTCGTCCGACCCGAAGAGCCATACAGCGCCGTGATGCGCTGATTGTGCGCGTTCACGTCGGGTGCTCCGAGGAACTGCTGCCAGAACCCGTAGGAGCCGTTCACCCACGAGAGCGGTAGATCGTCGCCGGGGAGATAGGCATCGAAAGCTCGCGTGATGGAGTCGCCAATCGAGTAGAGCCGTTTGGGTTGCAGCCGCGCGGGCTTGGGCGCGTCCCCATCGCAGCCGGCCGCGAGCGCAGCGGCAGGAGCGAGGAGCAGCCAGCGGAGAGAGGATCGGATCTTCATGGGACTCTCCTGTGCGAGGACGCCGGAGCGGCGTCGGGCGTTGCCGGCGAGGAAGTCTCGGCGGCGATGATCGATTCGAGGCGGGCCTGTCCCTGAAAGCCGCGAAGGGGCAGGCCGTTCACCAGGAATCCGGGCGCTTCGCCAAAGCCGAGATGCTCGGCTTCGGCGCGCTGCGCCTCGACCGTCGCGCGCGTGCGCGGGTCCGCCATGCAGCGCGAGAAGCGATCGCGGTCGGGGACGGCGCCGAGCGCCGCAGCGCTCGCACCGCTCGACCCGGTGCCGCTGCCCGCCGAAAAGACGGCACGCCGCAGGGCGCCGCCGGCTCCCTGCTCGGCGGCGCACGCCTCGGCCGCCGCGTCGACGAGGAGCGGAAGCGCCGCTTCGGGGAACAGTGGCCTGCGCACCACGCGCACACGGCGCGCGTACGGGCCCGCCGCAATGGCGTCCAGGACGGCGTTCGTCGCGGCACATACCCGGCAGCGCAGATTCGTGAACGCGATGAGGGTGACCGGAGGATCGCCGGGCACTCGTCGCGACTCTGCAACAGCGACACGAGGTGGTGTCGGCTGCACCAGGAGGAGCATGACCGGTGTGTGCGCGCGAAGTCGGGCGAGAAGATCCACGCGGGCAGCGTCGGCCGCGCGGAACGCGACGAGCGCGCGCGCCCGCGCGCGCCGCTCGGGACGAGGATCTCCCGCGAACCCGTGGCGCCGAAGCTCTGCGTCGATCGCGGCGTCGCCGGGCGTCGCGGCGGAGGCGCCGAGCACCGCCGTGAGCGCTTCGGGTGTCATGCCGCGCGCTGCGGCCTCGCGCGCGAGGAGCAGCGCGTCGGCGTGCGAGGCGAAGGCCTGTGCCGCCCGCGCAACGAGCTCGCTGCGCAGCCAGAAGAGCCCGAGTCGTGCCTCGCTTTCGACATCGGCGTCCGTGATCGTTCGAGAGCCAGCCCGCGCGACGACCTCGGGCCATGGCCCTGCAGGCTCGACCTCGGGAGGTGGAACGAAACGCTCGACGCCGATCGTGGCGTGTAGACGCGCCAGGCGCGCGCTGCGCGCGGCGCTGCGGGCCCGGAGCGAGAGGACGTGGCGCGCGAGCTCTCGGGGCGGGCTCGTCGCCGTGACGACTGGAGGAGCGCTACGCAAGAGTGCGTCGATCTCGGCTTCGTCGCTGGCTGCCTCGCCCATCGCCGATTCGCCGATGGGCTCCGCCGCGACGGCGGACCGGGTGGCGTCCGCAGCATCAACTGCCGCCTCGCCGGCGGCCTCGTCGCGGCTGTCGTGTCCGGCTTGCAGCGGGGCGAGAGCGAGTAGTGCGTCGGCCTCGAGCCTCGACAGAGCTTCGCGCTTCGTCTCGTCGATGCGAGACAGGAGGCGTCGGAGCGCGCGCTGCTCGTCGTCGCCGAGATCGCGGGCGCGGATTGCCTCGACTCCCACGCGGCCGATCGGCGTGTCGAGGTCGAAGCGCACGACCGCGCTCTCGATGGCCGACGTCTCGTTGGCGACGGACGTCGTCGACGGGAGCCCCGCTCGCTCTGGTTCGCGCGCGCCGAAGGCCAGCGTCACGAGCAGCAGTGCGCCGCCGATCGCCATGCGCGAGCGCCGCGCGCTCATGGAGCCACTCCCGGGTCGGCGCCCCTCCAGTGCGGCTCCGCCAGCGGGTCGGGCGCGCGCGCGGGCAGCTCGTCCGGGAAAGCGAGACGAGACGCGACGTTTCCCATGGGCTCGCCGGCGATGCGCTCGAAGTCCGTGTTCAGGGAGAGGAGGATCTCACGCTCTCGCGCCGGCGCCTCGCGGCTGCGCAGGTCGCGGGCTTCCAGGAGCAGGTCGGCGAGGCGCAGCCGATCGGCGTGTGCGAGCGGCGCCCTGAGCGCGTTTGCGAGCAGCGCGCTCAGCAGCCAGCGCTCGCCCTCGACCGGTTCCCCGGCAGCCGGTGACCGCTGCGTCGGACTGGCCGCAGGCGAGGGCGCACGCCGGTCGGGGGCAGCGTCCGCCGCGGCCGAGGAGGTTGCAACGAGCGAGATCGGCCGGACCGGCGAGCCCCCGATCGGCGCGATCGCGCGAGAGGCGCCGCCACCCTGGGCCGTACGCTCGCGCGCTGCGATCGGAACGATCGCAGCGAGAGCCGCAAGGCCAGAAGCCAGGGCGAAGGCGTGCGAGCGACGCATCGTCGCCTCCAGGACGCATGGGCACGGTCCAGCCGCAGCCAATGCCACGTCGCTTACCGCCGAGTCAATCGAATTCGTGCCACGACCCATGCCGCCCGTGCGCAGCCCGGTCCACGGCTCTTCGCCGGGCCGCCGCCTCTGGCCGCCGGGCCGTCCGGCGCCGGCGAGGAGGGCCTGCGCCAGCCCCGCGGCCGGCGCGGATTGGCGCGCGTTCGCTACTCGTCGTCCGACATCGGCGGCGCGACCTGCGAATCGCCCGGCATGAAGGCGTCGGTCGGCGCCGGACGCTCCGCCCCCGTTTGCATGTCGAGGCTTCCCGAAGCGCCGCCGTAGTCGCCGGCGCAGGTCTGCTCCTGGTCCACCCACGCGCCGTTCATGCATTGCCAGAGCGCGCCGCGCTGGCAGGCGAGGGCGCCGTCCGCGTACGTTGCTCCAGCGTACGGGCAGGGCGCTCCCTGCGCGTACGCTGCGCCGGGCGAGAGCGCCAGCAGTACCGC
Organism: Deltaproteobacteria bacterium; assembly: GCA_020849175.1. GTDB lineage: Bacteria > Myxococcota_A > UBA9160 > UBA9160 > UBA9160 > MYXO. Next base: position 3,847 of record JADLGR010000177.1, read on the forward strand.
GAGAAGAAGGCGGGTGGGCGTACACATCACAATGTCTCCTTCCGGGGCGTCGATCACCGTCGGCCTCTGGCGCCGCGAACGCGGCCCCCGTAGCCTCCCCTTCATCCAACGGAAGCACATTCCATGCCGCTGCGGACCCCTCCGCGAGCGGCGAGAAGGAGACGACATGGGTCTGCTCGACGGAAAGGTGGCGATCGTGACGGGAGCCGGCGGCGGCATCGGACGCGAGCACGCGCTTGCGCTCTCGGCCGAAGGCGCTGCCGTGGTCGTGAACGATCTCGGCGGCGCGCGCGACGGCGCGGGCACGGGCGCCCACAACATGGCCGACCACGTCGTCGAGGAGATCAAGGCGCGCGGCGGCGAGGCCGTCGCCAACTATGCGAGCGTCGCGACGATGGACGGCGGGCAGTCGATCCTCGACACCGCGCTCTCGGCGTTCGGGCAGGTCGATGTCCTCGTGAACAACGCGGGCATCCTGCGCGACAAGACGCTCGCGAACATGGACGAGGCGATGTGGGACGTCGTGGTGCAGGTGCACCTCAAGGGTACGTTCTGCGTCACGCAGCCGGTCTTCAAGCACATGAAGGAGCGCGGGCAGGGCGGAGTGATCATCAGCACCTCGAGCACGTCGGGCCTCAACGGCAACTTCGGCCAGTGCAACTACGGCGCGGCGAAGGCCGGGATCTGGGGCTTCATGCGCTGCCTCGCGCTCGAGGGCAAGAAGTTCAACATCCGCTGCTTTTCGCTGGCGCCGGTCGCGCTGACGCGTCTCACCGACGACCTGCCGATGTTCCAGGCCGACGAGATGAAGGCGAAGATGGACCCGAAGCTCGTCTCGCCGCTCATCGTCTACCTCGCGAGCGAGCAGGCGAAGCACCTCACCGACAAGACCTTCTTCGTCGGCGGTGGGACCATCGCGGAGATGCGGATGGTTCGCGCCGAGGGCGAGACGAAGAAGGAGAACGGGGGCCTGTGGACCCCGCAGGAGATCGCGGCGAAGATCGACAAGATCCTGATGCACTAGCGAATGCGTTTCGCCCGGCGGCCGCGCGGCCGCCGGGCTTGCTCGTCGTGCCGCCCGGTTGGTATCGTCGCGCGAGATGACGGAGCGTACGACGGAGTCGCCCGGACCTCCGGCGCCCGCGCAGGCGGCCCGCCCCACCGTCGTCGATCGCCTCTCGGCGATGACGCCGCGCTTCAACGTCTTCTTCCGCTGGTTCGCGCGCCGCTTCTTCCGGCACTTCGATCTCGACGACAAGACGGTCGCTTCGCTGCGCGAGCTCGAGCGCGCGGGCTCGGTCGTGTACGTGATGCGATACGCGAGCCGGCTCGACTACTTCCTGTTCAACACGCTCTTCGTGCGCGAGGGGCTCCGCCTCTCGTCCTGCGCGAACGGCCTCCACTTCTACTACTACCGCCCGCTCGCCGAGGGCGTCGCGGTGCTGCGCCAGCGCCTGACGGGCCGGCTGCGCTCCGACCATGCGGGCGACTGCGCGCACGCGCGCGAGAGCGCGCTGCAGGGCGGCTCACAGTTCCTGTTCCTGCGAACGGCGCGGCTCGCCGGCTGGCTGCGTGGGCGTCGCGCGGCGATCGAAGCGGGGCGGCAAGAACTCGATTGCCTCGACGAGGTGGTGCGTGCGGCCTGGAGCGGCGGCCGCCGCGTGCACCTCGTCCCGCTCGCGCTCTTCTGGCGCAAGGGACCGCGTGCCGAGCGCCGCTTCCTCAATCTCGCCTACGGCGCGCAGACGCGGCCGTCGGACCTGGCGAAGGTGACGTCGTTCCTCACCACCTACCGGGGCCTTCACGTCAAGGTCGGCGACCCGATCGACCTGACGCGCTTCGTCGGCGAGCGCCGGCACGAAGGCGAAGAGGCGCTGGTGCGGAAGGTGCGCCGATCGATGCTCGTCTTCTTCTACCGCGAAGAGAAGGCGGTCGAGGGCCCGACGCTCAAGCCCCGCCACAAGGTGCAGGAAGAGGTGCTGTCCGATCCCCGCGTGCAAGCGGCGATCGAGGAGTACGCGCGCGCGCGCGGTCGCAGCCGCGACGTAGGTCGCATCGGCGCGGAGAAGATCTTCCGCGAGATCGCGGCGAACATGAACTCGACGTTCCTCGCCGTGCTCAACGCGATCGTGTCCGGGATCTTCCGGCGCATGTTCGCGTCGATCGAGGTGTCGGGTCTCGAGAAGGTCGCCGGTTACGCCAAGCGACACCCGCTGGTGCTCGTCCCGAGCCACCGCTCGTACTTCGACTTCCTGATCCTGTCGGTGCTCTTCTACTCGAACCATCTCGTTCCGCCGCACATCGCGGCGCGTGAGAACATGGGCTTCGGTCCCTTCGGCTTCATCTTCCGCCGCGGCGGTGCGTTCTTTTTGCGACGCTCGTTCGCCGACCCGCTCTACAAGGAGATCTTCAGGCGCTACGTCGGATATCTGGTGAAGGAGGGCTTCACGCAGGAGTTCTTCATCGAGGGCGGACGCTCGCGAACGGGAAAGACGCTGGTGCCACGCCTCGGGATGCTGTCGTGGGACCTCGACGCCTTCCTCTCGTGCACACGCCGCGACCTGTTCTTCGTCCCGATCGCCATCACGTACGAGCGGCTCGTCGAAGAGAGCGCAATGGTCGAGGAGATCGAGGGAGGCAAGAAGACCGAGGAGAGCACGCTCGGCCTGCTGCGCGCCCGAAAGTTCTTGCAGCGTCGGTTCGGGAGCGTGTTCGTGAACTTCGGCGAGCCGATCTCGCTGGCCGAAGCGCTCGGCGCGCGGCGCGAGCGGTTCGCGTCCGACGAGTCGCAGGAGGTCGAGGAGGAGAAGCGCCAGTTCGTCGAAGCGCTCGCACAGCGGCTCGTCGAGCGCATCAACTGGGCAACGGTCGTGAATGCAACGTCGGTCGCCGCGTGCGCGATCCTCGCAGGAGGAGCACGAGGCCTGCTCCGACACGAGCTCACGCGCCGGATGCAGCTCGTCGTCGACCTGCTGCGTCTGCAGGACGTCGGCCTCACGCCCGCGCTCGCGAGGGACGGGGGCGACTTCCGGGAGGCGATTGCGTTCCTGCTGCGGGCCGATCTGCTGCGGTCGGCAACCGATGCACGTGGCGAGATCCTCTACTTCGACGAGTCACGGCGCCGCGCGCTCGACTTCTACCGCAACACGATCCTGCACTACCTCGCCGCGCCGAGCTTTCTCGCGCGGGCGTGCCTCGCCGGCGGCACCCGGGCCCGGCTCGGCGAGGAGCTCGCCTTCTGGATCGAGCTGTTCTACCAGGAGTTCTTCGTGCCGCGTGGCGAGGTGTTGGCGGCGCATCTCGACGGCTACCTCGACTACTTCGAGCGCTGCGGGCACATCGAGTGGACGGAGGCCGGGCTCCGCGCGACGGAGAAGGGGATCCCGTACTTCCGCTTCCTCGCGGCGCAGACCGCGTGCTTCCCGGAGGCCTACCTCGCCACCTTCTCGGCGGTGCTCGAGGCCGAGCCGAACGTCGGAGCGCGCCGGCTGGAGCGCGCGGTCCGCGACCAGCTCCAACACTCGCAGATTCTCGGTGAGGCGACGCGCCCGGAGGCTGCGAGCCCGATCACGTTCCAGAATGCGATCGACCTGCTGGTGCGCCGCGGCGTTCTCGAGCGTCGCAAGGGGAGCGAGGGAGGGGGTGCACCGCGCGACGTGGTGGTTCAACGCGGACCCGCCTTCGACGATCTTCGTGCGCTGCGCGAGCGGCTGGCGGCGGCTCTCGCCGCCCGGTAGCCTCGCCGCCTCCATGGATCTCCTGGGTGCGGTCGATTTCGGCAAGGGCGGGGGGCTCGTCGTGGCGATCGCGCAGGACGCCGCGACGGGCGAGATCCTCATGGTCGCGCACATGAACGAGCAGGCGCTCCGGCGCACGATCGAGACGGGCGAGGCCGTGTACTGGAGCCGGTCACGGGGCCTGTGGCACAAGGGTGAGGAGAGCGGGAACACGCAGCGCGTGGTCGAGCTGCGGATCGACTGCGACGGCGATGCAGTGCTCTTGAAGGTCGAGCAGCGTGGCGGCGCCGCGTGTCACACGGGAAAGCGTCACTGCTTCTTCCGGCGCCGTGACGGTGCCGGCTGGACCGACGACGGCGTGCAGGTCTTCGATCCCGAGAAGGTCTACCAGCGATGAGGGCGAAGGCCGCGACGCCTCGGCTCCGCCTCGGCCTCCCGAAGGGAAGCCTGCAGGAGACGACGATCCGCCTGTTCGGCCTCGCGGGCTGGCGGGTGCGCGTCTCCGAGCGTTCGTACTATCCGCAGATCGACGACGCCGAGATCGAGTGCATTCTGATCCGCGCGCAGGAGATGGCACGCTACGTCGAGCACGGCGCGATGGACTGCGGGATCACGGGCATCGACTGGGTGCTCGAGAGCCGTGCGAAGGTGAAGGAGCTGGCCGACCTGGCGGCGCCGTGGCCGAACTATCGGACGGTGCGCTGGCTGCTGGCGGTGAAGGAGGGCTCTGCCTTTCGGAGCGTGAAGGATCTGCAAGGCAAGCGGATCGCGACCGAGGTCGTGGGGCTCACCGGCCGCTATCTGAAACGGCACGGCGTGAAGGCCGAGGTCGAGTTCTCGTACGGCGCGACGGAGGTGAAGCCCCCGCTGCTCGCCGACGCGATCGTCGATGTCTCCGAGACGGGATCGAGCATCCGCGCCAACAATCTGCGCGTCCTCGACGTGGTGCAGGAGAGCACGCCGCGCCTCATCGCGAATCGCGACGCCTTCGCCGACGAGTGGAAGCGGCGCAAGATGGAGCGACTCGCGCTGCTGCTGCGTGCGGCGATCGCCGCCGCGAACCGGGTGGGGCTGATGCTGAACGTGCGCCGTGACCACCTCGAGTCGGTGCTCTCGATCCTGCCGGCTCTCGCAACGCCGACCATCTCGGCGCTCGCCGACGAGCGCTGGGTCGCGGTCAACACCGTGATCGAGGAGTCGCAGGTGCGCGAGATGGTCCCCGCGCTGCGCGAGGCGGGCGCTCGGGGTATCGTCGAGTATCCCCTCAACAAGATCGTCGAGTAGGCCGTGGGCCCCGTGCGAGGGGTTCTGCGGGCCGTGCGCGTCTATACGAAGCTCGCGTGGTGGGGACTCGCGTCGCCACGCCTCCTCGAGCGCGCGCCGCTCGAGATTGCGCAGGGAGTCATTCGCGACGAATGCGGCCGAGTCCTGCTCTCGGTCCGCAGTGACCTCATGGGCTGGGAGCTGCCCGGCGGAACCCCACATCCGCGTGAGCCGCTCGAGGCCGCGCTACGGCGCGAGCTGCGTGAGGAGACGGGGCTCGACGTGGACGTCGGTGATCTCGTCGGCGCCTACGTGCGAACCGGCTTTCGGCCGCACACGGCGCACGTCTACCGCTGTCGTCCGACCGGCGGCGTGCTGCGACCGAGCCGTGAGACCCCGCGACTCGCCTGGTTCGAGCCCTCCGCGCTGCCGCAGACGCTCTTTCCCTGGTACCGCACCCCCATCGAAGATGCCCTCGCGGGCCGAAGCGGAGTTTGCCGAAGCGAGCACCAGGGTGTCGCCGCAGTCCTCGCGGGCCTGCGCATCGATCTGCGCATGCGCCTGCGGCGGTGAGGGCGACCGGCGTCACTCGAGTCGTCGAACGCGAGCGTGATGAGGCAGTGAGAAGAGGAGTGTGTGAAATCCGGAAGGGGTTCGGCTCACACGGTTTGGCGTCTGCGCCGACGAAGCCGCAGACGTACTCGAACCCAGGCCGGAACGCCCGTCGCCTGCCGGGCCCGCGCCGACCCCACCAGCACGCTGGCGAGGAAGGGCCTCTGCATCCGCTGAACGCGATCCTCGCCGAGATCGGATCAGCGGCCGTCCGACACCCGCTCGCGTACGGTCCAGCCGAGCGCCTCGAAGCCGGCCTTCGCGCGCGGCGTCATTCGCCCGGAGAGCCAGACACTGCGCTGGGGTGCAGCCAGGTCAGGACGTTCGGCGAAGCCGGCCACGCGCTCGGTCCACGAGACGTAATCGACCGGTGCGGGGAGGACCAGGGCGCCGTTCGCGTCGGTCGCTGCGATCGTCCGCTGCGCCGTGAGACCGGTGATCGGAGCCACCTCCTGCTGGTAACGGCCGAGCATGCGGAGCGCGCGCACCAGGAAGAGCGCCTGGTCTGCGCTCTGCGCCGTCGCGGCGAGCGCGACGACGTCCGGCTCGCCGGTCGCGCCGGAGAGCCGCTGGAGCGCATCGACCAGCTCCGTCTGCAGGGAGAGCGTGAAGCCCGGCGCCTGCTGCAGGGCGAGCAGGCCGTCGTCGGTGACGCCCATCACCTGCAGCGCCGACGCGTTGCGGGCGATGAGGTCGCCGGACGGCGTGTCGTAGACGAGATCGCGGGTCACGTTGGTGGCCGTGATCGCGATCGAGGCGGGTACCGCAACCGAGATGAGCGTGTTGGTCGCGACGTGCGCAACGAACGCGACCTTCGCGAATGCGTGCAGCTTCTCCGCGAGCACCGGGTTCGATGTGTACGGGTCGACGCCGAGCTGCTTCGCGAGCTGGCGCAGCTCGAGGTTGTACCCGAGCGCGTTCGCCGCGGCGCCCCCGGACATCTCGGCCACCTGCTGACCGCGCGCGGCGACATCGGTGTTCGAGCTCGTGGCGGCGGCTGCGATGGCCTGCGCGCCCGTCGACACGCGGTCGAAGAAGCGCTCGAGCCCGCCCGGAAGCCCCTGGATCGTCTCTCCCGGGTTCGTGAGCATCTGTGCCGCCGACTCGAGCGGTCGAATGGCCGTGTTGCCAGCGGCCTCGAGAAAGGTCGCCGCCTTGCTCGACTGGTCGAGCTCGAGGATCGCCGGGATCTCGGTCTCGCGCAGCGCGAGCGTCTGCGCGCCGAGCGCCTCGAACGTTCCGGCGTCCGACACGATCGTGAACCGGGTCGTGATCCCGTTGGTCGGCACCTTCGGCTGGACGCGAAAGCCCCGGCCGGACAGCAGGTTCGCCGGAGCGGCGTTCGCCGCATCGAGCGTCGGAGGCGTCTCGAACGCCTGCGCACGGGCGAGACCGGCGCTCCCGGCGAGGATCAGCAAGGCAGTCAATACGACGCGGATTCGCAGCTTCATGGTCGCCTTTCGTTGTGCCCGGTGTGGACGCTTGACCGGACCGGAGCGTAGCCGGCACACGAGGGAATCGGCGCTCGCTCCTACGGTCGTGGAACGCTCTGCCGGGCGCGGCGGCGCATCACGCGCGTTTGCGCCCTCGATCGAAGAGGACGATCAGCTCGCCGGAGCCGACACCACGCGGTAGTACACGCCGTTCGCGCCGAAGGCCGCGCTGAACCACGTCCCGTTGCAGTTGTAGTACGAGCCGGCACCCTGGCTGCTCTGGACACAGCCGGCTGGAAGGGAGGGATAGATCCCGCCCATGACGTACGTGGGCTGCTGCGGCGGCGCGGCTTCTGCGGCGCGAGCCTGCGCGAGGCGAGCTCCCAGGAAGCCGCCGGCTGCGGCGGCTCCTGCCGTCCCCCAGCCGCCGCAGTTGTAACAGCCGGATCCGTAGTAGCTGTTCACGACCGCCGGCGGGTGATACGTCGAATAGGTTCCGCCGTAGTACGCGGTGGTGTTGTACGCCGTGGTTCCGTAGGGCCCCGTTGCGTGCCAATAGCCTCCGCCGCCCGACGCCGTGCCGTCAGAAGCGCCGGTGGCGTGCCACGAGCCGTCGCTCCCCGATGCCGTTCCCCCGCGCCAGCCCGTTCCACTCCACGAGCCGTCGCTCCCCGACGCCGTCCCTCCACGGAAGCCAGTGCCGCTCCACGACCCGTCGCCCCCCGAGGCCGAGCTGCCGCGGAAGCCGCTACCGCTCCACGATCCGTCGCCTCCGGAAGCCGAGCCTCCGCGATAGCCGCTCGCGCTCCACGAGCCACGCCCGCCCGACGCGGTGCCGAACGCTCCCGAGTGCGACCACGCCAGCGCCGCGCCGGGAAGGGCGAGCGTCAAGAGCCCCGAGAAGACGAACCCGCTGCGTCTCATGGCCTGCCTCCTGACTGCGAGTTCTTCGCCGCCGGCTCGACGGACGCTCCCGGAATGCCGCCCGGCGGCTTCGGGTCGGGTCGCTCGAATGGGATCCGCGTTGCAGCGGCTGCCTTCGCCGACGTGAACGCGCCTTCCGGGATTTCGCCATCGAGCTTCCAGCTCGAGAGCTCGAGGTCGTGACGCAGCCGTGACGGATCGTCGCCGTAGACGGCGCGGATGCGGCGCGGGAGCTGGTCGTCGGCGCCGATCCAGACCTGCTGGAAGCTCCGGCCGGCCGCGAAGGCGACGATGTTCGTCGTCGTGCCGTCCACGATCTGCGACTGTCCGACGACGAACGCGACCTCGATCCCGTCCGCGATGTCGCCGTACGGGTCTGCGACCAGAACATCGGTGAAGGGGAGGTAGAAGGCAGCGGATTCGTGCAGGAGGCGAAGCGCGCCGTCGAGCGTCGGAGGCGCTGCTGCGACGGCGGCGAGGTTCTCGGCCGGCGCGAAGGCGACGAGTGTCTTGCCGTCGTCGTAGACCTCTGTCGCGGGGCCGTCGCCGGTCGTGAGAACGCGGAACCGGTTCGGCCGCTGCACGCTGACCTGCGAGAGCGTCGTGTACGCGAGCGGAGGCCCGAGTCGTGACGGGCTCTCGTAGGTCGTGAGTGCAGTGAACGAGAGCGTGTTCGCTGCCGCAAGGCGCGCACTCATGGCCTTCAGCAGCTCGAGCGCCTTCGGCTCGATCGCCGCGACTACCGGCCCCGGGTCCGCGGGTGCCGTGGGGCTCCCCACGGGCTCCGTCGCAATCGCCGGCCGAGCAACGCCGAGCAGTCCGACGGCAGAGGCGAACGAGAGACACGAGACAAAGCTGCGGACTCGAGCGCTGCGCATGGGACCCCTCCGTGCCGCGGCTTCCTTGCCAAGGATGCGGCGCACTCAGGTTGCAGCCGCGATGCCGCCTGTGCTTGCCATCTCACGCCATGCTGCGCTGTCGGTGCGGGCCCTCGTCCGGGCGCCGGTTCACCGCTGCAGCGGGGCCCCCGCACGCTCTCCGGAACGCGCGCGGTGAGACCCCGGCCCAGCGACGGAAGGCTCGCGTGAAGTGCGCCGGATCCGAGAAGCCGACCTCGAAGGCGACGTCGATGAGC
>JADLGR010000178.1 GCA_020849175.1 Deltaproteobacteria bacterium
CGCGCGCCCGACCCGTCTGCGCCCCCGCCCGGAGGCAGCCGGGAGGAAGAGCAGCGAATCGGTCCTACCTGCGTAAGACGAGCGCAAACTATCCGAATCACACAGAGATAGCAAGCGGCGAGCCCCTTCGTCCCTCCGGGGACGGGCCGCGCGGAGACAGCAAGCGGCGAGCCGCTCCGTCTCTCCGGGGGACGGCCGGCGCCGCTGCTCCGCCGGGTAGGAGGGATGACTCGCCGTCATTGTGGACTCCTTCGCTCCTGAATGTGAAGGTGTCCGCGGAGCTCAGGCAACTCCGCATTCCTGCTGCCCGGCTCCGAGGTCGAGGACGGCGTTCCGCCCGCCTGCTGCAGGCGCCTCGCTCAGCCCGGAATCTCGAGGGTTCCGACGAGATCCGCGATGCGTGAGATCCCGCGACGTCGCGCCCATTGCGCGATGCCGTCGGCGATCTCGCCGGCCGCCGTCGGGTCGAGATAGCTCGCTGTCCCGACCTGCACCGCCGTTGCACCACAGATCAGGAACTTGAGCGCGTCCTCCGCGTTCATGATTCCGCCAATGCCGCAGATCGGGATCGAAACCGCGCGCGAGGCCTGCCAGACCATGCGCAGGGCCACGGGCCGGATCGCGGGGCCCGAGAGCCCTCCGAGAACGTTCCGCAACACGGGACGCCGCGTCTCGACGTCGACGTCGAGCGCCTGCAGCGTGTTGATGAGCGAGAGCGCATCGGCGCCCTCGCCTTCGCAGACCGTGGCCATCTCGGCGATGCTCGTCACGTTCGGCGAGAGCTTGACGAGAAGTGGACGCGACGTCGCGCGGCGAACGCCGCGCACGAGATCGGCGAGCAGCCTCGGGTTCTGTCCGAACTCGATGCCGCCGCTCTTGACGTGCGGACAGGACGCGTTGATCTCGACGCCGGCGACGCGGGTCGACGTCGAGAGACGTTCGCAGACCTCGGCGTACTGCTCGACCTCGGTGCCGAAGACACTCGCGACGACGACGACGTCCGGATGGAGCGCGGGGAGCTTCTCGCGCAGGAAGGCGTCGACGCCGACGTTCTCGAGACCGATCGCGTTCAGCATCCCGCCCTGCGTCTCGGCAATGCGACGCGGCAGGTTCCCGCTACGCGGCTCGAGCGTGAGGCTCTTGGTGACGATCCCGCCGAGCCGACGAAGGTCGAGAAACGGCGCGAGCTCGGTGCCGTAGCCGAAGGTTCCCGATGCCGTCAGCACGGGGTTGCGAAGCGCGATGCCACCGAGATCGACGCTCAGATCGGGGCCGCTCATCCGGCGAGACGCTCCCAGTCGACGATGTCGGCATCGAGAACCGGACCGTCGCGGCACACGAGTACGAAGCCGCCGCCGGCTCGCGGAGCGGCACAGCCGAGGCAAACGCCGTAGCCGCAGGCCATGGGGTTCTCGAGCGATACCCAGCAGCGACGCCCGCCGGCAGCGGCGAGCGCGGCCGCACGGCGCATCATCGGCGTCGGGCCGCACGCGTAGACGATCGCATCGGACTCGGCGCCGAGCATTCGTTCGAGCGGTTCGGTGACGAGCCCCTTCTCGCCGAGGCTGCCGTCCTCGGTCACGACCACCACCTCGACGCCGAGCGACTCGAAGTCGGCGAGGCCCATGAGATCTGCGCCGCTCCGCGCGCCGAGCAGTACACGCACGCGCGCCCCGCTCGCGGCGCGCGTTCGCGCAGCGAGCTCGTAGAGCGACGCGACTCCCGTTCCGCCGCCGACGAGGAGTGCGAGAGCGCCGCGCGGCGCTTCGGGAAAGGGCCGGCCGAGCGGGCCGACGAAGCGTACGCGGTCTCCCGCACGCGCCTGCGCGAGCAGCGCGGTGCCCCGTCCGTGCACCTTGTACAGCACCTCGACCTCGCGGCCTCCGTCGGCGCCGTGCGCTCGGTAGATCGCCATGGGACGCGGAAGCAGCGGATCGAATCGCTCGGCCGCGCCGACCGCCCCGGGCGAGAGCATCGCGAACTGGCCCGGTGCGAACGCCTCGAACCCGGGGACGAAGAGACGGAGCCGGTGGTTCGCGCCGCCCTCGGCGCGGCCTTCCCGCACGCGGGCGTCGACGCGAAGCGGAGGGTGCGTCACGCCGCGTCGCCTCCCGAACGCGGCTCGCACCCTGCCCGCGCCGCTGCACTGCGCGTCAGCAGCCGCGCGTCCTCTCCGTCGGTGTAGTAGCCGCGGCGGCATCCCACCTCGTCGAAGCCGAGCGCACGGTAGAATCGCCGAGCCCCCTCGTTCGACGCGCGCACCTCGAGCAGCACGGTGCGCGCGGGGGGATCCCCTACCGCCGCACCGAGCAGCGCGCTCGCCACTCCGCGCCGGCGCCACGCGGGCGCCACCGCCAGCGAGAATACGTGCAGCTCGTCGAGTACGCGCTGACCCGCCACGAAGCCCGCGACGCCCCCGCTCGCGACGCGCGCCACGAGCAGCACCGCGCCGGCCTCCGTGCGCGCGCGTTCGATCGCTTCCGCACCGAAGGGCTCGCGCAGCGCCGCAGCAGCGAGGGCCGCGACGGCGTCGGCGTCCGCGGGATCTGCGGCGCCGATGCGGACGGTGTCAGCCTCAGTCACGCTGCGTCTCGATCCTGTGGCTCCGGATCTTCCGCGACAGGCTCTCGCGCGCGATGCCAATCGCCTCGGCCGTCCGCGAGACGTTCCATCCGTGCTCACGAAGCCGCGCCAGCAGGTACTCTCGCTCGAACGCGCGGCGCGCTCCCTCCAGGCTCTCGCCGTCGGATCCGTCGTGCGCATCGGAGCTGCGGATCGAATCGGGGAGATCGTCGCTGCCGATCCGCGGCCCCGGCGTCATCAGCACGAGGCGCTCGATCAGGTTCCGCAGCTCGCGCACGTTGCCGGGCCACGCGTAGGCCTGCAGCAGACTCGTTGCACGGGGCTGGATCGTCTTCTCCCGCACCCCCGACTCGGCACAGAACTCGCGGACGAAGGCGGTCACCAGCACCGGGATGTCCTCACGGCGCTCGCGCAGCGGAGCGACGTGGAAGGGAATCACGGCGAGCCGGTAGTAGAGATCCTCGCGGAAGCGGCCCGTTGCAATCTCCTTTTCGAGCGCCTTGTTGGTGGCCGCGATCACACGTACGTCGACCTCGATCGTCTCGGTTCCGCCGACGCGCTCGAACTTGTGCTCCTGCAGGATGCGAAGGATCTTGGCCTGCGTCTTGAGGCTCATGTCCGCGATCTCGTCGAGAAAGATCGTTCCCGTGTGCGCGAGCTCGAACTTCCCGCGCTTCTGCGCGATCGCGCCGGTGAACGCGCCCTTTTCGTGACCGAAGAGCTCCGATTCGATCAGCTCCTCCGGGATGGCCGCGCAGTTGACCTCGACGAACGGACGCTCCGCTCGCCGACTCTGCAGGTGAATCTGCCGCGCGACCAGCTCCTTACCCGTCCCGTTCTCGCCGGTGATGAGGACCCAGCCGTTCGTCGGCGCGGCGAGCGCGATCTGCTCCTTCAGGCGCCGGATCACGTCCGAGGTGCCGAGGATCTCGTGGGCGCGGAGCGCCTCGGCGCGTAGCACGCGGTTCTCTCGTGCGAGCCCCGCGTGCTGGAGCGCGTGCTGGAGCGTGAGCAGCAGCTTGTCCGCCGACAGCGGCTTCTCGATGAAGTCGTAGGCGCCGAGCTTCGTCGCTCGAACGGCCGTCTCGATCGTTCCGTGCCCGCTCATCATCACGACCGGCATCTCGGGCCTGAGGGCATGGAGCTGCTCGAGCACTTCGAGCCCGTCGCGCCCCGGCATGGCAATGTCGAGCAGAACGACGCCCGGCGAAGTGTCGGTTCGCAGCGCCGCGAGCGCTTGATCGCCGTCGCCGGCCGTCACGATCTCGTAGCCCTCGTCGGCGAGCAGACCCGACAGCGAGCGCCGGATGCTCTCCTCGTCGTCGACGATCAGAATGCGTTCCGCCATCGGTCCTCAGGCTCCACGCACCGGCAGCTCGAGTACGAACCTGGTTCCACGCGGCCGGTCGTCGTGCACCCGAATGTAGCCGCGGTGGTCGGCCACGATACGCGAGACGATCGCGAGTCCGAGGCCCGTGCCGCCCCGGCGCGTCGAGAAGTAGGGCTCGAAGATCCGCCGGCGGTCCTCGGGGCGAATGCCGGGGCCGTCGTCGGCCACCTCGAGTCGGGCCGTCCCGAGCCGCTCGTCGTACACGGTTCGCAGCTCGATATGGCCCTCGTCCGTCGCCGCTCCCGCTTCGCGTTGCTCACGCAGCGCTGCGATCGCATTCTCGATCAGGTTCGAGAGCGCGCGGCGCATCTGCTCGCGGTCGAGCTCGATGCTCGGAAGCGATGGATCGAGCGCGGTCCTCAGCGTCACTCCCTCGGTTCCGGCGTAGCTCGCCACCGTATCGGCCACCAACCGGTTGAGGTCGTCGGGCTTCGGATCTGCCGCGGGCAGCCGCGCGAAGTTCGAGAACTCGTTCACGAGCAGCTCCAGACTCGCGACCTGCGTGGTGATCGTATCGACGCACTCGTCGAACACCCTGGCATCCTCACCGGCCGGAGCGAGCCGTTCCCGGAAGCGACGTCGGATGCGCTGCGCGGAGAGTTGGATGGGTGTGAGCGGATTCTTGATCTCGTGTGCAATGCGGCGCGCGACCTCGCGCCACGCCGCCATGCGCTGGACCTTCACGAGCTGCGTGTAGTCGTCGAACACCAACACGACGCCCAGTCTCCGGCCGTCCTCGTCCTGCAAGAGCGTCAGACTCACGAGCAGGGTGAGCACCTCGTCGCCCGACGGCACCTGCACCTGACGACGGAGGCTCTCGCGCAGGCCCGGCCGGAGCTGCGCCGCGAGATCGGCGACGATCTCGAGGTGCTCGGGGCGCGTCAACACCTCCTCGAGCTTGCGACCGGCGAGCCCGACTCCCGGTGACACGCCGAGCAGCCGCTGCGCCGATGGGTTGATCGTGCCGATCCGTCCTTCGGCGTCGATCGAGACCACGCCCGCACCGATGTTGCGGAGCACGATCTCCATGTAGCGTCGCCGCTGCTCGAGCTCGGTGTTCGAGCGTTCGAGGGATCCGCGCGCCTCGCGAAGATCGTGGGTCATCCGATTGAACGAGCGCACGAGGAAGCCCACCTCGTCGTCGGACGTGGGCTCGATCACGACGTCGAGGTTGCCGCGCGCAACCTCGTCCGTGCCTTCGACGAGCGCGCGAATCGGCGCCGTCACGCCCTTGGCCATACGAAGGCCCCACCACGTCGCGAGCAGCAGAACCACGAGGAAGATGAGCAGCAGCTCGAGCAGGTAGACCGTTCGGATGTGTCCCGCGTTCGGCTGCAGTCTTCGGTATTCGTCGAGCGCGGCGCGGATCTCTCCGACGCGACGCGTGAGCGAGCGCGGAACGAAGGTGTTCACCACCACGGCCCCGACGGTCTCCTCGCCACCTGCCACGGAGCGGATCGGAACGGCCCCACGAATCACGTCGGCGCCTCCGATCTCGGAGATGCTCGACGCCGTGGAGCCGGTGAGCGCCGAGCGGACGAGATCGCTCTCGGGGCGCGAGAAGTTGGCGGCGGGAATCTCGGGATTGCTGACGGCAACGAGCTCTTCGCCGGTGGCGCTGAAGACCTCGACGACTCCGAGGTCGTACTCGCGCTGCTTGGCCTGAACGACCTCGGCGAGCCGCGCCCGGTGGGCGTCGGCGAGCAAGCCCTCTGCGCGTATCTGCTCGGCGATGCGGCGCCCGAAGAAGAGCGCACTGCGGCTCGATCCCTCGTAGTAGGAGTCGGCAACGGCACGGCTCTGCTCGATCGCGTCGTCGACCTGCAGGCTGAACCAGGTGTCGATCGACGCCGTGACGAAGAACGCCGAAACGGCGAAGAGAACGGCGGTCGGCACCGTCGCGATCAGGAGGAAGGCCATCACGAAGCGCGCGTTGAGGTGAGCGCCGAGGATCCCGCGCCGGCGCTCGAAGACGAGCTTGACGAAGTTGCGGCTGATCAGGAAGACCAGGACTCCGATCAGGAGCACGTTGACGGCGTTGAGGAACAGGAACGCCACGCCGTCGCCGACCGGGAGCGAGCTGCCGGGTCGCGTGACGCGCCCCTCGAACACGACGACCGCGGAGATCGCCGCGATCACGGCGACCGTGATCAGCGCTTCGCGTCGGCGCCGGCGCAGCTCCGCCGGCGGCAGCTCGGACGCCGGGCGCGCGGCAGTGGCCGACTGCGCGCTCTCCGTGCGCCCGACCTCGGCATCGCCGGTCCGGCGGCTCTCGTCCAGCGGCGTCTCCTTCTTGCGTGGCCTCCGCGGACGGGGCCGCCCCCCGCGAGCCTCTCATGGGGGAGGCCGAAGGCCTCCTTCATGCCGTAACCCATCGAAAAACCTACAGAGACAGCAATCTGCTCGCAACCGCGCAGGGTTCAAGCTACCGCGCGGGGGGGTCGATTGAGAGTCGTGGGGCAGCGGCCCCGGGGCGGGACAGGAGGGCGATGGAGACGCGAAGCGCAGGCCGCCCTTCGGTGGCCGCACCCTCCCCCGAGACGCTGGGCCGGGCCGTGAGCGCGGTGCGCACGGCGAAAGCCCTCGAGGCCTCCGGAGACACCGGCGCTGCCGCCGAGCAGATCGAGGCGGCCATCGCGCAGCTCGGAGCACTCGGCGTACTGGCGCATCCCCTCGCCGATCTGCTCGAGCGGCTCGGACGCCAACGCGAGCTCGCCAGGCTCTGCGGCGACGCCGCCTCGGCGTGCACCGACCCGCGTGAAGCGGCCGGCTGGCACCTTCGCCGCGGCCAGGCCTGCGAGAGCGCTGGCGACACCGAATCGGCGATCGCGGCGTACGGCGCCAGCCTCGCGGCGCGGCCGCGTCATCCCGCTGCCCTCGAAGCCCTGCAACGGCTCCACCGTGCGCGGGGCGACTGGGCCTCGCTCGCCCGTGCGCTCGAGGAGGAGCTCGCGCTTCGCGCCGGCCCCGAGGAGATCCCGCTGCGGCTCGAGCTGGCGCAGATCCTCGAGACCCACCTCGCACAGCCCGGTGACGCACTGGTGCATCTGCGCCGCGCCGTCGATCTCGACCGTGGCAGCGACGAGACGCTGGCGCGGGCGCTCGCGCTCGCCGACTCGCTCGGGGCCGCCGCGCACGAGGTTCCGCTCCTCGAGGTGGCACTCGAACGCAGCACCGGCGCGAGAGAACGAGCGAGGCTCCTCGCACGGCAGGCCGCGCTCCTTGCCGGCCCGCTCGCAAGTCCCGGCGCAGCCGCGCCGCGCTGGCGGGAAGCGCTCCAGCTCGATCCTGCGCTCCAGTGCGCGCACGAAGGCCTGCGCGCAACGCTCGAGCAGCTCGGAGACTGGCCCGCGCTCCTGACCTGCCTCCTCGACGCGGCCCGCGGGGTGGGTGACGGCGCACGCCGCGCGCTTCTCGAACGCGCGGCGTGCATCGCTTCGGAGCACCTCGGCGCCGACGCAGCTCTTCCGTGGCTGGAACGGCTCCGCGCGGAAGCGCCCCGCGACGCTGCGCTCGTTGCTCGCATCGCATCGCTGCACCGGAGCGCAGGGCGTGTGGGCGCGTTGCAGGCGAGCCTCGAAGCCGAGCTCGCACTCGGTCCCGAGCCCGAGAGAGCACGCGTGCTCGAAGCCGAACGCGATGCGCTCCTGAGCGCGATCCGAGGGAGTCGA
>JADLGR010000179.1 GCA_020849175.1 Deltaproteobacteria bacterium
CCGCGCTACGTCCCGTGCGGGATGTCGAGCTGCACGTCGAGCCAGTCGAACATGCGCTGGGCTCGCAGCTGCGGGGCGAGCGGCTCGCAATGGTGGTTGGCACCCTCCGCGGTCGTGAACGGCAGGAGTGTCCTGGCGGGATGATCGACCAGATTGAACAGCTCCTCCGACTGCCCCGGCCAGAACTGCTCGTCCTCCGGATCGGTGATGAGAACAGGGCACGCGATTCGGTTCGCGACCTCCGTCAGGTCCCACTTCGTGAGTTCCCGCAGGATCGCCGCCACCGACGTGCTGCCGTAGGGTTCCATTCGTTTCACGAGCGTCATCCGGGCCATCGAGTCTTCCTTCAGGCCTTCCGACAGGTACTCGTCGAACTGCGCATCCTGACCGGCGTCCAGGAGCTGCATCAGCGGTGCGGGTATATGATCGGTCCAGGACGTTCTGACCTTCACGACGCCGGGGTCCGCCACGATCGCGGCCAGTCGGTGTTCGAACGCGGCGGCCCTCGGTACCCAGTAGCCGCCCTGGCTGAATCCGGCGAGCGCGATCCGGTCCGGGTCGACATCGTCGCGGCCAAGGACGAAGTCGACCACGGGCCGGATGACGGCTTCCCAGTCGTGTCGGAAGAAGAGGCCCTGTTCGTACAACGCCTGGCCCTGGCCGGGGCCGTCGAAGGTGATCGCGTTGTATCCGCGCGCGACGGCGTCGTCGGCGCCCATCTCCAACATGTCACTGACCGGCCCGTCCGAGCCGTTGTTGAGAATCAGCGTCGGGCGCCGTCCTCCCCCGCCGCTCCAGAAGTACCCGTGGAGTGCGGTGTTCTCGTAGGGGATCGCGACTCTCTCGACCGGGGTCGGCCAGAGGTCGATCGCTCGGTCGAAGCATTCACGGTGCCATCGCCAGGTCGGAAGCGAGCGCCCCGGATCACTGGTTGAAAGAGCGTAGAAGAAGGCCGAGCCCGAGTAGTGGGCCGCGCGGAGGTAGGCGTCCCGGGAGCTGACGGGATTCCCGCGCCTCGCGCACTCCTCGGCACTTTCGCGGGCGCGTCGCGCCGTGGCCATCCACTCGTCGAACCATGAGTCGCAGTCCCCGTCGGTGATCCGGTCGATCGTCGCGAGCACCTCGCCGACCTCCGACAGGCGGTACGGTGCGGCCCCGAGAGTGATCCGTGCCAAGAAGTCGAAACCCTCGACCTCGAAGAAGCGTCGTTCGGACATTGCCCTGCCTCCCATCCGAATTGGAACGTTCTCGAGAGAGAAATCCTCGCTGGTTGTATCACGCCGCTCGATCGAGCGGTTCCCGTCGGACGGTCCACGGGGGAGAAGGTGTGCGTGAGGGCCCAGCGGGCTGCGCAGGAAGCGATCGAGGTTCGCATCGCGGTCAGAGAGGCAACGTCCCGTCAGCACATCGGACCCAGATCTCCGATCATGCACTTGACGCTCCCGCCGCCCTTCTCGAGGAACTGGGAGACGTCGGCGGTGATCGGCGTCGTGCCGCGCTCTCGCACCTCGTCGAGCAGGCGATCGGAGACTCCCGCGGGCAGCACGAGGAACGATTCCGCTGCCCGCGAGAGCGTGAAGGAGTTGGCGGCGTAACGCCCCGCGTCCTCTTCGCCGAGCTCGAGGAGTCGTTCGCCGAAGGCGTCCTTCACGAGCTGCCAGCTTCGTGGCGAGAGCGCCCGGCGAAAGACGAGCAGGTGCTCGCGCTGCGGCCCAAACGCACACAGCGCCGTGTCGCCGTGGTAGTGAGCCTCGAGCACCAGCTCGAGCGAGAGCACCGGGATCGGGCGAACGATCGGTGCGAGGATGCCCGAGACGCGCGCATCGGTGCGAAAGCCGTAGACGCGCTTCCACGGCGGGAAGGCGAGCGCCGGGACGAAGCGCTGCCGCTCGAGGTGGCCGTGCGTGAGGAGGTAGCGGCCTGCGGCCGGGAAGAAGTCGGCCTCGCCCTCGAAGCGAAAGGTCTCGTCGATGCGCGCGGTGCGGACGCCCGCGGCCGCGAGCACGCGCTCGTAGTGCGGCCGCTCTCCCGCGCGCGTCGGAAGCAGGTTCGAGAGGTAGAAGGTCTTCTCGGAGAGCGGCTTCTCCGCGTCGACGTCGGTCATGAAGCCCGCGTTCGCGGGGTAGACGAGTCCGGGCTGCGCCGGGTCGGGCGGGACGACGACGACGCGGACGCCGATGTCTTCGAGCATCGACCGCAGTCGTCCCCACTGTGCGATCGCCGTCGCGCGGTCGACGCGGCGGCGCGTCCCCCAGCGCGTCCGCGTGTGCGGATTCGCGCCTCCCTTGACGCTGAAATGCGTCGGATCGCCCATCAGCACCGTGCGCCGGTACTGCCCTGCAGTCACGGCCGCGGCATTCCGGGCGGGAGCGTCTTCGGGTCGAGGCCCCCCGTGTGCTCGAGGTGACTCTGCGGGACCGTGCAGTAGAGCGTCGAGAAGACACCCGCCGGCCGGTCGTTGCCGCTCTGGCGGAGACCGCCGAACGGAAGCTTCGCGCTCGCACCAATCGTCCCGCGGTTCCAGTTGAGAAGGCCGGTCTGCACGCGTCCGATGCAGTGTGTCCAGCCCGATCGATCGCGCGTGAACACGCTCGCGACGAGACCGAAGTCGGAGTCGTTCAGCGCGGCGATGCCGTGATCGAGATCGCTCACCGGGTAGAGTGCGGCTTCGGGTCCGAAGATCTCGTCGCGCTGGTAGGGATGTGTCTGCTCGGCGCGCTCGAAGCGGACGAGGCCGGGAGCCGCGTACGGCGGCGGAAGAACGGTGTCACCGCACGTGACGCGTTCGCCACCGGCCTCGCGCGCGATCGCACGGTAGTGCGAGAGCTTCTCGTGCGCGCGGAGCGAGACGAGCGGTCCCATGAAGACGCCGCCCTCGAGCGGATGCCCGAGGCGAACGCCGCGCAGCACCTGTGCCAGGCGATCGCAGAACGCGTCGAACAGCGGAGCCTCGACGAAGACGCGGCTCGCCGACGAGCAGCGCTGGCCGGTCGTCGTGCAGATCGAGATCGCAGTCTCTGCCACTGCGAGATCGAGGTCGGCATCGGCCCGAACGAGGATGCCGTTCTTGCCGCCGAGCTCGAGTGCGAGGAGCTTTCCCGGCTGCGCGAGGGTCGCCCGCACGATCGCCTGCCCCGCCGCCGACGATCCGGTGAAGAGCACGCCATCGATGCCGGGGTGCACGGCGAGGCTGCGCCCCGTCTCCGCCGCGCCGTGGACCAGCTCGAGGACGCCCGGCGGGAGCCCTGCCTCCTTCCACGCCTCGGCGACGAAGGCGCCGACCGCGGGTGCGAGCTCGCTCGGCTTCCACACGACGGTGTTGCCGGTCGCAAGCGCAGGAACGATGTGTCCGTTCGAGAGGTGGGCGGGGAAGTTGAAGGGCCCGAGGACGGCGAGGACGCCGCGCGGGTGGAACGTCGCGCGCGTTCCGGGGCCGGCCTCGATCGTCCGAACCAGGCGCAGGCCCTCTGCGAGCGTCACGTCGACCTTCGCCGGGACGAGCGTGGCCTCGCTGCGTGCGTCCCAGAGCGCCTTGCCGACCTCCAGCGCGATGAGGTGCGCGAGCTCGTCGATGCGCGCACGGATTGCGTCGCGAAAGCGCAGACAGATGGCCGCACGAGCCTCGTTGCCCGCGTCGCGCCAGGCCGGGAATGCCTCGCGTGCGCGCTCGACCGCGCACGCCACCGCCGCGTCGTCCGCGACGCCGAAGCGCCCGAGCTCCTGCCGCGGATCGGCGGGAGAGCGACTGACCAGAATGCGGCCTGACTCCGGGCTCATGGAAGAGGGGTCACCGCGAGCGTATCGCCCGCCTTCACGCCGAGCGCCTCACGCGTCTCGCGCGTCACCGCGGGCGCACCCGCCGGATCGAGCGGGACCACCGCGGCGCGAAAGCCGAGCGCGGCCTCGGCCGAGACCAGCGCGAGCGGGCCCTCGGCCGCGGGCTCCGCTTCGAGCGAGAGGCTCGGCAGCACCAGCTCGCGGCGCTCGCGCACCGAGGCGATCGCGTCGCGCGCCGCGCCGTAGTAGGGGCCGCCGTCGAACGGGTCGACCTGGTGCAGGTACCGGAACCCGACCTTCTCGAGGATGCGGAGCGCGGCCAGCGCCGTCTCGCCCGGCTCGCCGATGACGGCCTGGACCTCGGGCGGGAAGAGCGTCGCGTAGACCGGATCGCGCGGGAACAGGTCGGCGATGAACTTCTTGTCGCGAACGCACAGCCGGTCGGCCTCGCGATACGAAAGGCCCGTGAAGCGCGCGCCGAAGGCCTCCCAGAGCAGGTTCGTTCCCGATGCCTCGAACGGAGAGAGCATCTCGGCCATGACGTCGCGCTCGAAGCGGTCCGGGTGCGCGGAGACGTACGCGAAGCGAACGATCGAGAGCGCCTTGCCGCACTTGCGCGGGTGGCGGCGGTAGGCCGGATCGAGGATGAGGCCGCCGATCTCCGTGGCGCCGTGCTCGGTCGAGCGCAGACGCAGCTTGCGGTGCTCGAAGTGGCGGCCGAGCTCGGCACTGTGGCGTTCTTCCGTGTAGACCTCGAGCCAGTAGAACGGCCGCTCGCGTGTCCCGTGCCGTGCGACGATCGTCGACGTTCCGAGCACGCGGCCCGAGGACGTGTCTTCGAGAACGAAGACGTAGATCCCGTCGCGCCGGCTCGCGATCTCTCCCGCGAACGATCGCAGCGACGTCTCGATTCGTGCGGCGAGGAACTCGCGGTCGCTCGGCAGGTTCACCGAATCGAGCAGCGCCGCGAGCGCGACCAGCGGCTCGAGGTCCTCTCTCCTGATGGGACGCAAAATCAGCACGATCCCCCCAGATCCGAGCGTGGCGCCGGGCCCCGCGGTCTCCGGCGCTTCCCTATCGGCAGCCCGGGCCCGCCGCGCGAGAGCGGCGCGCGCTAGCCTCGGCCCGGGGAGCCGCACCCGGTCATGGCAAAGCGCCGAGAGCCCGTAGGAGAATCTGCCGCCGGTCGGGCCGGAGGCAAGAAGCCCCGGCGCTCGTCAGCGGGCGCGGCGCGTCACCTCGCGGCGCGGCTCACGAAGGCGCGCCCCGCGCTCGCTCCGCTCGCGCCGAACGTGTGCCTCGTTCGCGCGCCGCGACACCCCGCCGCCGCCTCGGCGATGGGCGCCGAGCTCACCGTCGCGACGTACAACGTTCACCGCTGGACGGGAATGAGCGGCCGCCGCGAGCCCGACCCCGCGCGCGCGGCGTTCGTGATCTCCGAGCTCGGCGCCGACGTCATCGCGCTGCAAGAGGTGCTGCGGCCGCTCGACCAAGAAGATCCGCTCGAGAAGCTCGCCGACGCGCTCGGCCTTCACCTCGCGTTCGCCGCCACGCGCATCCACCGCTTCGGCGAGCTCGGCAACGCGATCCTCTCGCGCTGGCCGATCCCGACCGTCTCGACGCTCGACCTCTCGTTCTCGCGTCTCGAGAAGCGCCTCGCCGTCGCCGCGAGCTTCGATGCTCCTGCCGGGTCGCTCGGCGTCGTCGCGACCCACCTCGCGCTCGTCGACCGCACGCGTCACCAGCAGGTGCGCTCGCTCCTCGATCACCCGCAGATCCGCAGCGGAGCGACCATCCTGCTCGGCGACATGAACGCGTGGCGCCAGTGCCGCGCGACACGAGCGCTCGACGCCGCGCTCGGCGCGCACAGCAACCGGGCGTGGCCGCCGAGCTTCCCGTCGGCCCGGCCCGTTCTCGCGCTCGACCGCATCTACGCCCGCGGCGCACGCATCGTCGAGATCCGCGCGCACGACAGCTCCGCGGCGCGCCGCGCGTCGGACCACCTCCCCGTCGTCGCGCGCGTCGAGCTACCGCGGGTGCACTGAGCGGGGCTCAGATCCTCACCCCTTTCCACGCTCCGCCGCGAAGCCGTAGCGCGAAGACGCCGCCGAGGACCCAGATGTAGACGAGCTCGGCGAGCCACGCGCCGACCACGCCCTTCGCGAGAACGACGCCGACCAGATAGACGAGCGGGACGCGCAGGCCCCACGCGAGGCCCGTCTGGACGAGAAAGGGCCAGCGGGTGTCGCCCGCGCCGCGCAGCGCGCCGCCGGCGACGATGCCGAGGGCATCGAGGAGCTGGAACGCGGCGGCGAGGAGCAGCAGTGGGCCGCCGAGCGCGAGCACGGCGGGATCGTCGGTGAAGATACGAAAGAGCGGGCCGGGGATCGTGACGAACGAGACCGCCACGACGGCGGCGAGCGCCAGCGCGAGGCCGAGCGAGGTGTGATAGCTGCGCTCGGCGGCGCCGAGGTCACCCGCTCCGATGTACCGGCCCACGAGCGTCGAGCACGAGATCGAGATCCCGTACGCGAGCATGAAGCAGAACGAAGCCAGATTCAGCAGCGCCTGGTTCGCCGCCATCGACACGTCGCCCATGCGTGCGACCAGCGTCGCAAAGAGCGCGAAGGCGCTCATGTCGAGCACCCACTGCCCACCGATCGGGAGGCTCGTTCGCAAGTAGCGCCGGACGCGCGCCCATTCGACACGGACGTCTCTCGTACCGAAGCGCCTCGCAAGGGCTGGGCGCAGGAAGAGCGTGCCGATCGAGACGAGATAGACCCAATCCGCGACGCTCGTCGCGATGCCAGCTCCGAAGGCTCCCCAGCGAGGAAGGCCGAAGTGGCCGAAGATGAGGCCGTAGGCGAGCCCCGCGTTCACGACGTTGCCGGCGAGGGTCACGTAGAGCGGCGTTCGCGTGTCGCCGATCCCGCGGAAGAACGCTGCGAGCGTCATGCAGCCGAGTAGCGCGGGCATTCCGAACGCGCGGCCGTGAACGTACGCGATGCACTGCGCCTGCAGCTCGGCAGAGGGCGCCAGCCACGCGAGCCAGGCCGGCAGCACCCAGAGAAAGACAGCGACGCTGGCGAGCTGCATCGGCAACACGCCGGCCATGGCCTGCCAGACCCAGCGCCCGGCCGTGTTCGCGCGCAGCGCGCCGTCCTCCTGCGACACGAAAGTCTGTACGCCGGAAACGGCGCCCATGAAGAAGCACAGGACGGTCCAGATCCAGATGCCGCCGAAGCCGACGCCGCCGAGCTCGGTCGCGCCGAGGCGGCCGACCATCGCGGCGTCGACGGCGAACATGAGGGTCTGCGAGAGCTGCGTGAGGACGACGGGGTACGCGAGGAGGGCGACCTCGCGAACACCTCCCGGGCGCATCGTCGTGCGCGCGGCGGTGCGGGCGATCTCGGTGCTCATGAGGAGGGCTCCAGGGCTCGAAACGACGGAGGCCGCGGACGTTTCAGCGTCCGCGGCCTCCGAATCGAGCCGCTCGGGCCTGGCTCACGGGTCTACCGGACGCTGGACACACCTTTCGCGCTGCGAAGCGGCATGACCGCTGCAGCGGGTCGCGGGGTGCCGGTGTGAACCGAGAGATCGCCTGCCATTCGGTGGAATGTAGCAGGCTGTCGCATTCGCGCAAGCACGCGCCGTGCACGGGCCGCTTCGTCCCCGGCGACGGACCCCGGAAAGAGTCCCGGCCGGCACGCACGCCCGGTGGCCGGTTGCGCGCGCGCCGTCGTGACGGTTCCATCGCGGCCGATGCCGCCTCGCACAGTCACGATCGCATCGGTCGGGATCGGCTTGCTGGTGCTCTGTGCTGGATGCAGCACCTGGTCGGGCGCGCGTCTCTACGCTTCGGGGACACGGGCGCTCGATCGGGGAGACGCTCGCGAAGCGGTGGCGGATCTCGAGCAGGCTGCGCGCCTCATGCCCGAATCGTCCGAGGTGCAGAACCACCTCGGCATCGCCTACGAGGCCGAGGGCCGCGACGCGGAAGCGCTCGCGGCCTGGCAGCGAGCAGTGGCGCTCGACTGCGGCAACGAGGCCGCGCAGCGCAACGTTCGCGCTGCCGAGGCGCGGCGCGCGAAGGCCGCGCTGCCCGACCCTTCCGCGCACTGAGCCGTTCCGGGCCGAGTGCTGGCGGCCGGGCCAAAGACACGAGCGCAGCGGCGGCGCGGGTTGCTGCCCGGTGGCGTCATCGCTTTACTTCGTGTCATGGCGCACGAGGTCGAGCACGCCGCCCTCAACCGCTACCTCGAGACGAAGGGCCTCAAGCAGACCCGGCAGCGCGAGGCGATCTTCGAGGTGTTCCTCGAGGCCAGCGGGCACATCAGCGGCGAGGATCTCCATCAGCGGGTGCGCGATCGCTATCCGCACATCGGGTACACGACCGTGTATCGCACGATGAAGCTGCTCTGTGACGCCGGCCTCGCGCACGAGCGGCACTTCGATGGCGGCGTTGCGCGTTACGAGATCCCTCACGAGCATCACGACCACCTGGTCTGTGTACGCTGCGGCAAGATCGTGGAGTTCGAGTGCAAGATGATCGAGACGGCGCAGGAGGAGATCGCGCAGCGCTACGGCTTCCAGGTGCTGCGGCACCGGCACGAGCTCTACGGGCACTGTCCGGCGTGCACCGACGCGCGGTGACGCGCCGGGCCGGCGCGGTCGCGAGCCTCACCGCGGCATGCGTGCCTCGCGTCGCGGCCCGGCGCACGTCGGCGCTCGTGGCCTTCGTGGCCACCGCCGTCGCCGCGCTACCAGGTGCCCCGCGGCCAGCGACTGCCGCGGATGCGCGGCCGCCGCGCGTCGTCCTCGTGATCTCGATCGACCAGCTCCGCGCCGATCGTCTCGACTCGTCGATGCCCGGTGGGCTCGGTCGTCTCGCGCGCGAGGGGCGCGTCTTCGCCGACGCTGCGCACGCGCACGCCGGCACCGAGACGTGCCCCGGCCACGC
>JADLGR010000180.1 GCA_020849175.1 Deltaproteobacteria bacterium
CGGTCCACAGCTCGCGGACCCCGTGCGCAAGACACAGCGCTGCGATGCGCGCATCGTGGATCCGCGGACCGACGACGCGGCCAGCTTCGATCTGGGCGCGGAGCCCGCTCCAATGGTCAGGGCCCTCCGCGAGGAGCACGAGGCTCGGCGACTCGAGCCAGGCCTCGACCTGGTCGAGCGCAGCCGTCGCCGGCGTCGGCGGATCCCAGATCCTCGGGTGGGTCGCGATCGCGAGAAACTCGTGGATGCAGGGCCAGGGGATGGCCCAGGGCGTCCTCGCCTCTGCCAGCTTGCGGATGCAGGCGGCGGCCCGCTCGTGCCACTCCGAATCCGTCCGATGGGCGTACACGAGGAGGTTCGTGTCGAGGGCGATCAACCGCCGCGGCCCTCGTAGGCGGTCTCGCGGATGCGCTGCCAGTCGCCGTCGCGGAGCTCGGGGCGCAGGCCTCGACCGCCGAAGCTCGCGTCGCGGAGCTGGAAGCTCGCCCTCTGCCGGCGGTCGCGCAGCAGCTGGCGCAGACCGGTTTCGATCAGCGCGCGAAGGGTGGTCTTCTCGCGCCGGGCGACGGCCTTGGCTTCCTCGGCGAGGGCATCGGAGATCTCGACGGTCGTCTTCATACGGGCAACCATATCGGCCGACCCGTACTCCAACAACAGCGCCTCGGCGGCTGGATCCACATCGGATCCACCTCCGGCACTCAGGAAAGCCCAGAAATCCCGCTAGCTTTCATCGTCTTCCTCCGGATTCGAGTCCTGTCCGCCCCACCATTTTTTCCTCGCCGTTCCGACGTCCGTGCGCGGCGCAGGTCGCGCGCGTCAGAGTTCCCGCGACACCGTCCGCGAGCGGCGTCCCCGCGCCGCCAGGAAGACCCCGCCCAGTAGGACGAGCGCAAGCGCCGAGGGCTCTGGCACCGCCAGCGCGTAGTCGAAGCCGGATTCGGAGCTGACCGTGAATCCCGGGATCGGGCTCCCGCTCGCGTCCATGACGCTCGCGATGCCGCCCCAGAGGAGGCTGTGCGCGAAGTCGGAGTCCACCAGCGCGCTTGCGCCTGTGCCGCACGGGCCATAGCCGCCGCACTCGCGGAATCCGAAGCCGGCGCTCGCATTGCCCTGGAGGTCGAGTTGATACTGGATGTTCGTCGCGGAGCCGAGGATCGCCGTGAACTGGACCGGAATCACGCTGGGCACGGGATCGCTCACGTTCGTGAGGACGCCGCCCTGGTTTCCGTGGCTCTCGCGCGCGGTGACGAAACCCGTGATTCCGGTTCCGCTCACTTGGACGACGGTCTGCGCCAGGACGTCGAAGTTGGCCGAGTTGTTGCCCTCGATGCCGTAGCTTGCCGACAGGCTGCCGTTCAGCAGGAAGCTGGCGTTCACCGTGACCGTCGTGCCGATCAGCGCCGGATTCGGCACACCGAGCGTGATTCTGTCGATGAACTGAGCCGCGGCGTGGGCCGAGGAAGACTCACTCACGCCAGTGCTGGGGATGGACTCGACGTCGGCGACGCTCCAGACACGCGTGCGCAGGACGCCCGGCGCCGCCGACGCGGTCACCGTCGCCGTCCCGATACTCTGGAGCTCGGTGTCGACGGGCTGTGCCGTGCTGCTCTGGACCCACGTCGGCCCCAGGTAGGTATCGCCGGTTTGCGAGCTCTGGTTGCTCAGCTCGTAGTAGGCACCTGTCGAAGCGGCGTCGGCGCCGCGCGGGATCCCGACGAGGGACAGCGCAGCGAGCATCGCCACGGCGAGACAACGTCCGGGGACCGGCGACCGCTCGATCACTACGGCAGCACGCATCGCTTCCTCGCGTCGGTGGGCGTCGCGCGTCTACGGCGCGAGCGCGGATCCCGGAATCGAGTCGTCGAACCGCAGCCCGCGAGCGAGTGCGCGCGGGCCGAGGGGTACGTAGACGTCGGACCGTCCTTGGTGTCAAACGCCTAGGAAAAATAAGCGGGCGCTCCGCCGGTTACGTCCGGTAACGCCCGATGTGACAAGTTCCACGGGGGAGGGCCTGCCCCCTCAAT
This sequence comes from Deltaproteobacteria bacterium, assembly GCA_020849175.1. Lineage (GTDB taxonomy): Bacteria > Myxococcota_A > UBA9160 > UBA9160 > UBA9160 > MYXO. Next base: position 2,025 of record JADLGR010000180.1, read on the forward strand.
GGCGGCTCTTCGGGATCACGAAGCCGTAGCCGATTGCGACGGCGGGGACGACGTATCCCAGCAGCGGCAGTGCGAGGCGAAGGGTCAGCGATCGGCGCGGCATACGAGATCTCCTTCTCGCTGGACGCGGGTCCAGACGGTGGTCCTTCCGAGCAGGCGGATTCCCAGATAGCCGCGCACGTGCAGGCGGCCCGAGTCATCGATCGAGGCGTCCGCGCCGTACTCTCGGCCGCTCGTCGGATCGTAGATCCGGCCGCCGCTCCAGCGCTCTCCCGACTCGGCGGGCCGCAGGCCGTGCAGGATCCGGGTGCCGACCAGCGACCTGCCGCGCTCGTGCGCGTCGGGGTTCTGGAGGTCGCGGACGGGACAGCCGTTCTCGTCGAAGGGAGAGCGCAGCCAGGTGACGGTTCCGCACAGGTCGTCGCCGCACGCTGCGATCTCGACCTGTGCGGCGCCGCCCTCCGCCCACCAGAGACCGACGGGGGTGCGGGCACCGTCGGCTGTGGCGAAGGCAGGAAGCGCCCACAGCAGGGCGGACAGCGGGCGGCACCACGGGCCGGCACTGCCCCGCATCACGCCTCCACCGCCGGAACCGGCGCCGGCGTCCGGATCGCGCGTACGGGACGGGTGGCCGATGCGAGCGGCCGCATGCCCAGGAGGAAGCGCGTTGCGCGGAAGCGACGTGCGACGGTGTAGAGCGCGAGCGTCGCGCAGGTGGCCGTCGCGAGCAGCAGCACGAACTTCGCCGCAATTCCGAGCGGGAGTGCCACGACGCCGAAGCCGAGGAGCACGATCACCGGCTGGTGCAGCAGGTAGACGGGAAGGGCAGACTCGGCGAGCGCCGCGAGGCGCGGGCCTGCGCGCGGCCTCTGTGCGCGGACGAAGCCGAGGAGCGCGACGACGCAGCACCAGCCGGCCACGGCGGCGGCGACGAGCAGCACGGCCGGGACCTCGAAGCGTCCCAGCACGAGGACGAGGAGCAGGAGAAGCGCGACCGACGCGACGCAGAGCGCAGGCCAGCGCTCTGCGTCGAGCGCGCTCTCGAGCACCGGGTAGCGCGCGAGCACGATTCCCGTCACGAGGAACGTGAGGAAGAAGCTGAAGTTTGCCCAGTCCGCCACCAGGTTGTAGGGCCCGGGCCAGCGCGCACGCAGCAGGAGCTGGATTGCGACGAGCGGAGCGAGCGGGGCGTAGACCCAGAGGCGCGACGGACGCGCGGTGTTGCACGTCGTCTCGCAATCCGTCTCGCGCGCGGGTCGCGCCAGCAGCGCGAGCAGGGGCAGCACGATCACGCTGAATGCGACGAGGTATGCAATGAACCACAGGTGCGACCATGTGAAGCGGTCGAGCTGCGTGTAGAACGTGGGCAGAAACTCGCCGAAGCTCTCGCTGAAGGGCGCCGCGACGGGCAGGCCCTGCGGGATGAGCGGCCGAAAGCTCTCCTGAAGGCGCTCCGCGACGCGAAGGCCGCTGTAGCCGAGGTCGAGCCCGCTGCGCAGCTCGAGGTACTTGATCCCCGGGGCGAGCAGCACGCAGCCGGCTACGAGCGGCACACGAGCCGGCGCACGCGCTCGCGCGCGAATGCGCCGGCGCCGCGCGAGCGGTACGAAGCGAAGGCCGACCAGCCGGCCAGCAGGAAGAGCAGCGGCATGTGCCAGAGCGAGACGAAGCCGCATGCGATCATCAGCACGCTGCTCAGCTCGTCGTTTCGTACGTGATAGAAGGGCGCCGGGTTGAAGACCATCGCCACGTGAAACGGGATCAGCAGATAGCAGGCGAAGACCCGGAGCACGTCGAGATCGATGCGTCGTGCGGGGGGCTGGTTCATGGGATCTCCTCGAACGGCCCGGCGCTGCCGCCGCGGTCTGCGCCGCCTCGCCGGCCGGTGGGCCGCGAGGCGGGTGCCGGGCCGGCAGGAAGATAGTATGACTGACCAAGTCGGTCAACATCGCGCCGGCGCGCGCCAGGAAGCGAGCTCGAGCCGGTGTGGCGCGTGGCATGCGCCGGCAGGCGAGTACGCGCCGGCGCGCCGCGTGTCGCGCGCCGGCGCCCGAATTCGTGCCGGCGCGCCGCGCGCGGGCAGGGCTCCGGCGCCCGGCGTCAGCGGTCGGTCCGGGGCCCTCCGACGATCTCCTCGACACGCTGCGCGGCGCCGGCCGCGGAGATCTCGCCGATCGTGCCGGCTTCGGCGAGCGGCGCGCGAAGGCCCTGCGGCAGGGCGTGCCGCGGCAGCGTGCGGAGCCATTCGACGCGCCGCACGTGGCGCA
>JADLGR010000181.1 GCA_020849175.1 Deltaproteobacteria bacterium
CACGCCGCTTCAATGGAGCCGCGGCTCATGAGCCGCGGAAACTCTCTCGACAGAGCCACCTCGCCCTCTCGGACCACGGCTTCAATGGAGCCGCGGCTCATGAGCCGCGGAAACGAGGTTCCGCGGCGAGGGGCAGGGTGCTGCGCGCAGAGCTTCAATGGAGCCGCGGCTCATGAGCCGCGGAAACGTGGAGCGCCGGATACCTGCGACCGATGCCGCATGGCTTCAATGGAGCCGCGGCTCGTGAGCCGCGGGAACCACGCACTGTCCGCAGGGCCATCCGTATGCCGGTGAGCTTCAATGGAGCCGCGGCTCATGAGCCGCGGAAACCGCGACGCGCTGCACGGCGAGCAACGACACGGGCGAGCTTCAATGGAGCCGCGGCTCATGAGCCGCGGAAACCGCTCGCATGCAACGTAGCGGATGGCGGCCAGATTCTCGCCGGGTCGCGAGGGCTCTGGTCGTCTTGGCCGCGGGCAGCGAGCCGAGCCCGGAGGGAATGCGCAGGTGCCTCGGCATCCCTTTGGTCCTCGTCGCGATCTCGTATGCCGAGCGCTCGCCCGGTCGCGGTGCACGACCGAGCGCTCGCGGACCCGCGGCGGGCTCCTCCGGCGATCGAAGCAAGGCAGTCGGCATCAGAAGATCCCTGCTTCCCGGCCCTCGCGCGGCACTGGCCGTCCGATCGAATCGACTCGCACAGCGCGCCCGTCGCTGGGGCCGAGGTCGACGAGGAGGATCTGGTCCTTGTCGTGATGGATGATGCCCTGCAACACACGGATCATCTCGAAGCGCTCCATCTCGGTCAAGTCGCAGCGGAACACGGAGAGCTGGAGGTGTTGACCGAAGCCCTTCATCGCCTTGAAGACGCGGCGCAGGCGCTTGGGATCGCAGATGTCGTAGGTCACGATCACGAGCTTTCGCATCGCGTGTCACCGGGTGGTCATGGGCTCGTAGATCGGAATCTCACCGAGCAGATGGCGTGCCAGCAGGCGAGCCTCGATCTCGAACACCCGGCGGTAGCTGATCCTGTAACCGAAGACGGGGTGAGTGACCTCCTGTGCGAGCCGTTCCTCGAACGCGCGAAGGACCTTCCGTCGCCCGCCGTCGGTGAGATTGACGGCGCCGAGGCGTTCGATGAAGTCGGATTCGCCGATTTCGCCGTTGTTGATGGCTCGAACGACGACGGAGTCCGCGCAGATCGGCCGGAACGGCTCCATGAGATCGAGTGCGAGTGACGGCCGTCCGTAGCGCGGTGCATGGTAGAAGCCGAGATATGGATCGAATCCCACGGCACGGCACACCGTGACCCACTCGCGCACGAGCATGGAGTACGCGAACGACAACAAAGCGTTCACGGGATCGCGGGGCGGCCGGCGGCTTCGACCGGCGGCGTCGAAGCGATCACGGAGCGGGCCGGCTCGCAGCACCGACGCCAGCTCGCCGAAGTACAGGCGTCCACCGTATCCCTCGTGGCCGCGCAGGCTGTCGATGTCGGTGGCACGCGGGGCCGCCTGCGCCGCGTGCCGGAGGCCGTCAAGCGTTGCCTCTGGGGGTGGGTCGGGCGCGTTGCGCCGCAGGAACGTCCGCTGATTCTGGAGCTTCGCGACGACGATCGGCCGAGCGATCCGAAGACGGGCTGCCGCATCGTCGGCTGCTCTGAACTGACGCCTGCGAAGCTCGATGTTCGCGTGCGGAAGGCCGTCGGTCACGCCGTAGAGCCAGCCACCGGACGAGAGATGGACGATCGGCTTCTCCTGCGACAGGAGCTCCTGATAGACGGGCTCCGTCGCGGAGACGCGCCCCATCAGCACGAGCTGCGAGACTTCACGCGTTCGCATCTCGCCGAGCTTCTCGTCCTTGTCGAAGACCTGGAGAAGGTCGCCGCTCTTGCGAACCGTTGCGCCCGGGTGCTGAACGTACAGGGGAAACGTGTGATCGGCGGCGGGCACGAGTGGCCGCGGCGGGCTCGACCGATCTTTCAAGAAGCGGATCTCGTCCGGCAGGCAGATCGGCACCAGTGAGCACCGCACGCACTTGGGGCTGTCGACGAGTGGCTCGGGGATCTCACCGCAGGCGGCGACGCTACGCAGCTCGGCCAGCTTCTCTCGCGTGAGGCTCACCAGATCCTCGTCGAACGGCACCTCCACGCGCTCGTTCGAGCCAGCGAAATAGAGCACACCCGAGTCGCACGTGTAGCCGTGACTGCGGAGCAGGAGCCCCTGCGCACAGAGCTGAACGCGCTCGGGGTCGTAGGCCCCCCGCTCGACGTGCGGTCGCTTGCCCTTCTTCAGGTCTACGGGCTGCACGCGGCCGCCGGCCTCTTCGACGATGTCGATCTTCGCGACGAGACCAAGGGCCGGGTCCGAGAGATCCACGGCTCGGGTCTGCACTACGGGGGGCGGATTCGGGTCTTCCCCAATCCCCTCCGCTCTTCGGGACGGACGGATCCGGAATCCCGGCCGATCGACGCTCGCGTGGCGAAGGGCACCCTCCACGGTGTCGGCACTCGGTGCGAACTCTCGGTCGACCCACTCGAGAAAGGCGAGGCGCGGGCAGTAGACGAACTCGTTCAGTATCCGGGCCGGAACGAGGGGGAGGTCTTTGGAGCCTTCTGCCATGCGCTGCGGATCGGCGGAACGGGCCGGCTCCCGAAGTGCGTCCCACCCCACACTTGGTGGTGACAGGAGACCGTCGGCGCGAGTAGGATGGTCGCGATGGACCCCCTTGAGGTCGTTCTCCGTGAGCTGCGGCCTGTCCTGCAAGCTCGAAAGGCGCGCGCCGCCTACCTGATCGGCTCTCGCGCTCGCGGAACGGCGCACCCGACGAGCGACATCGACCTCATCGTCGTCTCCGAGAGCGACCGGCCGGCCGTCGAGCGGTTCAAGGACTACCTCGCGGCGATCGTGGCGTCCCCAGTCGGCGTCGACCTGCTCGGTTACACGCCGGAGGAGTTCGACCGCATGGTCGAGGAGAAGCGGCCGTTTCTAGAGCACGCGCTCAAGGGGGCCCGGCTCGTCTATGAGGGATAGCCGGGCGGAGGCCGAGCGATGGCGGAGGCAGGCCGAGAACGATCTCGAGTTCGGCCGGATCGCGGTGCGTGAGGGCTTCTTCGCACAGGCCTGTGTCATCGCGCAGCAGAGTGCGGAGAAGGCGTTGAAGTCGATGGCCTACGCTGCCGGTGAGCGCGTTGTGCTCGGGCACTCCCTCGTCGAGCTTGTCGGCCGGCTCCGCGCCCCCGAGCCCGCAGTGTCCGATCTCATGGAAGTCGCTGGAATCCTCGACCAATACTACGTGGCGACGCGGTATCCGAGCGGTCTGCCCGGTGGCACTCCGTTCGAAGCATTCAGCGCGCGGCAGGCGAGAGAAGCGATCTCCGCGACCGAGCGATTCCTTGCATTGGTGCGCGCGGCCGATCGGCCGCCTCCAACGGTGTGACCGGATCTGACACAGGCGTCAGGCACGATTTCGGCAACGACAACCCTGGCAAAGCGAACCTCGAACTTGCTTCGACCCATCGCGATCTCGAATGCCCACCCTCTTCGACCCCGCGAATCCGGGTCGACGGAGCAGCCTGTGGACCTATCGCGCTCGCCCGAGCCGCTGCCTTCCCTGCGCGACACACGCACGGCCTGCCAGGGCGCGCAGGCCGTCGCGTCTGCCTGCCAGTCGGTCTTCGGAGAGGTTCTCGTTCTGCGGCGCGTCGCCGAGTCCGGCGGCTCCATCCTACCGATCTCGCGCGCGGAGGATGTTTCACGCGCGCTACGCGGCGCGCTGCTTCGGTTCGCTA
>JADLGR010000182.1 GCA_020849175.1 Deltaproteobacteria bacterium
ACGGCGCCGGCAGCCGTGATCTCGCGATGATCGCGCCAGGCCCGAAGAGCCGTCAGAGCGCCCGTCAGCACGAGCGCCGCGACGAGCGCGCCGGCGGGGATCTTCCAGTGCGCGCGGAGCCACTCGGCGAGGTGATCGGCGAGCGACTGGATCTCGCCCAGGGTTTCGCCGGCTTCGTGCGGATGTCGTCGGGCCAAGGTCGCTCCTCGGACGCTCCGGGCGTCCGGCTTCGAGTTCTGGCGGCCGCGCAGTGTACCGCCGACCGGGTGCGCTGGTCAGCCAGACCCGCCGGCGCGCTCTCGTGCGCGCAGCCGCAGCCGCACGGGGGTCCCTTCGAGGTCGAAGCTCTCTCGCAGGCGATTCTCGAGGAAGCGCCGGTACGACGGCGCCACCGCCGCGGGCTCGGTGCAGAACAGCACGAACGTGGGCGGCGCCTGCGCCGTTTGCGTGGCGTAGAAGAACTTGACCGGTCGCTTTCGCTGCCCGCGCTGCGCCATCCCGGGCTCGTGCTTTGCAACCGTCGCCTGCAGCCAGCGGTTGAGCGCACCCGTTGCGATCGTCCGATGCGCGGCCGCGTGCAGGCGTCGCGCCAGCGAGAAGAGCCGCGCCGTGCCGAGGCCCGTCTTCGCCGATACGACGACGATCGGCGTATCGGCCATGAAGCGAATGCCGTCTTCGATCTCGCGCCGCACGCGCTCGCGGTCCGCCGGGCTGCGGCGCTCGACGAGATCCCACTTGTTGGCGAGCAGCGCCGCCGCGCGGCCGCGCTCGCGCGCCAGCGCGGCCACTCGCGCGTCGGCGTCGGTGAAGCCCTCCGACGCGTCGACCACGACGAGTGCGACGTCGGCCCGCTCCAGCGAGCGAACGGCCATGAGCGCGCTCCCACGTTCGATGGCCTCGCCGCGCTTGCCTGGCCGTCGAAGCCCTGCGGTGTCGACGAGCACGAAGCGCTCTTCGCCGCGAACCACGAGGGTGTCGATCGCGTCGCGCGTCGTGCCGGGCTCGTTCGAGACCACCACCCGTTCGCTGCCGAGCAGTCGATTCACGAGCGAGCTCTTACCGACGTTCGGGCGTCCGACGATCGCGATCCGGAGCGTCCCCGCCTCGTCCGCCTGCTCCTCTGCCGGTGGCTGCGGAGGCAACGCGGCGACGGCGGCCTCTAGCGCCTCGAACGCGCCCGTTCCGTGCTCTGCAGAGACTGCGAACACGGATGCGATGCCGAGGCGGTGGAACTCGGCGACGCGCGGCGCATGGCCGGGCACGTCGATCTTGTTCACGACGAGCACGAGCGGCTTTGCGCTGCGACGAAGCGCGCGTGCGATTGCTTCGTCCTCGGGCAGCACGCCGTGCTTGCCGTCGACGACGAACAGGATCGCGTCGGCCTCTGCAACGGCTACGCGCGCCTGCGCCTGCACCGCTCCGGGGAGACCTTCGTCCGCGTCGGGATCGAGGCCGGCGGTGTCGACGAGCAGTACGCGCCGCGCGCCGACCGCGATCTCCTCGACGAGGCGATCGCGCGTCACGCCGGGAACGTCCTGCACGAGCGCCCGGCGGCGCCCGGCGTAGCGGTTGAAGAGCGTGGACTTTCCCACGTTGGGACGGCCCACGATGGCGATCACGGAGAGAGGCGTACGTGCGGCCATGGCGGATGCCGAGCATGAGAGCCCGGCCGAGCCTGGGCAAGGCCCCCTCCCCGCTCGACCGGCAGCAGAATCGGGCGGGCAGGCGCGGGTTTGCTTGACAAATTGCAGCGTGCGCGCGTAGGCTCGCCGCGTGTCCGGGGCCGTTCTGATGGGGGCGGAACGCCCGCCGCCGGAAGGCGCACCTCCTGCTCCGGGCGACGTTGGCGGTTTGGGCGGCTGGCTCGGCCGGGTCGTTGTGACCGGCCGGCCGGTCGGTCTGGGACGACCCAGGAAGGAGACTCCGTGATCTCGCCTCCGCGCCTCGTGGCGAGCCTCGCGCTCGCGCTCGCACTCGTGGTTGGGACTTCCTCGCCGGCGCAGGCCGGCGGTGAAGTCCTCAAGCGCTCCGTCAGCAATATCGTGTGCGCACCGATCGATCTCGCGCTCTCGCCGGCGGTTGCGGGAACGACGATGGTCTACAACCTGAAGAACGTCGGCGACTCGACGGCCGTTCGATACTTCTATCCGCCCTTCGGCTACCTGTGGCTGACGGGCGTGCAGGTCGGCGCCTCCGTGCTGCGCGGTGTCGCGGGCGCGATCGAGTTCCTGCCGGGACTCGTCCTCCTGCCGTTCGACGTGGAGATGACGCCGCTGTTCGGTCCGGCCGAGAAGGGTGAAGCCTACGTCGACCAGGACACGCCGGTCTTCCACTTCAAGGTTGGTGTCGACTACACGACACCGCCGAGCTAGGAAGCGGCCCGATCTGCGCGAGCCGGCACCCCCCTGCCGGCGAGCGCCGCGAGCCGGTGCGGCTCAGGCCGCGCGGCCGTGCAGGAAGTCTTCGACCCGGCGAACGAGTCCGTCCTCGTCGTCGGGATGCAGGACGATCGCGCCGTGTACGCCGCGGACCCACGTGCGCTGGCGCCGGGCGAAGCGGCGCGTGTCGCGCTGCATCGCCTCGAGCGCATTCGCGAGCGTGTCGGCGCCGAGTGCGACTGGAATCACGTGCCGGTACCCGATCGCCTGCAGCGGCCGCAGCTTCGGCGAGTAGCCGCGATCGAGGACGCCTCGCACTTCCCGTAACAGGCCGCGCTCGATCATCTCGGCGCAGCGCGCGTCGGTGCGCTCGTCGAGCGCCATGATCCCCGGATCGAGCACGAGGTGGAGCACGCTGTAGGGTCGGTCGGCGAAGGCGTGCTCGCCGCGCAGCGCCGAGGCCCGGACGCCCGAGCGGCTTGCGAGCTCGAGTGCGCGGACGATGCGCCGCAGATCGTTGGGATGGATGCGCGCCGCGGCATCGGGATCGACCCCACCGAGTCTTCGGTGCAGGTGCTCGGGATCTCCCGCCGCGACGGCCTGCGCGTGCTCACGCTCCAGTCGCTCGCGCAGGTCGCGGTCGGCGCCGCCCTGGTCGAGCAGTCCCTCGACGAGGGCGCGGATGTAGAGGCCCGTGCCGCCGGTGACGAGAACGACGCGGCCGCGGGCGTGGATCCCCGCCACGGCGGCACGCGCCTCTCGCGCGTAGCGCCCGGCGTTGTATTCGACGTCCGGAGTCACGACGTCGATCAGGTGGTGCGGCACGCGCGCGCGTTCAGCGAGCGAGGGCTTCGCTGTCCCGATGTCGAGGTAGCGGTAGACCTGCATCGAGTCGGCGCTCACGATCTCGCCGTGCAGGCGCATCGCGAGACGCAGCGCCGCCGCCGTCTTGCCCGAGGCCGTCGGTCCGGTGACCACGACGACGGGCGGGCGATCTGCGAGGTGCGGATCCGTCACGCGCGCACGGTAGCGCGGCGGCAGAGCTACCTGCGGCCGAAGCGGCGCTCGATCTCTGCGAGGCTGATCGGTACGGCGACCGGACGCCCGTGCGGGCAGCACGGCGCGAACGGAATCTCGTCGAGCGCTGCGAGCAGCGCTCGCTGCTCGCGCGGGTCGAGCGCTTCGCCCTTCCGGCGCGCGGCGTGACACGCAATCGTCGCGAGCAGGCGGTCGGCCGCCGGAAGCGACCGAAGGCCCGGCGCCGCCGTCACGCCGTCGCGCGCGACGGCGAGCAGCTCCTCGGCAAGTCCGGCGACGGCCTCGGCAGGGTCCGCACTGCCGAGCAGCGCCGGGACCGCCCGTACGAGGACCGTCGTCTCCCCGAATGGCTCGATCTCGAAGCCGAGCCCGCGCGTTGCCTCCTCGGCGCCGAGCAGCGCTGCGCACGCCGCGGGTGACAGATCGAGGGTCACCGGCAGCAGCAGCGCCTGCTGCGGCATCCCTCCCCGCAGCCACGCCGCACGCAGGCGCTCGTAGAGCACGCGCTCGTGCGCGGCATGCTGATCGACCAGCAGGAGCGCCTGCGCCGACTCGGCCAGCAGATAGGTGCACTGGAGCTGGCCGACGAGCCGAAGCTCGGCGAAACGAAGGCCCGGCTGCGTCGCCGCGGCGCCCTGCCCCGCCGCGAGCACGGCGTCTGCGAACGCCGCTCCGGGGTCCGACTGCGCTGCACGCGCAGGCGGCGACGGCGCCGCGAGGACCCAGTCCGGCGGCGCTCCTTCCGCTGCGTGCGGCGACGCTGCGATCGTGCGCCAGCCCGCGGCGGGCCGGGTCGCCTCGCCGCCCAGCCACGCTCGCTGACCGAGCGCCTGCTTCACGGTACTAGACACAATATGGTGTACCGTGCGCGGATCCGAGAAACGCACCTCCCACTTTGCCGGATGAACGTTCACGTCGACCGCCTCGGGCGCGACGAGCACGAACACGACCGCAGCGGGAAAGCGCCCGCGTGGCAGCAGGTCTCGGTACGGCTCGAGGACCGCATGGCGAAGCAGCCGGTCGCGGACCGGTCGCCCGTTCACGAACAGATGAAGACCCTCCGCAGTCGATCGGTGGCGGTCCGGTCGCGAGACGAGAACGTGTGCCTCGGCCCCTCCCTCGACGCGCCGGGAGGCGACCATCGCGGCCGCATCGGCCTCCGAGAGGACGGCCGCAAGACGCGCGAGCACGTCGCTCGTGGCCGGCCAGACGAGCGCGGGCCGGTCGTCGCGGAGCAGCTCGAAATGGACGCCCGGTCGTGCGAGCGCCATGCGAGCGGCCCAGTCCGCGACGTGCGCCCATTCGGTCTGCGGCGACTTGAGGAACTTCCGGCGTGCCGGAACACGTGCGAAGAGATCCGCGACCTCGACACGCGTGCCCTCCGGCCCGCCGGCCGGACGCGCATCGATCAGCGCGCCGCCTTCGAGGCGCACCTCGAAGCCCTCGGCCGCGCCTCGCGCTCGCGTCAGCAGCCGGAGCCGGGAGACAGAAGCGATCGCCGGGAGCGCCTCGCCACGAAAGCCGTAGCTCGAGATCCGCCCGAGGTCCTCGGCGCTGGCGAGCTTGCTCGTCGCGTGACGCTGGAGGGCCAGCCGTGCCTCGTCGGGCGTCATCCCGATCCCGTCGTCGGTGACGGCCACGAGCTCGCAGCCCCCGCCGCGAATCTCGATCCGTACCCGCCGGGCTCCCGCATCGAGGGCGTTCTCGACCAGCTCCTTGGCGACCGACGCCGGACGCTCGACGACCTCTCCGGCCGCAATCTGATCGACGAGCGCGTCCGGCAGGATGCGAATCGAAGCCCGCGTCTGGGAAGCGCTCTGCACGGCCGGTCCCGGATGGTCCCTCATCCACCCACCCCCGCTTCGAGGACCCGGGGGTATCACGCGCCGGGGTCCGCGGTCAACCGCTCGCCACGCCGCCTGGCCCGCACCCGCAGATCAATTGACAAACGGTGCGAGGCTTCAATAGATTTTGGGCGCCGGCGTGATGCGTTAGGGGGGAATCACCATGGCGCTCGGACACGATGAGGGGATTTCGGCGAAGGCTGCACCGGCGGGATGGACCGCTCGTCCGGTCGGCCGAAGACGCGAGGATCGAATCGTCGGCGCGAGTCGCGCGACGGAGCGGGTGATCGAGCAGATCAGCGCTGCTGCCCGCTCGGATCTTCCGGTGCTCATCCTGGGGCCTTCCGGCACCGGGAAGGAGTTCGCTGCGCGTGCGGTACACGCCTGGGGGCCCCGGGCGGATGGGCCGTTCCTGACACTCGCCTGTGACGCTGTCCCGGAATCGACTCAGGCGCGAGAGCTCTTCGGAAGTGCTGCCGAAGCGACTCCGCTCCTTCCGGAGGCGTGCGAAGGCTTGCTGGCGCGAGCGGCCGGCGGGAGTCTCCTTCTTGAGCACGTCGATCGCCTTCGCGGCGACGTCGCCGAGATGCTGACGCGTGCGATCGTCGAGCGGCGCTTTCGCCGTGCGGGCGAAGACGCGCCCGTCACGCTCGGAGCCCGCGTGATCATCGCGGCCGAGACTCGCCCGGCCGCGACGTTACCCGGCGGACTTCCGCACCACACGATCGAGCTCGCTGCGCTCGCCGAGCGACGTGAGGACATCCTGCCGCTCGCTGCTCACTTCCTCGCGGCGTCGGCGGAAGAGATCGGTGCTGCTCCGGTCGGCTTCACCGCTGATGCGCGCGCATTTCTCCTCGCCGAGCCCTGGACGGGCAACGTGCGGGAGCTTCGCCAGCGCATTCGGCAGGCCGTGCGGCTCTCGTCGGATGGCGCCGTGAGCGCCGAGGCCCTGCTGCTGGCCAGTGATGGCGACGAGATCCCGTCGTTCAAGGAGGCCAAGCGCGCCTTCGAGACGCGCTACGTCGTCAATCTGCTTCGCCGCTGCTCGGGCAACATCAGCCGCGCAGCCCGCCTGGCCAAGAAGGACCGCAAGGACTTCTACGACGTGATTCGCCGCACCGGAATCGACCCGACGCAGTTCCGCTGAGGGCCGCTACCGGTAGCCTGGCGCGCTACGGTCGGGCGCATGCTCGCCGGCGTGGTGCAGATGACGTCCGTCGACGACCTCTCGGTGAACCTCGCCGCAGCCGAGGTGCTGGTCCGAGAAGCTGCCGCTCGCGGCGCGCAGCTCGTGACCTTGCCGGAGAACTTCGCCTTCCTGCGACGCGAGGGCGAAGGTGTCCCGTGCGCGCAGCCGCTCGACGGCGAGATCGTCGAGCGGCTGCGCGGCTGGGCGAGCGCGCACCGCCTCTGGCTCGTCGGTGGGAGCTTTGCGGAGCGAATCCCGGGAGACACCCGCACGTACAACACCTGTGTGTGTTGCGCGCCCGACGGCGAGCTCGCGGCGGTGTACCGCAAGATCCATCTCTTCGACGTCGACCTTCGTGCGAGCGGCGGAGCCGCATACGCCGAGTCTGCTGCGGTTGCGCCCGGGAGTGATCTCGCACTTGCGAACACGCCGTTTGGGCCCGTCGGTCTCTCGATCTGCTACGACCTGCGCTTCCCCGAGCTCTATCGTGCGCTCGCGGCACGCGGTGCGCGCATTCTCACGGTGCCGAGCGCGTTCACGCCGCAGACGGGCAAGGATCACTGGGAGGTGCTCCTGCGAGCACGGGCGATCGAGAACCAGGCCTACGTGCTCGCCGCGGCGCAGTGCGGGCGACACAACGAGACGCGATCGAGCCACGGACGCTCGCTGATCGTCGATCCGTGGGGCGTCGTCCTCGCGCAGGCGGCCGACGAGCCGTGCGTCGTCGTCGCCGACTGCTCGCCCGAGCGCCAGGACCGCATTCGTGCCTCTCTTCCCGCCCTGCAGCACCGACGGCTCTGATCCGCACGGCGGCCCGGGCGAGGCTACTGCGCCAGCCTTCGCCGCAGCCGGGGGCCGAGCGCCGACGCGAGCGGCACGGGAAGGCGGCTCCACAGCGATGCCAGTCGCCGCAGCGTGTCTCCTCCCGCTCCTGCCGGCTCGGGGAGGAGCTCTCCCGACGGAGCGAGCCGAAGCCATGCGAGCGGCCAGGCCGAGGCTCCCCAGCCGAGCTTGAAGCGGTGCGTTCCGCTTCCGGGCGGAGAGCGTCCGAAGTCGAACGCCCGCGCGCCGCCGCGGATCGCCCAGCGGAGCGCCTCCCAGTAGAGGAGGTTGTTCGGACAGCGCGACCGCTCGGACCGCAGCGTCGACGCCCACGGGACGGTGACGAGCCCCGCGTACCGGATTGCGACGAGTCCACCCACCGGGCGCTGCGCGTCTCGCACGACAACGAAGCGAACGCGCGGGCCAAAGGCGCTCGCGATCGCCTCGTAGAAGGCGCGGGCGTGTACCGGCGAGCCGAGATCGCGCATATTGACGCGAAACGGGGCATAGAAGTCCGCGACGAGGCCCGGCTCGCCCTCGTCCGCGCAGACGAGGCCCTCACGGCTCGCCTTGCGCGTCTGGTTCCGGACTTTGGCGGGGAGCGACGTCCAGAGTGCCTCTTCGCCGGCCGGGAGCGCGAGCACGAGATCGAGTCTCCCGCAGGCTGGCGCCTCGGGGCCGGTACGCAGCGGCGCCCACTGCCGGAGCTCGACAGCGCGGGCCCCGAAGGCCCTCGCCTCGCCAAGCGCCGCGTCCCGGAGAGCCGCCTCGGCTACGTCGTCGACGGCAAGGATTCCGGCAGCATCCAGGAAGGGCATCGAGACGACCTCGCGTGCGCCGGCGAGCGTGACGAACCGGACCAGCGGGAGAACCCCCCGCAGCGCGCCGGCCGCGTTGCGGGCGGCAAGGAAGACCGGCTCCAGGCCATAGGCCGCTCGGGCGACGCCTGCCCATGCCGCCGCATGCCCGAGCGTCGCGCCCGGCACGGACTCGACGAAGGCGTCCCATTCCGCACCCGGCTCGGTCACCCGCTCGATGCGCATCGGCGCCGAGTATACGGCGCGGCCGGGCCGTACCCTCGCCAGCGGGGCCCGGCTCATGTTACCTCTCGGGTGCACCGGCTCCTTTGAAGTCGGTGACATGGGGGGGTGAGATGCAGGTCTACGAAGCGACGTCCACGCAGCGAAGCCGCGGGATCCGCGTGAGTGCATGGATCGCTCTGGCGGCGGTGCTCCAGGCGACGGCCTGTGCGTCGATCGAGCCGCAGCCCGAGCCGCAGCCCGACAAGAACTTCGGAACCTATCGCGCGGGGCCGCCGGATCAGCTTCTCGTGAGCGTGTTGCCCGAGCCGCTGCTCGAGCGAAACGTGACGGTTCGGCCCGACGGAATGATCTCGTTCGACCTGGTCGGGGATGTCCCCGCGACAGGCCGCACGCTCGACGAGATCGCGCAGGACATCCAGACGAAGATCGAGCAGTACAAGCGGGGCGCGCGTGTCACCGTCGCACTCGCCGGCTCACTCAGCAGCTCGATCACGATCCTCGGTGAGGTGAAGCAGCCGTCGAACTTTCCCCTCGATCGAGACATGCGCGTGATCGAGGCGATTGGCCGCGTTGCCGGCACGACGATCTTTGCTGAGCGAGCGGACGCTCGCGTGATCCGCGTGCGCGACGGTCAGACCAGCGTGCTGCCGGTCAATCTGGATGCGATCGAGCGCGGCGATCTGCGAACCAACCTCTGGCTCATGCGAGGCGACGTCGTCTACGTGCCGCCTACGATGCTGGCGCGCATCGGCTACGCGATCGCCGGTCTGACGTTCCCCTTCCAGGCGATCGTCGGATCGGGGCTCGCGGGCATCGCGACGACCGTCATGCAGTAGCGGCCGGCAGCTCGTCTGGAGCAGGCGCCATTCTGTGACCTGCATCACGCGGGGCTTTTAGCCCCCGGTCGATCGCTCCTTCGCTCCGTTCGGCCCTCGTGGCCGTCCGGCTGCGGAGGAGCCGATCATGACGAGAGCGAAACGCGCCGGGATCTTGCTGGCGGGCGCTCTGCTCCTGCTCGCCGTTCAGGGGTGCAAGTGGTTCGAGATCACCGTCCGGATCCCGGACTTCGACTCGCGTCGGGTGCAGGGCGTGTGGATGTGGCGCAAGGATCCGGCAACCGGCCGGTTCGAACGTGCCGGCCAGATCGTGTTCCAGCAGGCGGCTGCGAGCAGCACGCCGGGCGTCGAAGAGCTTCAGTATCTCGTCGTCCAGCCGGAGGGAGCCGCGTTCCCCCTGCGTGCAGCGGTCGACCGTGACAAGACGACCCCTGACCGTGTGACCGTTCGCCTCTGGTACGCACGCTATCTCGACCCAGGGGAGTACCGGGTAAGCACGTACAACGACTCCGGAGAATCTCCTCTGTCGACCCAGGGCCTCGACCTCCTCTAGCGCGTCCGGCGCCTCTCCACACAGCCACGATGCTCGTGCGTCCCCCGTTCTGGACAGACCGGTGGGGGCAGCTATTTCCACGAAGAGCGGAAGTAGCTGTTCTTTCTCTGATGAGATGCCGCTATCGCAGATATACTGCTGTTTGATTCTGGTACTGCCCGAGAGCCGTGCGGTGCGAGCTTGCGAGAGATCGTCACGCTGGGGCGTGACGTGAGACGGCACGAGGAGATCACAGGGGTCGAGGGGGGAGATCCCGCAGAGTCGAAGGTCGTCCGATCTGGGCCGGTTCTTGCACTGGATTTCACTCCAGGCACACCGATCGGTTCGGTTTCCGACCGGGAACGCCGATACCTGCCGGGGCGCTGCGGAACGCGCCGGAAGCTGGCGGGCACAGACGGACGGGAACAGACGGGTCAGCCTCGAACACGCGGCGCCGGAGCTCGTCTTCGGTCGCTCGCGAGACGGGGCCGGTGATCGCGCGGGGGCATGGAGCGCTGGTTGTAGAACGCGGAGGCGCATGCGGTACTATCTCCTGAACCTCTTCCTCGGGCGCGTCGTCGTCGCCGCTGCGGTCGACTTCGCGTGCCTGCTTGCCGCGGGCTTCGCGGCGTACGTACTCGGCGGTGCGGCCTACGACCCGCTCACCTACACGACGTGGGTGGTCAGCGGTGCGATCGTCGCGTTCGTTCTGCTCTACTACACCGACAACTACGGCCTCATGACGCTCGGAAGCGGGCGTCTCACGCTGTCGAACTTCGCGGCGTTCCTCGGCGTCTCGATGCTGCTCGGGCTCGTGGTCTACTTCGTCGCGAGCCCTCCGCCGCAGGCGCTCGAGGCCGTCGCGACGACCGTTGCCCTGTACGTGCCGCTCATGCTCGCGGGACGCCTCGGCTTTCGTGTGCTCTCGGCTCGCCCCGAGTGGAGCCGGCGGATTCTCATCGTCGGCGTGAGCGACCTCGGGTGTGCCATCGCCGAGGCCGTGCGCGAGCGCAAGAACCTCGGTGCGGAGATCGCGGGCTTCCTCTCGGACGATCCCGATCACGCCGGTGGCTGGGTCGAGGGCTTCCCCGTGCTCGGCCGCGTCCACGAGATCGAGAAGGTGGTGATGCGCGAGCGCATCGGTGCGATCGTCGTTGCGTCGAAGCGGCGCGACGAGCACTTCCCGGCAGACGAGCTGCTCGCGGCCAAGCTCGACGGGCGGCTGGTCGAGTCGGGCGTCTCGTTCTACGAGCGCGTCACGGGCCGCATCTATCTGCGCGAGCTTCGGGCGAGCTACCTGATCTTCTCGGCCGGCTTCCGGGGAGGCGTGCTGCGCGAGGCGGCCAAGCGCAGCCTCGACATCGTGCTCTCGGCGCTCGGGCTGCTCGTAGCGCTCCCGATCCTGCCATTCGTCGCCCTCGCGGTCCGACTCGATTCGAGAGGACCGGTCTTCTTCTTACAGGAGCGCGTCGGGCGAGGCGGGAAGCTCTTTCGCTGCGCGAAGCTGCGCTCGATGTACCACGGCGCCGAGCGCAAGACGGGGGCCGTCTTCGCGAGCCATGGCGACGACCGCGTGACGCGCGTCGGGCGCTTCTTGCGAATGACCCGCTTCGACGAGATGCCGCAGCTCTGGAACGTGCTGCGGGGCGACATGAGCTTCGTCGGGCCGCGGCCGGAACGGCCGGAGTTCGTCGAGGCGCTCTCGGACGAGTTCCCGTACTTCCGCGCGCGGCTCTCGCTCAAGCCGGGGCTCACCGGCTGGGCGCAGATCCGACACGGCTATGTGAACGACGTCTCGGGCTACGAGGACAAGATCGCGCTCGATCTCTACTACCTGAAGTACCGCTCGTTCACGATGGATCTCATGATCCTGTGGAGGACGCTGAGGACCGTCGTGCTGATGAGCGGCCTGTGAGCCACGGGCGGCGCCTCTGATCCGCAATGCGCTCAGCGTCGATCTGGAGGAGTACTTCCAGGTATCGAACCTCGCGCGCACGATCGAGCGTGCGCGCTGGGACGCGCTGCCCTCGCGCGTCGCAGACAGTACGCACCGGCTCCTCGATCTCTTCGATCGAACCCAGAGCCGCGCGACGTTCTTCGTCCTCGGCTGGGTCGCCGAGCGCCACGGAAAGCTCGTTCGTGAGATCGCGGATCGTGGCCACGAGGTGGCGTGCCACGGCTACGCCCACGACCTCGTCTACGACCTCGGACCGCGCCGTTTTCGCGAGGACCTGCGCCGTGCGCGCGCAGCCGTGGAGGACGCGACGGGGCTCGTGATGGAGGGTTATCGCGCGCCGAGCTACTCGATCACGCGCGCATCCCTCTGGGCGCTGCCGATTCTCGCCGAGGAGGGCTTCCGCTTCGACTCGTCGATCTTCCCGATTCGGCACCCGCGCTACGGAATCCCCGACTTCGCACGTGCGCCCGTGACCCTCGAACTCGGCGGCGTGCGGCTGCGCGAGTTTCCGCTCACGACGCTCCGATTGGGACCGCTGAACTTCCCGCTCGCCGGGGGTGCCTACCTGAGGTTTCTACCGGGGCCCCTCTTCCGGCGCGGATTTGGCCGCCTCGTGGCCGCAGGAGTTCCCACGGTGCTCTATCTGCATCCGTGGGAGATCGATCCCGGCCAGCCGCGCCAGGCGGTCGGCTGGCGCGTGCGGGTCAACCACTACTTCAATCTGCACCGGGTGGAGGATCGCCTGCGGCGCCTCCTCGAAGCGCACGCCTTTGCGCCGCTCGGAGAAGTCCTCTCCGGCCTCGACGCGGCCGGCGAGCTTCCGGTCCGACCCCTGCCGGTTCCTGCCGTATTGCACTAGGGAGACAGCCTCCGCACCTTTCCCGCGCGGGCCTTCGAGCCGATGAGAGACCGGGGCCCGCGCCGTGAGCCGAACGCCCCGGCCGCAGTGCAGCGGCCCGAGCCGACCCCCGGCGAAGGAAGCCCATGGCGAGCGTCGATGATCACGGGTTCGAGAGCGCGACCTTCACGGTCGAAGACGGCATCGAGGTCGTCGAGCGCCGCCGCTGGTGGTTCGCGATCGCCGCGCTGGCCGGCCTCGCGCTCGGTGTCGTCGCGTGGTTCACCCTCCCGGCCCGCTACACCTCCGAGACCACGATCCTCGTCGAGCCGCAGGAGGTGCCCGACTCGTTCGTCAAGAGCACGATCACGCTCGACATCGAGAACCGCCTGCGCACGCTCCACGAGCGCGTCACGAGCTACGCCAACCTGAACGCGCTGATCGACAAGATCGGACAGGAGCACCTCGATCCCTCCGGAAGCCTCTCGCGTGAAGCCATCATGGCGCGCATCACGCGGAATCTCTGGGTCGATCTGAAGACCGTCTCCGGCAAGACCGCGAACGTGGTCGAGATCGCATACACCGACGCCAGCCCGCAGCTCGCGAAGGACGTGGCGGCCGAGATCTCGAGCACGTTCATCGCGGAGAACCTCAAGGACCGCACGCAGCAGGCGCAGTCGACCGCCGAGTTCCTCGACCGCGAGCTGGACCGGCTGCGCACCGAGGTGTCCGCGGCCGAGGAGAAGGTTCGCGCCTTCAAAGAGGAGCGCATGGGCGCCCTTCCCTCGCAGCTCGAGAGCAACCTGCGCTCGCTCGACCGGCTGAACCTCGAGCTGAACGCGAACCTCGAGGCGCAGACCGCGCTCCAGCAGCGCATCTCGATGCTCTCGGGCCAGAGCCCCGGAGGCTCTCCCGGGGGCGCCTTCGTTCCCGATCCCGGGAGCGCGACGGGGGCACTCCTCGAGGCGCGCCGCAAGCTGCGCGAAGCCGAGCTGCTCTACACCGAGTCGCACCCGAACGTGATCCAGGCCCGCGAACGCGTCGCGAGCCTCGAGAAGGAGGTCGCCGAGGAAGCCAGGCGACCGCGCAGCCAGGTGCAGGTCGTCGACCCGGTGGCGATGGGCCTTCGCCGCGAGATCGAGACGACCCGCATCGAAGCCGACGCGAAGAGGCGCGAGGAGGGGCGGCTGCGAAGCGAGATCGCCGAGCTGCAAAAGCGCGTCGAGACGACACCGAAGATGGAGACCGAGCTCCTCGGCATGACGCGCGACTACGAGAATCTGACCAAGCAGTATCAGGATCTTCTCGCCAAGAAGTTCGCCGCCTCGATGGCGCGAAACCTCGAGCAGGCGCAGAAGGCCGAACGCTTCAACGTGCTGCGTCCCGCGCGCGTTCCCGGCTCTCCCTCGTTCCCGAACCCGCTGATCGTGCTGCCGGCCGGCATCGTCTTCGGGCTGTTCGTCGTCGTGCTGCTGATCGGCATCGCCGAGTTCCGGAATCCGTCGTTCCGCTCGGTGGCTCGCCTGACGCGCATGACGGGCCTTCCCGTCGTGGCGTCGATCCCGAGGATCGACGACGAACGAATCTACGAGCAGACTCCGTCGGGAGAAGTCGATCGGCGGCTCGTCGTGCACACGGCGCCGGAGTCGGCGCCAGCCGAGCAGTACCGCACCTTCCTGCCGATTCTGATGGAGGATGCCGAGCGACAGGTGGTCCTCGTGACGAGCGCGTCGCGCGGCGACGGCAAGTCGCTCTCGTGCATGAACCTCGCGCTCACCCTGGCGTGCGACCTCGGCCGCCGCGTGCTGCTGATCGATGCCGACATGCGCCGTCCGACGGCGCACCGTCTCCTGAAGGAGAAGCCGACGAAGGGCCTCGTCGACGTCCTGCGCCGGCACGCGAGCTTCGGCGAGTGCGCGATCAAGACGCGCGTTCCGAATCTGACGCTCCTTCCGGCCGGCCGGCCGACGCGCAACCCGCTCGCGCTCATCACGGACGCGGCCTTCCTCGAGCTGGTCGAGCAGGCGCGCAAGGACTTCGAGTACGTCTTCATCGACTCTCCGCCCATGCTGCCCGTGGTCGATACCCGCTTCCTGCGCAAGGTGGCCGACTTCGTTCTCTTCGTCGTGAGGGCCGACGCAACACCGCGCGAGGCCGTCGTGCGCTCGATGCGCGAGCTGCGATCCGTCGGAGGCCTCGTCTTCAATCAGGTGAGCCCCGGGTCGTTCCGGCGCTACTACTACTACGACGCCTACGCGCGGTACTCGTACGGTGACTCCGCAGCGAACGCCCCGGCCGAAGGTGACGCCGACGCCGATGCCTGATCCTGCGCGCGGGTGCGCAGGATCGAGGTGCGTCTGACCGCGCTCGCAAGAGGTCTGCCGCGGCTTCTGCCGCCGCTGGCCCGCGGGCGCGATTGGCTGGCGGCCGGGCTCGGAGCGGGCCTGTGTCTCGGAGCGGCCGAGGCGCTCGGGCTTCGAGCGCAGCGCGTCACGCTATCGCCCGGACCCGCTGTCGCGATCCTCGCCGCGAGTGCGGCGAGCGTGGCTCTTCTCGCCCTGCCCCTCGCGCTCGCCACCCGGATCGTGAAGCGCCGCCTTCGTCACTCGGCAGTTGCAGGCGGAGCGGTCGGCCTCGTGCTGCTCGCACCCATCCTCGCCCGAGGCCTCGCACCCGAGCACGGAGGCGAGCCCGGAGCCGGCGCGCAGATCGCGACCAGCGCCGGTCTCGCGGTGCTCTGCGGATCTCTCGCCGCCTTCATCGGGGCGAGGCTCGAACGCGCAGGCGTCCCCATCTCGGGCCCACCCCTCTGGGCAGCGGTCTCGCTGCTCGTGGTGGCCGGCGGCGTGCTTCGAGAGGAAGGTCGCCTCGAGACCGGTCCTGGCCTCTGGCTCGTCGTTGCCGCTGTCGTCCTCGTGCTCGCCCTTCTCGCCGCGCTCTTCGCCGTCGTTGGCGCAAGCCGAGACAGCGTCGTTCCCTGGCCTTGGAGCCGCACGCTCGCCGCGCTTGCGCTGGCGGCGATCGCCATCGCGCTCGCGCCGCGCCTGCTGCCGTGGGTCTTTCTCGAGCCGCCGGGAGCGACTCTCGCCGGCCGACACCCGGACGTGTTGGTGATCACGCTCGGGACGTTCTCACCCGGCGAGGGACCTGCCGTTCGCGAGCACGACGAGATTGCCTCGCAGTCCGTCACGCCGAACCTCACGCTGCTGGCCGCTGCCGGAGTCTTGTATCGCCGTGTTCTCGTCGGGCAGGACGAGCGGGGCGACCTCGCGTGGCTGCGCCTTCCCGACGGGCTCCCTCTCTCGCGCGCGCTGGGCGCGCGCGGCTACGGCACGCGCCTTGCCGGCCAGTGGCAGGCGCAGGCGCCACTGCCTCCCGGCTTCGATCGCGCCGACGCAGGCGAGAGCGTCGAGAGCGCACAGGAGGCGGTCCGCGCCACCGTCGGCGGAGCGCTCCTCGCACGCTTCGGCGGCGACGTCTCTCGTGCCGGCGGCGGCGCCTCGGCGGCGTCCCGCATCACCGGCGAAGCGCGCCGCCGCATCGTCGCGGCACGCGCGCGAAGCGAGGAGCAGCCGATCCTCCTCGTCGTCGACTACGGCGCGGCCGAGCGCCGTGCAGCGCTGCTCGACGAGGAGATCGGGAGTCTCCTCGACTTTCTGGCCGATCTTGGCCTCGACGAGAATGCACGCATCGCCGTCGCGTGGAGCGAGGGCGCGCCGATTCCGGGCGACACGATGCGCGTGGTTCTCCGCCCGGAGCCGGCGGCGCTGCGTACGCCGCGCGGGGTCGTGGACGACGCCTCGATCCTCGCCTCCGACGTCGTCGTCCAGATCGGCGGACTCGCCGGCGCCGGGCCTCGAGGCGAAGCCCGGTGAGCGCCGGATCGCGGCCGCTGCGCGTTCTCCTCGCGCTCGAATCGAGCGGCCCCGGCGGGGCCGAGCACATGGTGGTGCAGCTCGCGCGAGAGCTTCGCCGCAGAGGCGACACCGTGATCGTCGCGTCGATGCGCCCGGGGTGGATGACCGAGCGCGCCGCTGCGGCCGGCATTCCGGTCTGGATCGCGGCGCAGCGTCGCGGACTCGATCCGCTCTGGATCCCGCGCTTCGCGCAGCGCCTTCGCCGCGAGCGCATCGACGTCGTCCACAGCCACGAGTTCGCGATGAACGTCTACTGCGGAGCGGCGGCGCGCCTCGCGGCAATCCCGTCCATCGCGACGCTGCATGGACGCCACTGGGCGACCGAAGCCAGGCGACGCGCGCTCGCCTATCGCGCGCTGCACCGGTTCGGCATGCGGATCGTCGCCGTGTCGCACGACCTCGCACGCTTTCTCACCGAGGGGCTCGGCCTCTCGGACGGCGCCATCGACGTGGTGTACAACGGCATCGATCTGCCGCAGCCGCCGTCCGTCGCCGAGCGAGCACGCCTGCGCGCCGAGGTTCGCGCTGAGCTGGCGCTCGCGTCCGGCACCGAGCTCGCACTCGCCGTCGGAAACCTCTATCCGGTGAAAGACCACGCGACGCTGCTCCAAGCGGCAGCGCTTCGCAGCGGACTCGCCGTCGCGATCGCCGGCCGTGGCGGAGAGGAGCAGCGCCTGCGTGCCCTCGCCGGCGCGCTCGGAGTCGCGGATCGGGTGCGCCTGCTCGGCCTGCGCGACGATGTCGCCCGACTTCTCGCGGCGGCCGACGTCTTCGTCCAGCCCTCGCGCTCCGAGGGCCTTCCGCTGGCGGTGCTCGAGGCCATGGCTGCGGGACTTCCCGTCGTAGCGAGCCGCGTGGGCGGAATCCACGAGGCCGTCGTCGACGGTGAGACGGGCCTGCTCGTCGGCCCGGGAGAGCCCGACGTTCTCGCTGCGGCGATCGCGCGCGTTCTCGACACGCCCGGCTGGCGCGAGGCGCTCGGCCACGAGGGTCGCGTGCGGGTGGAGCAGGAATTCTCGGTGGCGCGAATGGCGCAGCGATACCGCGCACTCTACGACGCCTGACGGCTGCCGCTCGCGGTGAGACTGGCGCGGAGCCAGTCGCGCACCTCGCGGGCGAACGGACGAAGATCTCCACGCCTCGGGTTCTCCCAGCGACACCGCGGGCCCGAAGGGCGCAGCAAGACGGACAGCGCCGCGCCGATGCCGGCATGTCCGCTGTCGTCGCGCGCACCGCGCGCGAGCGCGAGCGCGTGGTCGAGGTCACCGAGCAGCCAGCGTGAGCGGATCCCCGGCTGGTAGCGCGGAAGCGGCGGCGCAGGCTCGCCCAGCACTGCATCCACCAGCAGTGCCGGAAAGTCGACGCCCGCGTCGATCGCGAGCTGGAGCGACCCCCACAGCCGTGCGTTGAACTCCATCAGCCAGCGCGTGCGGCCGTCGCTGCGCAGCTCGGCCATCGCCACCCCGGAGAAGCTGCACGCGTCGAGCACCGCCTCCACCTGCGCGCGAAGTCGCGGATCGACGGCGATGCTCTCGCACAGCACGCTCGCGCCGCCCGCGGGTGGCTTTTCGCGCAGCCTCCGGTGCGCGAAGACCGCACGCGTGCAGCCCTCCCAGCGCAGGACGAACAGGCCCTCGCCTCGTCCCGGCACAAGGGCCTGCACCAGCGCCGAGCCGCCGCCGACGACGCGCTCCCACACCTCGCGCAGCGCCGCCTCGTCGCCGGCTCGGGCCACGCCGCAGCTTCGCAGCGTTCCGTCCGCCTCGGCGTCGACCGAGCGCACGGGCTTGACGATCAGCGGCCAGCCGAGGCTCCGCGCGATCGCGAGCGCGTCGTCGAGCGACGCGGCCTCGGCTCCCTCGGGCACGGCCAGACCGACGCGCGCCGCCAGCCGGGCGGCCTCGCCTTTGTGACTGAGGCGTTCGTACGCCGCGCGGGACGGTCCGGCAAGACGTGTCGCACCAAGACGCAGCTCCGCGCCGAGCAGCGCGCGACAGGCCGCGTCGCTCACCGGAAGCACGACGTCGATCCGTTCGCGTGCCACCACGTCCTCGACCGCCGAGCGAAACTCGACCGGAGCCACGAGCGGCGCTGCGCCACGGTGCTCGGCCGCCGCGAACCGCGATCCGGCCGCGAGACAAGGCGGGGCGCTCGCCAGCACGACGACACGCCGGCGCTGGCCGAGGCTGCGAACCGCGGCCAGCGCTGCGCGCTGCTCCCCGTCCGTCACGAGAACGCTGGTCAACCCGGCTCGCTGACCTGCGCCGCCTGGCGCTCCGCCGCGACTGGACGCGCGGCCCACGTGACGAGCGCCACGCCGGCGCCCGTGTAGAAGTACGCGAAGGGGTAGTAGCCGGCGGAGAGGAACGCGCCGGCCGCGAGCGTCCCGATCATGCCGCCCGCCAGTGCCCCGGCGTAGACCTCGATCTCGTTGCGCACCTCGCGGGGCAGGTGCGTGCGCCGACGGACACTCCTTCGCAGCGCGCCGATGGCCCGGAAGTGGCCGACGACCATCACGGCGTAGAGACTCGTCCCCACCAGACCGAGCTCCGAGAGGAACTGGAAGTAGGTCGAGTGGACGGTCGTGCCGGACCAGTTCCGCTCCTGATAGTCGGGCGTCTGCCAGCGCGGGTCGTCCTTCGGCGTGTACTCACCCGCCACGAAGTTGAAGTTGCTGCCGCCCACGCCGAGTACGGGGTGCGCCTTGAAGATGTTCCACGCCGTCGCCCAGAGAAACTTTCGCGTGTCGGCTGTCCCCGTGTCCGTATTCCGAATGGTCGACATCTCGTCGACGTACGATTGCGGCACCAGTGCCAGGAAGACGCCTGTGGCCACCAGCGCCAGCAGGAAGTTCCGCAGTTTGTGGGCCGAGACCGCGAAGCAGTAGACGAGCGCCGCGACCAGCCCGACGAAGCCGCCGCGCGAGAGGCTCGCGACCACCGCGAGCACCAGCAGCACGCCGCAACCTCCGGCGAGAAAGCGCCGCCAGCCCGGGAGGAGCTGGAAGCCGTAGAAAGCGAAGGGAAAGGCTCCGACGCAGGCGAGCGCCAGGTCGTTCTCGTCGCCAAGGAAGCCTCCCGGCCCGCGGCCACCGTGCGTCACGCCGAAGACCGCCACCCAGGACATGACGAGCAGCCACGCCCAGTAGAACCGCCGAAAGGCGGAACGCCCCGCAAAGAGCCACGCCATCGAGATCGCGAGCGTGACGTTCGAGAACAGCATGCGGGTCGTGAAGTACGCCGCGTAGTTATTGTGCGCGAACGGGATCATCGATCCCGCCGTGAACAGCAGCAGCGCCTGTGCCGTCAGCACCCGGGACCACGGACGCTCGTGCGCCCCCAGCCAGATCAGGGGAAGCACGATCGCGATCAGCATCTGGAGCTTGAACCCCGCGATCAGCGGTGGGCGGTCGAACTCCAGCACGAGATAGAGCAAGAAGAGCCACCACGCGGCCTTGCTCGGAACGTCGTCTCCGCCAGAGCGTCGGGGACGCGGGCGCGGCAGGGCGGCCGCATGCGGGCGCGCGGCGGATGCGGTGGCGCTCGTCACGCTGGCGACCCTTCGCCATCGAGGCAGACCCGCGCCCAGAGTTCGAGATTCGCAAGGCCCCAGAGCGGCTCGGTGCCGTCGCGCACGCCGCTCCGGTGCTCCGCCAGCAGGCGCAGCGCGGCGTCCGCGTCGAAGAGGCCGCGCCGCGCCGCCCGGCCGTCTCCGAGCAGGCGTTCGACGAGAGATGCGTACGGGCCCTGGCTGCGCAGCCACTCGCCGTGCGGGACGCCGAAGCCGGACTTCGGCGCGAACGCGTACGCGCGGCCAAAGCGCCGCTCCGCGAGGGCGCGCACCGGCTTCTTCGTCGTGCGCAGGTCGATTCGCTCGCGCAGCGGGAGCGCGAGCGCGTGGGCGAGCACGCCCTCGTCGAGGAGCGGCACGCGGCACTCGAGACCCGCGGCCATGCTCATCCGGTCCATGCGCTGGAGCAGCGACACGAGGTATGTGCTCCGCTCGAGCGAGAGCAGCGCCTCCGTTTCGCCCTCGCCGCGGGCGCGCGCATCGGCGTAGAGCGCACGTCGCGGCGCGAGAACCGCACTCTCGTCTGCGGCTCCGGCGAGCCGCGCCGCCTCGTCGATGGGAACGAAGGCGGAGTTGATCGCGGCAGCCGTCGCGGCGTCCGCCGCGCCCGCCTCGAGGAGCCGCGCCCAGCGCGGGCGCGTGCCGCGAAGGCGCCGCGCCGCCGAGCGCAGCAGCGACGGCGAGAGCGCCCGGAGTCGTCGCGCGAGCAGAAAGATCCGGTAACGCGGGTAGCCAGCGAAGAGCTCGTCGCTCCCTTCGCCCGTGAGCGCCACCGTGATTCGCTCGCGCGCGAAGCGCGAGAGCGCGAGCAGATGGACGGAGTGCGCGTGGTTGAGCGGCGCATCGAGGTGCCAGACGGCGCGCCGAAGGCCTGCGACGTACTCCGCCTGCCCGAGCCGAATCGTGTGCTCCTTCGTCCCCAGCGCATCGGCAACCATCTTCGCGCGCGCCGACTCGTCCCAGCCCGCCTCCTCGAAGCCGACGGTGAAGGTCGAGAGCGACGGCAGCGCCGCGGCGGCGTCGAAGGCGACCGCAGCGGAGTCGATGCCGCCCGAGAGGAAGACGCCGACCGGAACATCGGAGACGAGCTGCCGGCGTACCGCCGCGCTGACCACGGCACCGGTTTCCTCCGCAGCCGCCGGCGCGGGAGCGCGCCCGGGCCGCCACCAGCACTCGATTCTCACGCTCCGGCCGTCCGTCTCGAGCCGGTGTCCCGGCACGAGGGTTCGGACGCCCGGCAGCAGCGACTCCTCGCCGGCGAGATGGCGGAATGCGAGGTACTCGGCGATGCGTGCGGGAGACGGCTTGCCGGCGTCTGCGCGCTGCGGGAGCGCCTTTGGCTCGGACGCGAAGCTCACGCCCTCGGAATCCTCGCACCAGAAGAGCGGCTTGATCCCGAGCCGATCGCGGACGAGATGGAGCGCGCGGCGCTCGCGGTCGTAGAGCGCGATCGCAAACATGCCCTCGAGCGCGGCGAGCCCGCCAATCCCGCGCTCCTCGACGAGATGCAGGATCACCTCGGTGTCGCTGCGGCTCGCGAAGCGGCGACCACACGCCTCGAGTTCGCGCCGCAGCGCGCGGTAGTTGTAGACCTCGCCGTTGTACGAGATCTGCCAGCGTCCGCTCGGGCTCGCCATCGGCTGACGGCCGCGTTCGGAGAGGTCGAGAATCGAGAGCCGTGTGTGGCAAAGGCCGGCGGGGCCCTCGGTCCACGTGCCGCTCGCGTCGGGGCCGCGGTGCGCGAGGCGCCGCTGCATCTCGCGCAGCCGATCCTCGGAGACCGCCCGCGCCTCGTCCGCGTAGCGAACGCCGCCGATGCCGCACATGGCTACGGGGCGCCGCTCGCCGTCGCGGCGGCAGCCTTCGCCCGCGGTCCGGTGAGAGCTTGCTCGTCGAGCACGCGGGCCACCTCCTTCGCGATCAGCTCCATTCCCCTCGGGTCCGTGTGCATCGTGTCGAAGAAATACGGCGCCGGGTCCGCGAGGGCTTCGAAGCGTGCTGCGAGGTCGACGAGCGGAACGCTCTGCTCGGCCGCCACGCGCCGGATCACGCCGTTGTACGCGCCGAGCAGATCGAGAAAGTCGCCCACCGCGTACGCCGACGGAAAGTACGGAAACACCACACCCGCCTTTCGCAGGTCCGCCGCCGTCATGTCCGGCCGCACGACCGTCGGCAGCGTCATCACCACCGGCTGCGCGTGCATCCCGCGCACCGCCGCAATCATCGCACGCAGGTTCGCCTCGAAGATCGTCGGAACGAAGTGCGCGAACCTGCCCGTTCGGCTCGCCGGGCCCGTCGCCGGCGCACGGACGTGCGGTCGCAGGTGGTAGAACAGGAGCTTGCGCAGACTCTTGGTGAGCCAGAGGCCGTCGATCGCACGCGCCGCGCCCGACCACGCGCTCGCCTCGCTCTGCGCGAGCGGATCGAACTTCATGAGGTCGTTCCAGCCGATGTAGAGTGTCACGACGTTCGGGCGGAGCGGCGGCACGCGGCTCTCGAGCCGGCGCAGCGCGAGTTCGGAGTTGAGGCCGGAGATGCCGGCGTTGACGACGTCGATCCGCTCGCCGGGCGGCTCCTTCGCCGAGAGCAGCCGGCCGAGCATCGCGGGGTAGGTGTCGACCTCGTTGCCGCCGCCGAAGGTGCACGAATCGCCCACCGCGACGATCCGCCACAGGTCGGGGCCACTCTTGGCGAGCGGCTCGCCGACGAAGCCGTCGGCATTGATGCGCACGCGGCCGAGCGGCGTTGCGTGCTCGCCCGGGATGAGCTCGAACGTGCCCGCGCTCGTGTCGTAGCGCTGGATCTGCTCGCGGAAGAAATAGGCCCACGTGCGAAGCGCGAGCTCCGCGCCTCCGACAAAGGTGACGATCAGGATGAGGCTGAAGACGATCGACTTCGCGACGCCGAACTGCGGGTCCTGGGGCGCTCGCGCAGCAGCCATGGCCGACCCCCCGGCAGCGATCCGTGAAATGGCGACGTGGGGCTTGGGCTCCGCCCGTGAGCTGCCGATGATACCCTGCCCTCACCCCGGTGCATCGGGATCGGCATCCGCATGAAACTGCTGAAGCTCTACGACGGCGACTACCCGTGGGACGTCCGCGTCGAAAAGATGCTGCGCTCGCTGGTGGGCGCCGGACATGCGGTGACGCTCGTCGCGCGCAACCGGAAGGCGCTCCCGCGCCGCGAGGTGCATGACGGTGTCACCCTGCGCAGGCTCCCGACGTTCGGTCGGGCCGGTGCGCTCCTGACGTTCCCGGCTTTCGCGAACCCGGTCTGGGCCGGCGCGGCGTGGCGGGCGGCCCGCGCGTGCCGACCAGAGCGCGTCATCGTACGGGACCTGCCGCTCGCGCCGCTCGGCCTGTGGCTCGCGCGGCGGCTCGAAGTGCCGGCGATCGTCGACATGGCGGAGCCGTACCCCGAGGCCCTGCGCAGCAACTGGCAGTTCGACGGCCTGGGAGGCCTCGACCACGTTCTGCGAAGCCCCCGCGCAGCCGACGCTGTCGAGCGCTGGGTGCTGCGC
>JADLGR010000183.1 GCA_020849175.1 Deltaproteobacteria bacterium
GCCCGGATCTCGGCGCTCGAGGCGCGGCTCGAACGAGACCCGTCCTTCAACTCGAGCCAGAACCTCTCGCGCATGCGCGAGGAGATTCCCGGCTTCCTCGCCCAGCCCGCGCGCTGAGCGGCGCGGCGCCCGAGTGACGCCGATGGGTGTCACCCGCTCCGCCGTCGTTCGTCCTTGGGAGCGCGCCGGGCGACCTCGGCGAGCGCGGCGTCCGGGAGCAGCGCTTCGCACACGGGAAAGAGCTCGTGCTCCTCGAAGCGAACGTGCGCGTGGAGGCGCTCACCGAGCGCCTGGTGGTGCTCCGACGAGAGTCCGCGCAGCCGGGGGTCGCGTCTCATGCGCGCGGGATCTCCTTCCTCACGCGCCCACGTGCACCAGCAACTCGCGGACACTGCCGTGCCGGCGGTGCTCCCACAGGTAGATTCCCTGCCACGCGCCGAGGCCGAGGCGAGCGCCGACGATCGGAACGCCGACGGACGTCGCCGTGAGCGCCGCGCGGACGTGCGACGGCATGTCGTCCGGCCCTTCGAGCGTGTGCGTGAAGAGCGGATCGCCGTCGCGAACGAGCCGGCCGAGCCACGCGTCGAGGTCGCGTCGCGCAGACGGGTCGGCGTTCTCCTGGATCACGAGGCTCGCCGACGTGTGCCGCACGAACACCGTCGCGAGCCCCGCGATGGCACCGCTCTTCGCGACGACGTCTTCCACCTCGCGCGTGATCTCGAGCAGACCCCGTCCGGGCGTCTCGATTCGAAGCACTGCAACGCTCACGAGAAGGAAGGGTACCGGTCTTCCCGGCAGGCGAAGGCCGCGGCGATCCGACTGCTCGCGTGGCCCCCGGGCCCCCGGCTACTGCGGCCGGCCTCCGATGCGGACCCAGAGCGCACGCGGAGCGCCCGCGCCGAGCTCGGCCGCAAGGCGCGCGAGGACCTCGGGCGAGCGAAGGCGAAGCGTCTGCACCCAGACGCTCGAATCCGCCTCGGCCTCGAGCGTCTCGCCGCGAATCGCTGCCGGCCGCACGTGCAGCGCTGCCTCGCGACCGACGATCGTCTCCCAGCGCTCGACGATGCGTGAGAGCGTGCGCGTTGCTTCGAAGCCGAGGTCTTCGAGCAGCGCCGGCACGAGGGCGCCGAGCGCCTCCGGACGCGTTCGGCGTTTTCCGGGCCGTCTCACGCCGGCTCTTCGAACGTGCGGAAGACGAGCCCGGTGGGAAGCTTCGGCAGGAAGAACGTCGACTTCTGCGGGAGCACCTCGCCCGCACCGGTCACGCGAAACACGTCCTCCGGCGCGAGCGGGTTCACATAGAGCGCCACGGCGTCGCGACTGCTGCGAGCGACCGCAGCCGCGCTCGCGACGTTCTTGGGGTAGTCGAGTGCACCCTCTCGCACCGCGGCCTCGTCCAGACCGAAGACGCCTTCGATCACCTCGCGGTGAAGGACACGGATCGCGAGCTCACCCTCCACGCTCTCGCGCCAGAAGACGCGGAGCACGCCCGATCCGTCGTCGGCCGCGAAGCACGGCCGGCGGCCGAGCGGCGCGAGATGCTCGGCGAGGAGGGATGGGAGCGCTGCCGGATCCGACACCGATACGTGTCGATTCTGCCAGCCCGGCAGCCGCTCACGCCAGACGCTCTCGGGCGGTGCCGGGCCGCGCCGCACGACGCGGTGGATCGGGAGCAGCAGCGTGCCCTCGGCGTAGGCATTCGCGAAGTACGCGAGCGTGAACTCGAACGGCGCTTCGGCTCCGGCGCCGGGCTCCTGCGCGCGCCGCTCGTCGCGGTAGGCGAGCGCCGTCTCGTAGCGGTGGTGGCCGTCGGCGATCACGACCGGCCGCTCGGCGAGAAACCGCGCGATCGCGTCCCGGGCCCGTGCGTCACCGATTCGCCCGAGCGCGTGCTCGACGCCGCCATCGTCCTGCGCGACGCCGAGCGGCCCCTCCGCAAAGCCGCTCGCGAGCGCTCCGGCGAGCGCGTTCTCGCGGTCCTCGTAGAGCAAGAACACGATCGAGAGGTTGGCGCGCGTGGCCCGCAGCATCTCGAGCCGGTCGGCCTTCGGCCCGGCGAGCGTCCGCTCGTGCGGGCGCACGATGCGGCGCTCGTAGTCTTCGAGGTGCAGCAGGCCGAAGAAGCCCTCGCGAACCAGCTTCTCTCCGCCCGGCGCGGTGAACGCCTGGCGCAGGGCGTAGAACGCCGGTGCGGGGTCGTGCCGCAGCACGCCCTCGCGGCGCCACGCAGCGAGCGTTCGCGCGACGTCGTCGTATCCGCCTTCGCTCCCGACCTCGCGTGGCAGCTCGATGCGAATCGCGCTGTGAGGATCGCGTGCGTGGAAGGCGACGCGCTCGGCCGGCGTGATGACGTCGTACGGCGGAACGATGACGCGCGAGAGATCGAGGCGAGACGTGTCGTAGCGAAGTCCGCGGAAGGGTCGCACGTCCGTCACGCCACGACCCCGGGCGCCGGCGCGAGACGGCAGCCGAGAACGCGCTCGAGCGACGCGCGCGAAACGAGTCCCTCGCGCAGCAGCACCGGCGCCGGCGCGGCGAGATCGACGACGGTGCTCGGGACGCCGGTCGGCTCCCGTAGATCGGGAGTGCCGATCAGCAGCGGCGCATCGGCGTCTTCGCCGCACACGGCACGGGCCTCGGCGTGCGTTCGCGCCGGCGGCTCGCCCGTTCGATTGAGGCTCGTCGTGGTGATGGCGACTCCTTCGCGAGCGAGCCGCGCGGCGAGCGCGATCGCGAGCGGATGCGACGAGCAGCGTACCCCGACCGCGCCGTCGGCGCGCCCCACGCCCGCGGCGAAGCCCGCTTGCGCCGGAAGCACCAGCATGAGCGGACCGGGCCAAAATGCCCGCGCGAGCGCCGCGCCCGCGGCCGGGAGCGCGATGCCGAGGGGAGCGAGCGCCGCGGCCGTCTCGACGAGGATAGCGATCGGCTGCGACTCACCCCGTCCCTTCCACGCGCGAAGCCGCTCGATCGCGCGTTCGGAGCGTGCGTCGGCGCCAAGGCCGTAGAGCGTCTCGGTCGGGTACGCGACGACGCGACCCGCGCAAACGGCGCCGGCAGCCGACTCGACGAGCAGCGCGAGCGCGTTGGCCGTCAACGCCCCAGCGCCCGCGCGCCGATGTCGCGCCGCAGGTGCATACCGTCGAAGCGGATGCGCTCGCATGCGGCGTAGGCGCGCGCGCGCGCCGCCACGAGGCTCTCGCCGCGCGCGGTGACGCCCAGCACTCGCCCACCCGCAGTGACGAGGCGGCCCGCGGCGTCGCGCCGAGTTCCGGCATGGAAGACGACGACGTCCGGGTCGCGCTCGGCCTCGTCGATGCCCGCGATCGGCCGGCCCGTCTCGAAGGCGCGTGGATAGCCGCCCGACGCGAGGACGACGCACACGGCCGCGCCTCCCGGTGCGGCGTCGGCCTGCGCTCCGAGATGGCCGTTCGCCGCGCCCGCGAGTAGCGGCACGAGGTCGCCATGCATTTGGAGCATGAGCGCCTGCGTCTCGGGATCCCCGAAGCGGACGTTGAACTCGATCACCTTCGGCGTGCCTGCGCCGTCGACCATGAGACCGACGAAGAGAACACCGCGGTAGGGGAGCCCTTCGGCCGCGAGGCCACGCAGCGTCGGGCGAACGATCTCCTCGAGCACGCGCTTCTCGACGGGCGGGCTCACGACCGGCGCCGGCGCGTACGCACCCATCCCGCCCGTGTTCTCGCCGCGGTCCCCATCGAGCGCGCGCTTGTGGTCCTGCGCGGCCGCGAGCGCGACGACGCGCTCGCCGTCGGTGATGGCGTAGTACGAGGCCTCCTCGCCTTCGAGCCGCTCCTCGATCACGACGCGCTCGCCGGCCGTTCCGAAGCGGCGCGCCGTCATGATCTCCGAGAGCGCCGCGAGCGCGTCCTGCGGGCCGTCGCAGACCGCGACGCCCTTGCCGGCTGCGAGACCATCGGCCTTCACGACGCACGGGCCGCCGAGCGCCTTCACGTGCGCCGCCGCCGCGGCGAC
>JADLGR010000184.1 GCA_020849175.1 Deltaproteobacteria bacterium
GACTTCGGCGCAGAGGTCATCCACGTCGAGCGGCCGAAGGGTGGCGATCAGGGCCGCGGCGTTCGCAGCATCAAGGCGCTCCCGGTGGGAGACTGGAACCAGTACTTCCTCGTCATCAACCGCAACAAGAAGAGCCTCGCGGTCGATCTGAAGCAGCCGCAGGGCCGCGAGATCCTGTACCGGCTGGCCGAGAAGTCGGACGTCTTCCTCTCGAACCTGGCGGCCGACAACCTTGCCGCGTGGGGGCTCGGCTACGACGAGCTTCGCGCGGTGAACCCGCGCCTCGTCTACGCCGTGACGAGCGGCTACGGGCGCTGGGCGACCACCAGCAAGCCCGCATTCGACATGACGGTGCAGGCGCTCACGGGGCTGATGAGTCGCCTGGGAGAGCCGGGCGAGCCGCCGATCTACCTCGGAATGGGATCGGGAGACGCGTACGGAGGCCTGCTCGGCGCGCTCGGCATCCTCGTGGCGCTCCAACAGCGGCGCAAGACGGGCAGAGGACAGCTCGTCGATGCCTCTCTCTACGGAGCGCAGCTTCTGCTGGCGGCGCCGACGCTGCAGGCCTATCTCGCGACCGGCGATGCGCGTCACGCGCGCCAGCGCTCGCGGCGGGAGCCGGAGAACCCGCTCTGGAACACGTATGCGGCGCGGGATCGGTGGCTCTTCCTGTGTGTGCCGAACGACGATGCGAGCTTCATGCGCCTTCGCCGCGCGCTCGGCGACGCGGCGCTCTTCCGCGATCCGCGCTTCGCGTCGGCCGGTGCGCGCCGAGAGCAGGCGTCCGCGCTCGTTGCCGCACTCGACGAGGTGTTCGCCGGGCGCACGGCGCAGGACTGGACGGAGCGGCTTCGGGCCGAGGACCTCGCAGCGAGTCCGATCGGCACGCTTCGCGACCTTGCGGACGATCCGCAGGCGTGGGCGAACGACTACCTGCTCGAGACCTACTGCGAGGAAGTGAAGCGCAACGTGCGAATCCGCGGGCTTCCGATCGGCCTCTCGAAGACGCCGGGGCGCGTCGAGGGCCTCGGTCCGGAGCTGGGACAGGACACCGAGCTCCTGCTCGCCGACTTGCTCGGCTACTCGTGGGAGGAGATCGACGCGCTCAAGACGGCGAAGGTGATTCCGTGACGCAGCCGGCGGCGTCCGGCGGGCCGCTCGCGGGGGTGCGGGTCCTCGATCTCTCGACGATGCTCGCCGGGCCCTACGGCGCGACGCTGCTCGGAGACCTCGGCGCCGACGTCGTGAAGATCGAATCTCACTACGGCGACGAGAGCCGGCACCTCGGCGCGGAGAAGCGGGGTGAGCGTGCGCCCTTCCTCGCGCTCAACCGCAACAAGCGCGCGATCGTTCTCGATCTCGCGAAGCCGGCCGCACGGGATGCGTTCGCCCGGCTCGCCGCGACCGCAGACGTCCTCGTGACCAACGTTCGCGAGCCTGCGCTCTCGCGGCTCGGCCTCGACTACGCGTCCGTGTGTCGTCATCGGCCGGACGTGATCTGGGTGGGCGTCACGGCCTTCGGCGCAGACGGGCCCTACGCAGGACGGCCCGGGATCGACTTCCTCGCGCAGGCGTACGCGGGGCTGATCGCAGGCAACGGCGACCCGTCCGCGCCGGCCGTTCGCGTCACGGCGCCCCTGGTCGATGTGATGACATCGATGTGCGTTGCGACGGGCGTGCTCGCTGCTCTCCGGGTGCGCGACACGACGGGGAAGGGGCAGCGGATCGACCTCTCGCTGCTCGACGTCCTCACGCACGCGCAGGCGACCGTGCTGCAGAGCTGGCTGCTCGTGGGAGAGGTCGTTCCGCGGACGGGAAATCGGAGTCACTTCTTCGCGCCGTCGGGAGTCTATGCGTGCGGCGACGGCCGGAGCCTGTGCATCACGTGTCCGTCGAGCAAGTTCTTCCGCAACCTGTGCCGGGCGCTCGACGTCGGCTGGGACGGCGAGCCGCGGTTCGCGCGGACCGAGGATCGGCTCCGAAATCAGGACGAGCTCGATCGGCTGATCGGCGAGCGCTGCAAGGAGTTCTCGCGCGACGATCTGCTCGCCCGGATCCTCGAGGCCGACGTACTGGCCGCGCCCGTGAACGAGGTTCCGGACGTGGTGCGTGATCCGCAGATTCGGCACAACGACATGATCGTGACGACCGAGCACGCGACGCTCGGCCCCCTCGCCGTGACGGGGGTTCCGATCAAGCTCCACGACACCCCCGGGAGCGTGCGGCGCGCGCCGCCCGTCCTGGGAGAGCACACGCGAGAGCTCCTCGCCGAGCTCGGTTACTCGGCCGACGAGATCGCACGGATGATCGGAGAAGGGAGCGCCGGAGAGCCCGGCTCGAGCCAGGCGTAGAACGGCGGGCGGCCGGCGCCTACTTCTCCCGCTCCCAGTCGTCGACCAGTCGCCTGCGCATCTCTCGCTCGCGCTCGCGGATCTCCCAGAAGCGCGGCTTTCGTTTCTCGACGAAGGCCGCTCCGCCTTCCTTGCCCTCGGGCGCGTCGAACCAGTCGGGGTAGAGGTTGCTGGAGATGACTCCCATCTCGGCGTAGCCGTCCATCATCTGGTCGAAGCTGGCCTTCAGGATCTCGAGACAGCCGGGCGAGAGGCGGAGCATCTCGGCGCAGAAGCGATCGACGGCGGCCTCGAGGTCGTCGCGAGGGACGACCTCGTTCACGAGGCCCATGGCGAGCGCCTGGTCCGCCTTGTAGCGGCGGCACAGCATCCACATCTCCCGCGCCTTCTTGGCGCCGACGACGTTCGCCAGATACGGGACGAAGAAGCCGTCGGCCGGGCTCGACACCTTCGGACCGGCCTGGCCGAAGACGGCGTCGTCGGCGGCGATCGTGAAGTCAGAGCAGTAGGCCATGTGGTTGTGGCCACCGAGGCAGTAGCCCTGGACCTGTGCGATCACGGGCTTGCGTGCGGTGCGGATCAGGCGGTTGTGCGGATAGCGGAAGTAGAAGGCCTCACGAAGACCCCAGCGCTCCCATTCGACATCGCCGCCTACACCGAAGTTCTTGCCCGCGCCGGCGATGATGATGACGCCGAGCGACGCGTCGTGATTCGCGTCGTAGAACGCGCGGAACATCTGATCGACGGTCCGCAGCGTCATGACGTTCATCTTCTCGGGCTTCGTGATCGTGATCCGTGCGATTCCGCCGCCGAGCTCCGTGTGGCGCTTCTTCTCGTACACGATCTCGTCGAAGTCGAGGCCGTCGCCTGTGACGCGCTCCCACGCCGTCCACACCGTCGCGCTCATCTCGGATCCTCCCTTCCGTCGGCGAGCGGGCCGGCGTCAGCGCTTGAGAACGACGGCGGTCGCGTTGCCGCCCAGACCGATCGTCTGGCCGAGCCCCGCCTTCGCCTGCGGCACCTGGCGGCCTCCCGCCTCGCCGCGAAGCTGCCACGTGAGCTCCGCCACCTGGAAGACGCCCATTGCGGTCGTCGCCTCGCCGAACGACTGGAATCCGCCGCTCGGGTTGATGGGGAGGCGGCCCGTCGGGCCCGTCTCTCCGCGCTCGACGAGCCGCTCGGCCTCGCCCGGCGCGCACAGCCCCCACTCCTCGGGGAATGCCAGCTCGTAGTAGACCGTGTTGTCCTGGAGCTCGACGAGGCTCATGTCACGCGGGCCGAGCCCCGCACGCTCGAACGCCTTCTCGACGGCGATCTTCGCCTCGCTGTGAAGCGTCGGACCGGTCGGGCTCGCCGCCGCGACGTGACGCGTGATGCCGTCGTCGAAGCGCGCGGTGGCGACGGCGCTCGACGCGACCCAGACCGGCTTCGTCGTCTTCTGTCGCGCAAAGCGCGCCGAGCACAGGACGGCCGCAGCCGCGCCGTCGCTCACCGGACAGATCTCGTAGAGCCGAAGCGGGAAGCAGACCATCGGAGACGTGAGCACCTGCTCCATGCTGAACGGCTTTCGAAATCGCGCGTACGGATTGTGAACCGAGTTGGCGTGCGCCTTGACCGCGATCTTCGCGAGATGCTCCTCGGTCGTTCCGAAGTCCTCCATGCGGCGGCGGCACAGCATGCCCCAGAAGGCGGGCCCGGATACGCCGACGCAGCGCTGGCGCAGGAACTCGGGGTCCGTCGCCTCTTCTACACCGGAGGTCTGGATGAAGCCCTTCGGCATCTTCTCGCCGCCCACGACGAGGACGACGTCGTGGAGGCCGCTCGCGACGAGCGTGCAGCCGATATTGAAGGCGTTTCCGCCTGCGGAGCACCCTGCCGAGAGGTTGTAGACCGGGATCCCCGTCGAGCCCATGTCTTCGACGACGTCGTTGCCGTTGAGGCCCCAGCCCTTGCCGCCGGAGAACCGCGAGCTCGCGGCCGCGACGGCCTCGACCTCGCGCCACGAGACGCCCGCGTCCGCGAGTGCCGCCGTCACCGCCGAACGACACAGATCGGTGACCGACTTGTCTTCGAACTTCCCAAAGGGGTGCATCCCCACACCGAGAACTGCAACTTCCGTCACGGAACGTCTCTCCTGTGCTGTGCGTTCGTCGCGATTGGGCGCCAGAGGGACTTCAAAGGCCGGGTCAGCACGGCCGGAACTGCCACGTCACCACGTCGCGACCCTCGGTGTCCCGGTACAGATGGCCGACGCTGAGCTCGACGGGCGTGCCGCCACGCAGGGCCGACGGGTCGGGCGTGTCGATGCGGCCGAGCACGCGCAGGCCTTCGGCCAGATCGACCATGCCGACGGCGTACGGCCGGTAGGGCTCGTCGTACTTCGCGGGCGGAGGCGGCGGGTAGTTCTGGACCGCGGAGCTGAACAGCACGCCACGCGGGCCGAACGCCGCGTCCTCCATCCGGCCCTCGGTGCAGCTCGGGTTGTGGCATGCGAGCGACTTGGGAAAGTATGGCGTTGCGCACGTCACGCAGCGCGAGCCGAGAAGGCGAGGGCCTTCGGGACCTTCGGTGAACAGACCCTCGATCACGGGGATGCGCTCGGTCATGGGTCGTCTCCTCGTTGAACCGGTTGCCGGGTGTCCGCTTCCGATCGCCCGCGGCTCAGCCGCCGCCCGAGCGGCGCTCGCGCGCCGCGCGGATCAGCTCGGGCAGGATCTGCTTGCAGTCGCCGACGATTCCGAAGCGCGCGTGCTTGAAGATCGCGGCGTCGGCATCGCTGTTGATCGCGACGAGCGTCTTCGCGGCCGAGCAGCCGGCCATGTGCTGGCTCGCCCCCGAGATGCCGACGGCGACGTAGAGGGAAGGGCGCGTGATGTGCCCCGTGAGTCCGACCTGCCGCGAGGCGTCGACCCAGCCGTCGTCGACGATCGGCCGCGAGGCGCCGGCAAGCCCGCCGAGCGCCTCGGCAAGCTGCTCGATCAGCGCGTAGTGCTCGCGCGCGCCGAGGCCCCGCCCGCCGGAGACGATGATGCCCGCGTCCTCGAGGCGTGGTCCCTTCGCCTCGGCGCGGGCGACGATGCGCACGCGCTCCGGGACGGCATCGAGCTGCACCGCGACTTCCGTGAGCGGGGGAGTCGTCGCCGACGCGGCGCTCTGCGCGCGCACCGCGGTCGTCGAGACGCCAAGGATGGCCATCCCCTCGCCGGCGACCTCGTACACGGCACGCGTGTCGCCTCCGTAGGCGAGTGCCGTCACGACGAGTCTTCCGTTCTCCAGGCTCGCATCCGCGACGTTCATGACGATCGGAGCGCCGAGGCGCCCGGCAAGGCGCGGCGCGACGAGGCGCGCGTCGAAGGTCTGCGCAAAGAGCAGCGCACGTGGAGCGGACGCCCGGCAGCACTGCGCGAGGGCCTCGACGAGCGCGTCGGGCTCTCCCGCGGCGAGCCGGGGATCGGCTGCACGCTCGACCGCCCGCGCGCCGTGACGGGCTGCGAGCGCCTGTGCGTCGGCGGGCAGGTCGCCGAGCGCGAGGAGGACGAGCTCCGCACCGAGCGCCTCGGCGAGGCCTCTGCCGAGCGTGAGGGCCTCTTCGACGCCGGGCGGTAGCGCGCCGCGATCGAGTCCCCACGTGCACACCACCACGCGCGGCATCAGATGGCTCCTTCGGCGGCGAGCCGAGAGACGAGAGCGCGCGCCGATTCGGACGGCGAGCCGTCGATCAGCTCGCAGTGTCCGTGGAGCTCGGGAACGAGCTGACGAACGAGCAGCGCCCGCGGAGCGAGATCCGCTGGGGCGATCCCGAGCGCCTCGAGAGTCACGACATCAGGCTTCGCACGCCGCGCCTGAATCTTACGGGCGGCCGTCGGATAGCGGGGAATCCCGATCTCACTACTCACCGTGACGACCGCCGGCAGCGACGTCTCGACGATCTCGTCGCCGTCGGGGGTCACGCGTGTCACGCGCAGCGCGCCCGCTTCGAGCATCACCTCGCGCGCGATCGTGACGAGCGGCATGCCGAGCTGCTCTGCGACGAGCGCGGGAACCACGCCCTGGTCGTCGTCGGAGGCCTGGCGGCCGCAGAGGACGAGATCGGCGGGACCGCTCTTGCGAATCCATGCCGTGAGCAGCGCTGTCGTCCCGTGGGCGTCCAGACCAGCCGGGTCGGCGTCGACGTGTGCGATCTCGTCGGCGCCGAGGGCGGCCGCGTGGCGCAGGATGTTCGCGGGATCGGTGCCGATCGAGACGACGGCAATCGTCGCCGGCGCACCGGCGTCTCGAAGCCGCAGGGCGGCCTCGAGCGCCTGCTCGTCGAAGCCGTTCATCAGGCGGGGAATTGCGGTCTGGCTGAAGCTCCGCCCGTCGTCGCCGATCCGGAGCCGGCCGGCCACGGCAAAGCTGTTGACGGCGTCGGGATCGAGCACTTCCTTCACGCACACCACGAATCGCATCGATTGTCGATCTCCTGTCAGGTGCTCACTGAACCTGCGAAGGGTACGCGGTCGCGGCCGGCAGGCACGGACGCGACCGCATCGAGGCGGCTCGGCGGCTCGGCGGTCATCGCCCCTTGAACCGCGGAGGCCGCTTCTCGGCGAAGGCCTGCGGACCTTCGCGCGCATCCTCGGACGTGAACACCTTCGCAGCAAGGGCCTTCTCGAGCACGAAGCCGCGCTCGAGGCCGAGCGCGCGAACGGCGATCTCCTTCGCCGTGCGAACGGCGAGCGGGCCGTTGCGGCAGATCCTGGCAGCCCAGTCGAGCGCGCACGGGAGCAGCCGCTCACGGGGGACCACCTCGTTCACCAGCCCGGCCTCGTAGGCGCGCTTCGCGTCGATCGTCTCGCCGGTCAGCAGGAGCTGCATCGCGACCGCCCACGGCACCTGCTGCGGCAGGCGCACGTGGGAGCCGCCGGCGGGGACGAGTCCCCAGCGCACCTCGCCGAGGCCGAAGCGCGCGCCCTCGGCCGCGATGCGGAGGTCGGTATGGAGGATCGTCTCGAGGCCGCCCGCGATGCACAGGCCATTGATCGCCGCGATGATCGGCTTGAAGACGTCGGTGAACTGGCGCTTGGTCGGGTCGTCGTAGCCGAGGGAGTCGCCCGCCGTCATGGCGGGGATCGCCTCTTTGAGATCCATCCCGCAGCAGAAGGCCTTGTCGCCGGCAGCGGTGAGGATCGACACCCAGAGATCGGGGTCGTCTTCGATCGCGGCGAACGCACGGTCGAGGCCGAGCAGCATCTCCTTCGTGAGCGCGTTCATGGCGTCGGGGCGATTGATCGTCACGATCGCGACGTGCTCTCGCTTCTCGAACAGGATCGTCGAAGGCAGGTCCACGAAATCTCTCCCTCGCGATGGCTGCGCCGCTGCCTCAGAGGCGGCGGAACTTCGGCAGCGTCACCTCGTCACTCACGTCCTCGAAGACGACCTCGACCGGCAATCCGATCTGCAGCTCGGCTGGCGCGCAGCCCACCACCTCGGTCACGAGCCGAACGCCCTCGTCCGTCTCGACGACCGCGGGCGCCAGCGGCGGCTCGGACGGGAAGGCCGGGTGCATCGACCGCGTCGCCACCACCCACGTGAAGAGCCGTCCGCGGCCACTCGAGCGCTCCCACGTGAACTCGGGCGAGCCGCACTCGCCGCAGCGCTCGCGCGGCACGTGGCGCCACGCCGCGCAGCCCGAACAGCGCTGGAAGCGCAGCTCGCGTGCCTTGCAGAAGGCGTAGAACGCAGCCGAGAGCCCGGTGAGCTGCGGCAACGGACGTGCGCTCACCGGTTCGCTCCCAGATCGACCGTGGATCCTGTCGTCATGCAGCTCCGTTCTCGAGGGCGCGGCGTCAGCGCGCGAGGATCGCGATGCTCCCGTCGCCAAAATCGCCAAAGCCGGTGACGACGCCGAGCTCCGCGCCCGCGACCTGCCGCGGACCCGCGTCGCCTCGGAGCTGCTTCACGGCCTCGACCACGTGGCTCATGCCGACGACGTGCGCTTCGGAGAGCAGGCCCCCGTGCGTGTTCACCGGCAGCTCGCCGCCGAGCTCGATGCGGCCGCCTTCGACGAAGGCGCCGCCTTCGCCGCGCTTGCAGAAACCAGCCTCTTCGAGCTGTTGCACCACCTCGAACGTGAAGCAGTCGTAGATCTGCGCGAAGTCTGCGTCCGACGGGCGAATGCCCGCGGCGCCGAAGGCGCGCGGGGCGGCGCTCGTGAGGCCGATGCGGAACAGGTCCTTGCGGCTCACGATCTCGTCGGCGGGGTAGGGCTGACCCGCCGCGGCGGCGAGGATGCGAACCGGAGGGCGGGCGAGGTCGCGTGCGCGCTCCTCGCTGGTGACGACGATCGCAGCGCCGCCGTCGGTCTCGAGGCAGCAGTCGAGGAGGCGGTACGGGTCGGCGATCATCGGCGATGCGAGGTAATCGCCCAGCGCCATTGGCCGCCCGCGCATCACGGCGTTCGGGTTCTGCTGCGCGTGGCGGCGCATCGCGACGGCGATCGCGCCGAGCTGCTCGGGCCGCGTTCCGAACTCGGCCATGTGCCGGCGTGCAAGGAGTGCGTACCACTGCGGCGGGGCCGTGAGCCCGTAGGGGACGTAGTAGTCGCGCGCGATGCCGCCGCCGGGCATCGACGCGGCGTCGGTCGCGACGGTCTGCCGTGCGCGCGCGCCCGAGTAGCCCGCCCAGCCCGCCGGAAGGAGCACGTGCTTCGCGGCTCCGGAGGTGACGGCGAGCCCGGCGTGCAGGAGCGACGCCACCGGGCTCGCGCCGCCCATGTGGACGGTCGACGCGAACGCCACCTCGGCGAGGCCGAGATTCGCGGCGATCTCTTCGACGTTCGAGAGCCCCGGAAACGGCATCACGCCATCGACGTCGGCGAGGCGCAGGCCGGCGTCCTCGACGGCGCAGGTCGCAGCCTCGAGATTGAGAGCGAGCGTCGTCGGCGACCACGTCTTGTCGCGCGCGTAACGCGTCTCGCCGATCCCGACGATGCAGGCGCGCGTGGTCACGGGAGCGCTCCGTGCCTGACGTACGACGAGCGCAGATTCACTTCCGGCCCGCGACGCGCTTTCGCGGCTCGAGGCCCGTCAGCTTCGCGAGGTTGAGGCCGAGGATCTTCGCGCGCGTCTGGTCGGTGATCTCGGGATAGCCCCAGCCCTCGCGAACGTCCTTCGGGATGTCGAAGCCTCGCACGTAATCGACGACCTTCGGCATGTCGTCGAAAGGCAGGTCGAATCCGAGGACGATCTTGTCCTCCGTGGCCCACTCGAGCGCCTCGCCGATCATATGCCAGCCTTTGTGCGGCGCCCGCGCGAACCAGCCGACGATTCCCGAGATGCTGATGTAGAGGTTCGGGTGCTTGGCCGCGAGCCCGAAGAGCTCCTCGTGGTAGGGCCAGCCCATGTGATATGCGATCAGCTTGAGTCCCGGGAAGTCGAGGAGGATCTCGTCGAGCTGAGCGGGGTGCGTGTTGCGGCTCGGCTGCGGCGGGACGTACGCCATGCCGGTGTGGATCGTCAGCGGAACGCCGAGCTCCTGTGCCTTCTCGTAGAAGGGCCACATGCGCGGGTCGTTCAGCGGTCCGTCGTCCTCGGGCTGATACACCTTGCACAGCTTCGCCTGTCCGCTCTTGACGAGGTGCTCGAGCTCCCAGATCGCGTTCTTGACCCCACGCCGGATCACCGGCCCGCAGTTGGCCTCGAGGTACATGCGGTCGGGGTACGGGGCGATCTCGCTCAGGATGAAGCCGTTGGTCGACATGCACGTCGAGTGCCCGGCGACGTCCATCATCGATTCGCGCAGGGCGAAGCAGACGTCGACGCCGGCCCTGTCCATCCACTCGATGAGAGCGTGCGCACGCGGGTGCGGCATGTCGCCGCCACCCGCGAGGCTGCGGCCGGCCCACACGCGCATGATGCCGTCGACGCTCCCCCACCAGCGCTGGAACTGGGGGTAGTACGACATCTCCGCCATCGACTGCTCGTTCATGAAGTGGCATTCGGTCATCGCTACGAAGGGATCGGATACGGGCATGGCTGAGACCTCCTAACGGCCGGGCTTTGCGTTCTGGAGCAGCGTCCACAGGCGCTGCGGACTGGCCGGACTCTCGGTGGCGCGGACCCCGAGCGGGGCGAGCGCGTCGTTGATCGCGCACAGGATCGCGGCGGGCGTGGTGTGGATCGCCCCCTCGCCAACCCCCTTGGCGCCGAGTGGCGTGAACGGCGACGGGGTCACGAGGGTGGCCATCTGCGCCTGCGGAACGTCGTGGATGCTCGGCAGCAGGTAGTCCATGAACGTCGAGGTGAGCGCCTGTCCCTCGGCGTCGTAGACGTACTCCTCGAGCAGCGCCGCGCCCACGCCCTGTGCGACGCCGCCGCGGATCATGCCTTCGACGTTCGCAGGATTGAGCCGAACGCCGCAGTCGTCGGCGATCCAGTAGCCGTCGATCCGGACCTGTGCGGTGTCGGGGTCGATCTCGACACGAACCAGGTGGCATGCGTTCGCGGCGGTGAGATAGCTCTTCGCGCGACCGTTCTCGTCGGCTGGCGTGCGGCCGGGAGCGGTCCAGACGTAGGTGGCCTCGGGGCTCGGCTCGACGTCGGGAGGCAGGAGATCGCTGCGCGTCAGCATCACGGCCGCGACCTGCGCGACCGGCATCTCCGCTCCGGCCACGCCGCGCAGGCGGAGCTTGCCGTCCATCAGCTCGACCGCGCTCGGGTCGGCTTGCATGAGATGCGCCGCGACGCGAACGAGCTTCGCCTTGACGCGCTCGGCCGCGCCGAGAATCGCGCCCGTGAGTGCAACGCCAAGGCGTGATCCTC
Organism: Deltaproteobacteria bacterium; assembly: GCA_020849175.1. Taxonomy (GTDB): domain Bacteria; phylum Myxococcota_A; class UBA9160; order UBA9160; family UBA9160; genus MYXO. The sequence continues at coordinate 11,153 of JADLGR010000184.1, forward strand.
CCGGGCCGAAGTGGGGCGGAGCGGCGAGCGAGTCCTGCGCGACGATGCGCACGTCGCTCATCTCGACGCCGAAGTAGTCGGCGAGCACCTGCGCCGCGACCGTGTACTGGCCCTGCCCCTCGAGCGAGAACCCGACCTTCGCGACGATCTTGCCGAAGAGGTCGATGCTGACCGTGGCACCCTCGGGGACTCCGGTCATGGGCACACCGACGATCGCATACGCATTCCAGTCGAAGACGCCGGGCTCGATCGTGCTGACGAGGCCGAGTCCGACGAGTCGGCCCTGCGCACGCGCCCGCTCCTGCTCCTCGCGCAGGCGCCGGTATTCGCTCATCTCGATCACGCGGTCGAGTGCGGCCGCGTAGTCTCCCGAGTCGTACTCGTTTCCGGTCACGATCTCGTAGGGGAAGGCGTCCTTCGGGATGAAGTTGCGGCGGCGGATCTCGCCAGGGTCGATTCCGAGATCACGGGCTGCGATGTCGACCATCTGCTCGACGACCCAGTTGTGCGGCGGCGGTCCCATGCCGCGGTACGGGCCCGTCGGCAGCTTGTTCGTGAGGACGAGCGTCAGGTCGTACTCCGCGGCACCGATCGTGTAGCAGCCGGTGAAGGAGGTGAGCGGCTTCGCCGCGCTGATCGCACCCGCGCCCTCGGGCGTTCCGCCCAGATCGTCGATGAGGCGCACGCGAAGCCCGGTCAGGGTTCCGTCCGCCTTCACGGCCAGCGACGCTTCGTAGTGTCGATCCCACGCCTGTCCGGCGCCGCCGACGAGATACTCCATCCGGTCCTCGATCCACTTGACCGGACGGCCTCCAGCCTTTCGCGAGAGGAGCGCCGCGATGCACGTGCCGCGCGTTCCGCCTTTACCGCCGAAGCTCCCACCGTGGGGATGGCTCACGACGCGTACCCGGTGCGCGGACACCTGCAGGACGGTCGCCACGGCGAGCGCCATGTAGCCTTGCGTTTGATAGCTACCGCGGCAGGTCAGCGTTCCGTCGACGGGGTCCCACTGCGCGACGACGCCGAAGGTCTCCATCGGGTTCGCGCCGAGACGGTTCCAGCGGAAGCGCTCGGTGAAGACCCGGTCGGCGCTGCGGAAGGCGCCCGCGACGTCGCCCCACACGAACTTCTTCTGCAAGACGACGTTCGTTCCCTTCTCCTCGAGGATCAGCGGCGCGCCCGGCTTCATGGCCTCGACGGCGTCGACGATCGGATCGAGCGGCTCGTACTCGACCTCGATCCTCTCGAGCGCATCCTCGGCCAGGTAGCGAGTCGTCGCGGCCACTGCGGCGACCGGCTCGCCGACGAAACGCACCTTCCCGGCCGCGAGACAGTGGACGCCCCAGCCCTCCGGAATGGTCGCGAGTGGCGCCGTCGTGCGGCGCGCATCCTCGCCGGTCAGGACCGCGAAGACGCCGGGCATGGCCTCGGCGCCGCGAACGTCGATGCGGGTGATGCGAGCATGGGCGACCGGGCTGCGCAGGATCGCGCAGTGCAGCATCCCGGGAAGCGCGAGGTTGTCGATGAACTCGACGCGTCCCGAGACGAGCGCCGGGTCTTCGATGCGCGCCGTCGGCTTGCCGACGAAGCGGGGCGCGCTCGTCGGAAGACCCGCCAGCGTCTTCGGGATCTCCGGCGGCATCAGGCCTTCTCCTCGGCACCGGCGGCCTTCGCCTCGCGCAGCCGGCGCGCGGCGAGGCGGACCGAGCGTAGAATCGATTCGTAGCCCGTGCAGCGGCACAGGTTGCCGCCGAGATGATCGAGGATCTCCTCGTCGCTCGGGTCGGGACGTGTCGCCAGAAGCTCGTGCACCGTCATCACGAAGCCGGGCGTGCAGAAGCCGCACTGTAGACCCCGTTCGTCGACGAATGCCTGCTGGATCGGGTGGAGAGCGCCCTCGGCGCCGATCCCCTCGATCGTCGTGATGCTGCGCCCGTCGGCCTGAACGGCGAGCATGAGACAGGCACGGGCCGTCTCGCCTTCGACGAGGATCGTGCACGCGCCGCACACGCCATGCTCGCAGCCGACGTGCGTTCCGCCGAGGCCGAGATCGCCACGCACGAAGTCCGCGAGCGTCGTCCGCGGATCGACCGAGGCCTCGTGGACGACGCCGTTGACCGTGACGCGAATCGCGTGGAGCGCGGGACGTGTGCCGGCGACCGGATTCGTCACGATGATCCTCCTGCACGCGAGACGGCCTGCGCGAGCGCGCGCTCCACCAGAACGCCCGCGAGGTGCTGCCGGTATTCGGACGAGGCGTGAAGGTCCGAGAGCGGGTCTATCGCAGCGGCGCGCGCGTGCTCGGCCGCGCGCCGCAGCGCGGCCGCGTCGAGGCTCTGGCCGGCCAGCGCCTGCTCGGCCGCATGCGCACGCAGCGCAGCGGCTCCGACGCCGAAGAGCACGATGCGAGGCCCCTCGACTCTTCCGGCGGCGAGCGAGAGCGTCACGGCCGCACCGGCCATCGCGAAGTCGCCATGACGTCGCGAGACCTCGACGATCGACCAGCCGCTGCCGGGAGTCTGCACGGGCACGCGCACCTCGGTGAGGATCTCGTCGGGTGCGAGCGCCGTGGTGAGCGCCATGACGAAGAAGTCCGAGGCCTCGACGGTCCGCTC
>JADLGR010000185.1 GCA_020849175.1 Deltaproteobacteria bacterium
CTGACGGCCGCGGGCTTCTGGTGCGCGAGCGGCCGTACTCGCCACGGATCGTGGTAGTCTCGCGTGCGGCCGCAGCTCAGCGGCCAACCGCTGGGCGGCGGACCGATGGAACTCTACGACTCGATCGGCCGAGGGTACGGCCAACGGCGGAGGCAGGACCCTCGGATCGCCGAGCGCATCGCTTGGGCCCTGGGGAGGTCCGAGAGCGTCGTCAACGTCGGCGCAGGCACGGGCTCCTACGAGCCGCGCGACCGAAAGCTCATCGCGGTAGAGCCATCCATGGTCATGATTCGTCAGCGTCCACCCGAGGCGTCGCCAGCGGTGCGTGCTTCGGCGACCAATCTGCCATTTCGTGACGAGAGCTTCGACGCGGCACTTGCGGTTCTCACACTCCACCATTGGCCCGACCTCTCGCGCGGCATCGACGAACTGCGGCGCGCTGCTCGGAGAACCGTGGTCATTCTCACCTTCGACACGTCCGTGGGTGGCTTCTGGCTCACGGACTACTTCCCCGAGATTCTGGAGGTGGATCACCGTACGATGCCGGCTCTGTCGGCGATTCAGCGCTGTCTTGGCACGTCGGAGGTCTTCGATGTTCCCGTTCCGTACGACTGTACGGACGGATTCCTCGGAGCGTACTGGCGGCGCCCGCATGCGTATCTCGACGCCGGCGTTCGCTCGGCGATCTCCGTCTTCTCCCGAATTGGAGATCTCGCACCCGGCCTCTCCAGGCTTCGAGCCGATCTGGAATCAGGTGCTTGGCACCGCCGATATGGCCGCGTTCTCGATCGCTCTGAGCTCGATCTGGGATATCGGCTGGTCGTTGCCTAGTCGGAGACCGCCGCACGACAAGGCGCTGCAGCTGACCGCCAAGGGCCGCGCTCCGCCCAGCCGCGGTAGCGTCTGGCGTCGAACGTCGGCGCTCCGGGCAGCCGTGGCGGCGGCCCGTCCGGCTTGCTCCTCTACTGGCCGCCTGCGACGTTCTTCCTCCCGGAGGTCTCCATGGCGACGCGACTCGAGAGCTGGAAGAGCGTGCTCACGACCCAGAACCTGCCCGAGGGGCAGGCGATGGACGTCGTGTCCAAGTGGCTGCTCATCATCCGCGCGAGCGTCTTTCCGATGACGATCACGTCGGCCGCGATCGGCGGGCTGCTGGCGGTGGCGGGGCCGACTCCGGCGAGTGCGAACTGGCTCCATTTCGCCGCGGCGATGGTCGGGCTCGTGCTCGCCCACGCGGCCAACAACATGATCAACGATTACTTCGACACCGTCGGCGGCGTCGACACCGAGAGCTACGTGCGCGGGCAGTACGCGCCGCATCCGATCCTCTCGGGGCTGGTGTCGAAGGGGGGCCTTCTCGCGGTCATCGCGGTCGTGAACCTCCTCGACCTCGGCATCCTCGTCTGGCTCACGCAGGAGCGCGGTCCGTGGGTCGTGGTCTTCGCGCTGCTCGGGCTGTTCATCAGCGTCTTCTACGTGGCGCCGCCTCTCCAGCTCAAGCACCACGGCTGGGGAGAGCCGGGCGTCGCGATCGTGTGGGGGCCGCTCATGATCGCCGGCACCTACTTCGTGACGACCGGAACGCTCCACCCGTGGGTGTTCGTCGCGAGCCTTCCCTACGCAATCCTCGTGACGACGGTCCTCGTCGGAAAACACATCGACAAGCACGATGCCGACCGTGCGAAGGGCATCCACACGCTGCCGGTGATCCTCGGCGCCGATCGCGCGCGCTTCCTCAATCAGTTTCTGATGGTGTCGTTCTTCGTCCTCGTGCTGTGCCTCGTGCTCACGGGGACGCTCGGCGTCTGGACACTCGCCGTCTTTGCGGCTGCGCCGAAGCTGCGCGGCCTGCTCCGCGTCCAGGGCTCGCCGCCTCCTGCGCAGAAGCCCGAGAACTACCCCCTGTGGCCACTGTGGTACGTGGCGTGGGCCTTCGTCTTCACGCGCCTTTGCGGCGCGCTCTTCGTTCTCGGCCTCGTGGCGAACGCGATCTATCCGGTGTTCCTGTAGCGAGCGCACGAAGCCCGCACCGGGCACCGAACGGTCGGGATTCGCCGCGGCCTACTCGACCGGCGGAAGATACGCGCCCGCGAGCTCGACGAAGGCGTCGAGCTGCGCCTTCGCGAAAGTCGCGTCGCGGCCGAGCTCTTCTGCGAGGATCGCCGCGGCGCGCGGTGCGGCCTCGATGGCCGCACGCGCGTCGAGGACGAGGCTCCGCGTTCGCCGCGAGAGAAGGTCCTCGAGGCTGCGTGCGAGCTCGTGACGGACGGCCCAGCGGAGCTGGCCGCACAGATAGGGAAGCCGCGGGTGCAGCCGCTCGCGGTGCGCGGGATGCGAGTCGAGAAAGGCGCCGACGCGCGCCGCATCGCTTCCGTACATCCGCATCCAGCCCTCGGTCGGAAGAGCCGGATCGCTCGGCGCGAGCCAGCCGTGCAGCCGCAGGTCTTCGGTCACGCACTTTCTCACCGAAAGGCCGCCGACCGTCACCGCGTCGTCGACGGCGTCCTCGGCCATCTTGCGATAGGTGGTCCACTTGCCGCCCATCAGCGAGACGAGACCCGTGCGCGAGATCTCGACCACGTGCTCGCGCGAGATCTTCTTGCTCTCGAGCGTGCCGCCCATTCGAACCAGAGGGCGCTGCCCGGCGAAGACGCTCAGGATGTCGTGCGGACGTGGGTCGCGCTCCATGTAGTACGCGGCGTTGCGGAGGATGAAGTCGATCTCGTCGCGCCGCGGTCGTGGCTCGAGCTCGGGCGCCTTCATTTCGACGTCGGTCGTTCCGACGAGCGCACGGTCGTGCCATGGGATCACGAACAGGACACGGCCGTCGTCGGTCTTCGGCACCATGATCGCCGTGTCACACGCGAGAAACGACGAAGGGAGGACGAGGTGGACGCCCTGGCTCGGCGCGACGACTGACTCGGCAGTGGCTTCGTCCATGCGGCGAATGGCGTCGGCGAAGATCCCGGTCGCGTTCACGACGACGCGCGCACGCACCTCGACCTCGTCGCCGGTCTCGACGTCGCGGGCGCGAACGCCACGAACGAGGCCATCCTCCTTGACGAGGCCCGTGACGCGCACGTAGTTGAGGACCGTCGCTCCATGGTCGGCCGCCGTCTGCGCGAGGCAGATCGCGAGGCGCGCGTCGTCGAACTGCGCGTCGTGGTACACGACGCCGCCGAGGAGCTGATCCTTCTGGAGATTCGGAATGCGCTGGACCGTCTCGTCGTAGTCGAGAAGACGCGAGGGACCGAGGTTCAGCGACTGCGCGAGCACATCGTAGACCTTGAGGCCGACCCCGTAGAAGGGCCCTTCCCACCAGCGGTAGCGCGGCACGAGGAACGCAAGGGGGTGGACGAGATGCGGCGCGTTGAGGCACAGCAGGCCGCGCTCGCGAAGCGCCTCGAGCACGAGGCCGATGTTGCCCTGCTGGAGGTAGCGAACGCCGCCGTGGACGAGCTTGGTGCTCCGGCTCGACGTGCCCTTCGCAAAGTCGTCCTGCTCGAGCAGGAGCGTCCGGTAGCCACGCGTCTGCGCATCGACGGCCACACCGAGGCCGCTCGCGCCGCCACCGATGGCGATGAGGTCGAACTCACCGCTCGCGAGCGAGCGGAGCATCTCGCGCCGGTCCATGCTCCCCTCCGCCGGGCACGCGCAAGCTGCGCCGGCGCCGGCACGACCGGCCGCGCCTCACGCCGCCGAAGCCCCAGTGTAACGGCGGCGCGAGCGGGCGCCGCGGGGTTCGACGCGTGGTTCGACGCGGGCTTCGACGCGAGGAAATGGACGCGCGGGCTACTGGGCCGGCTCGAAGCGCTCGACGGACCACGTCCGGCTCTCGAATTCGGCCGGCAGCATCGTGACCGGGTGCTGGTCGGCCGTGAGCCACGCTCCGAGCTGCGAGGCCGCGAGCGGGTGCCCGGGGACACCCGACGAGCCGCCGGCGATGACGTTGAAGCCGGAGACGCGCGCGCTTTCGATCCGCGACGCTCCGGCCGCGCCCGCGTAGCGGCGAACCGGGCCGCCGCCGAAGCGGAACGACGTCTCGCGATCGCCGCGCGCATTGAAGCCCGACGCGTTCACCACTTCGTAGCCGCCGTCGCGGGCGAGCCCCGGAAGGCCGGGCGCAACATCGGCGAACCCGGCCGCGGGCGGAAGCGAGAAGGCTCCGCCGAGCCGGTGGTCGAACGTGATGCGGTGGAGCTTCCCCCAGCGGTAGTCGTCCTGATTCGTGGAACGCTCGAACGCCGTCTTGAAGTCGTCGCCCGCGAGCGCGTCGAGCGCCTCGCGCAGCGCGACGAGGATCGCGACGTCACGCCGATCGGCGGCCGCGAGAGCGCTGGGCTCAGGGAAGAAATCGACGCCCGAGGCGCCGACTCCCGTGAACGGCTGCTGTGCGAGCAGGTGAATCAGGGCCTTGAGCGCGTCTCCACCCCCCGTCGCCGGGACACCGACGCGCACGAGCGTCGCGTCGATCGTTCGCTTGATGAGCTTCGCGCGCCACACGTTCTCGATCGTCGCAGCGACGCTCGCCGCGGCCTCTCGCTCAGAGACGAAGGGCATTCGCTCGCCGTACAGATGTCCGGCGTCGTAGCCCTCGACGAGGCCCGTCGGCGTGGTGTAGTCCCACGCAGCGAGCCGAGCAGCCGCTTCGATGACGCGCGCGTCGGCGGCGAGCTCGGTCAGCTCCGCCGGCGCGCCCGAACGCTGCGCGTTCGCGAACGCGGCGAGAAGGTGGGGCGTCAGGAGCTCGGCCTCGAGCGGCTGCGTGTTGCCCTGCATCCGGCGCAGCTCGGTGAGCGAGATCTTGCCGCCGCCCGCGAGCTTCTCGCGAACGAGACGCGTGATCCTTCCGGCGCGAAGGCCGTCGGCGTAGCCACCGTTCAGGTAGTAGATCGCGGACGGCTTTCCCGGCCGCCGCTGGTTCAGGACGTCGTTGTCGAGACTCGTCCCGGCCGGGTCGTTGTTCGCGTTCACGAAGAAGCCGCTGGCGGGATTGACCGTCTGCGGCATCTCGGCATCGGGCAGCACCGCGAACGGGATGCTCTGGCCCTGCGTGCGCGCCGGGTCCGGGACCCAGTTGCTGGGCCCCGAGCCGTCGCGGACGAAGAAGGGCGGGAGTCCAGCCACCGCCCCCTCTTCGAGATCGCGACGCAGCGGCAGCTCGGCGCTCGCGAAGTACGCGAGGTTGCCGTCGGAGTCGGCATACCCCCAGTTCTGGCTTCCCACGTCGAAGTGCGAGAGCCCTTCGCGGAACTCGGCGAGATTTCGCGCGCGCGCCCAGCGCAGGAAGGTCTGCACCTCGCCCGTTCCGTGGAAGCCCGCGTACTGGAGCACGAGGACGTTCGTCTCGGGGACGGCGCCGACGAAGAAGCCGGGGTCGTCGGCGTCGACGATCGGCCCGAAGCTGCGGAACGGGACGGTGAGGATCAGCGAACGGTCGAGCGACACGTTCGCGTTCACGACGTCGTCGAGAACCGAGTTCCCGATCTGATTCACGAAGTACGTGCCGATCTGCACCTCGACCGGATGGAGCTGGCCTTCGCTCTCGATGCAGAACGTCGCCGCGCAGCCGGGACCGCCGCGGACGATGCGGTCGCGGAACAGGTCCGTCACGTCCATCGGGTTCGTCGTCGAGCCCCACGTGATGCGCTCGTTCTGGCCCTGGATCACCGAGGGAACACCGGGGAAGGTCACGCCGCTCACGTTCATCACGCCGGCCACCGGGTCGGCGGTAACGACGAGGTGGTTCTCGTAGAAGGTCGACGGCCAATCGAGCCCGAGGTGCGGGTCGTTGGCGATCATGGGAACGCCCGCCTCGCTCGCGGCGGCGGTGACGCCCCACTCGTTGCTGCCGACGAACGTGTCTCGGCGATCCATGGCGAGGGAGAGGAGCTTCGAACTCGCGGCCTTCTCGCGGAAGCGGCGCGTGGCCTTCGCTGCGTCTGCCACGAAGCGGCGCTCGCGCTTCGCCGCGCTCGCCGTGAGGAAGGGAGCGCTGCCAGTCGCGTCGGGAACCGTCGCGGCGGGGTCGATCGGGGCGGCGCGGCGAACGTCCTCGAACAGCAGCTTGCGGCCGTCGAAGGGAGGCTGTGCCTTCGCACCTGCCGCGACGTAGGCATCGAGCCTCTCGACGAGCCCCGCGTCGATCTCGAGCGAGAGGCTCGCCGAGATACCCTTGCCGATCGCGAGGGTGTCGACGGGGTTCCAGGGCCGCGCATGCGTCAGCTCGACCGCTGCGTACTCGGGCGGGAGGGGATTCGTGTCGAGCCAGCGGTTCACGCCCGCCGCGTAGGCGTCGAGAATCTCCTTCTCGCGGTCCGAGAGCAGCGCGTACGAACGCTCCGCCGCGCGGCGCAGGCCGACCGTGCGATTCTGGATGTCGCCATTGAGCGCTGACGGACCGAGGATCTCCGCGAGATCCCCGCTCACCTCACGGCGGGTCACGTCCATCTGCCAGAAGCGGTCGCGCGCGTGGACGTAGCCCTGCACCCGGGCGAGGTCGAGATCGTTCTCGGCCGTGAGATGCGGAACGCCCAGCTGATCGGTCACGACTCGCACGGGTGCGCTGAGCTGCGGCATCGCGAGCGGCGTTCCCGGCGGCCCCGCGTAGGGCTGGCACTGGGATCCGGCGAGAGCGAGCGCTGCGACTCCGAGACCCGCGACGGCGACGCGCGCCCTCAGACCTCGCTCCTGCGGCGACCCGCGGCGAGTGCCGCGAGGCCCGCACCCGCGAGCACGAGCGTGCCGGGCTCCGGAACGAAGGTGATCGCAATGTTCGCGATTCCGAGCTGCACGTCGGCGAGCGAGCTCGCGTCGATGCCGAACGAATCGCCGATCAGGTCGGCCGCATCGGGCGTCACGAGCAGCCCGTAGCCGTCGATCTGGTAGCTCCCGTCGTTGTTCACGCAGGGGGGGAAGATGACCGGGAAGTTGCACAGCGTGAGCGTGGCGAGCGGAAGGTTCGGCACGACGAGGGCCGGCCCGACGCCGGGTGTCACCGTGGCGGTCGCGAAGAGCAGGAAGTCGACGCCGGTGGTGTCGATCACGAGGGTGTCGAGGTCGATCGTCGTCCCGGCCTGCGTGAGGGTCATGCCCTGATTGGCCTGGTGCTCGAGCGTCCCGTCGAGGAACGGCAGATCGAAGATCCCACCCGTGATCGTGAAGACGAGACGCCCCACGCCGTCGACCGGCGCGTTCGACGAGAAGCCGATCCCGAGCGCGGCCAGCTCGTCGGTGCCGGTCACGGTCACGCGAGTGTCTCGGCCATTGACGGGCAACGGAGCTGCCGACGCGGCTCCGGCCAGACCCGTGAGAATCCAGCCCGCTGCCACCGCCACCGCTACCGCCCGGCTCTTCTGGAGACCATTCCTGATCCGCGTCGAGATGTGCACCGCTGCCTCCGTGATGGATGTCCCGTGGGTGGAAGTGGTCGCAGGGATCGAAATGTGTCAGGGAACGAGGGGCTTTCGTGCCACAATCGACGCCGCACGCCCACTTGATCTGCGAGACCCGAGTGAGGGAGGACGGCCGTGAACACGAAGACCTGGACCGCGCTGCTGCTGGCGGGGGCCCTCGGAGGGCTCGGAAACACCTGTGCGGCTCCGCAGCAGGCGGCGATCGTGAGCCCGCCCGACCTCTCGGCGATCGCTGCCGATGGCGACGTCGCAGTCCAGATCGAGCTCGGCACGGCCGTCGCGCCGCCGGGCAGCATCGGGGTGACGCTGCTCTCCGGGATCGACTTCCCGCCGCAGGCGATCGCAGGGCTCGATGCACGGCTCGCGGTCACCGGAACGACCGCGAACATGCAGCTCTCGGCCGCCGACCTCTCGCCCGGCCGCAACACGCTCTTCGTTCGCATCGATCGCGACGGAGACGGACGACCCGACGTGCTGATGAGCTCGACGTTCACCTGGGACGCCGCACTGAAGGCGGCGGCGTGCAAGCGCAAGATCACGCCGGTCGTTGGCGTGAACCACACCGACCCGATCTACATGGCCGGCTTCGGCAACGATCGCCGGGCCACGGGCGTGCACGACGACACGTGGGTGCGCGGCGTCGTCCTCGAATCACGTGGCAAGAAGATTGCGCTCTTCGTGCTCGACGTGATCGGCTACTTCAACAACGAGATCCAGACGATTCGCAGCCTCGTCGACCCGGCGCTCGGCTTCGACTCGATCACCGTCACCAGCACGCACCAGCACGAGGGCCCCGATACGATGGGCCTCTGGGGGCCCGACGAGCTCACGAGCGGAGTCGACCTCGGATACCTCGACTTCGTGAACCAGAGCGTCGCCGACTGCATCTCCGAGGCGAACGCCGCGCTGGTTCCGGCGGAGATCAAGTTCGTGACCGGGTCGACGGCCGGAACGTCGCTCCCGCCGCACACGGACCTCGTCGCGGACGGCGAGGTGCTGCAGGCGATGACGATCCCCTTCCTGATCGTCGACCCGGAGAATCCGTTCGAGCCCGCCCCTCCCGGAACCGGACCGATCGAGGTACAGGGCGACCCCGGTGAGATCATCAACGCGAGCGTGCCGGCGTTCCAGCTCCGCCAGCGGGAAGACGGCGCGACGATCGCGACGCTCGTCAACTTCGCGAGCCATCCCGAGTCGCTCGGGAGCGGAAACCACCTGATCACGTCCGACTTCCCGCACTACATGCGCGAGAGGATCGAATCGCGGTACGGCGGGATGGCGATCTACATGGCCGCGGACCTCGGCGTGCTGCAGGGGCCGCTCGACGTCGACGTGGCCGGACCGGATGGCCAGCCTCTTCCGCGACGAACGTTCGAGATCGCGCAGGCCTTCGGCGAGAAGCTCGCCGACCGAGCGGCCCTGGCGCTCGACGCCGAGACGCAGTGGGACGCGGCGCCGCCGATCGACACGCGCAGCTCGGGCTCCATCTCGGTGCTGGTCCAGAACGGATTCTTCGTGATCGCGGGACTCCAGGGCGTCTTCGGACGGCGCGGCTTCTATACGGCCCCCGACAGCAAGCGCTACGTCACGAGCGAGGTGAACGCGCTGCGCATCGGCAATGCCAACATCGCCGTCACGCCGAACGAGCTCGACCCGCAGATCGGCGATCGCTATCGCGCGCGCATGACGAAGGCGCAGCACCGCTTCGTCGCCGGCCTCGGCAACGACGAGATCGGGTACCAGATGCCGGCCGAGAAGTTCAATCCGACGTGTCATCAGTGCTGGTTCTACGTCGCACAGGGCATGGAAGACGCCTGCCCACTCGCGGCGACGCTCGACTGCGGAACGGTCTTCCAGAACAACATCGGGGCCCTCGCGGATCCCCAGCTCGAGGGTGAGATGACGACGCTGCTCGACGAGCTGAATGAGTAGAGCCGTCGCGGTCGCGCTGCTGCTCGGAGCCGCGACCGCGCATGCGCACGTCGTCATCCAGCAGCCGGGCCTTCGCCAGCTCATGCAGGCGGGGACGACGACCGCGATCGTCGAGATCACCTCGCCGCTTCGCCTGTGGAGCGCACCGGACGGCTCGGACCGGCAGGAGTACTTCACGGTGCGAACCGTCGAGACGGTCGTCGGTGAGGCTCCTCCCGCGCGCTTCGACGTCTTTCCGCACGGAGAGGGCTTGCCGGCGTGGCAGCCCGGCGACGTTGCGCTGCTCTTCCTCGAGGCGACTGCCAGCCGGCCCGAGATGGCCGGGCTCGCGACGCGGTTCCCGTACTACACGATCCAGCAGGCGGGGCAGGAATGGAAGCTCACGGGAGCGGACGGTGACGCGATCCGCGGGGCCGTCCTCGCGTATCGCGCGCTGGCGGCGAAGCCAGCCGCCGAGGGAGCGCCCGGGCTTCGAGAGCTGCTGCTGCGGAGCCTGCGATCGGGCGCACAGTCGCTGCGCGAGGACGCGATCGCGGAGCTCGTCCGTGCGAAGGACGCACCCGGAGCGTTCGCGGGGCTCTTTCCGGGTCGCGCCGACCTCACGCCTTTCACGGCGCTCGTCGCGCCGGACGCCGGGCTCCCCGTCACGACGCGCGTCGCGCTGGCGCGAATCCTCGATGGCCTTCACGGCTTCGACGCCGACGCGGCGATCCGAGCGCTCACGACGGAGCCTCTCTCGGCCGGCGAGCGCGCACAGCTCGTGCGGGTCGCAGGCGCCTCGCAGGACCCCGGCATCTCCGTCTGGCTCGCCAGCTTGTTGGTCGAACCGGACGCGGCACTGCGCCGCGAGGCAGCGTACGCCCTCGGGCATCCGTGGCACGCAGCGCACGCGCAGGCGCTCGCCACGCGGCTCGCGGACCCGGACAGCACGGTCGCACGGGCCGCCCTACGATCGCTCGGCGCCCAGGAGAGCCCCGAGGCCTCCGCGATCCTCCGGCGCGTCGCCGGGGGAGACCCAGGCTTCCTGCGGCAGCTCGCGGAGGCGGAGCTGCGACGCGCCACGGCAGGGCAGCAGGCGCCCCAGGCACCCTGAGGCGTCTTCGCCTCCATCGGATGACACGAAGACCGCTTCGAAGCCACTTCCCTGAACGAGGAGGAAGTGCCGCGTGAAGTGGTCCATCCGAGATCGAAGCTCCCTGTGCCCCGTCTTGATCGGTCTTCTTCTGGCCGGAAGCCCTGCCGCAGCGGTGGACGTCGGCTTCGACGATCTGGCGTCCCTCTCGGACGTCGCGTCGGCCTCGCTACCCGGCGTCGCGGTCTCGACGGCCCTCGTTCTCTCGGAGGCCGACGCGCAGGTGCTGACGGGCTTTCCGGCGGCGGGCACGTGGGCGACCTCGCCGCAGAACGGCCTGCTCAACACCCTCGCGCCGACGATCGTCTTCACGTTCGCGGTGCCGGTGACGTCCTTCTCGATCGACATCCTCTCGATCGAGAACGACGGCCTCACGCTCCCCGTTGCGCTGCGCGCAGCACCGACCGGCCTCGATCCGACGCCGATCCTGGTGGTTTCCGATCCGCTTCTCGTCGGCGACAGCGGGCTTCACGAGCAGCGTCTCACGATCGCAGCGCCGACCGGAAGCTCGTTCTTCGACATCGAGGCGATGGCGCTCACGCTCTGCGGCTTCGACCCGTGCGCGGCGAGTGCGACGTCGAGCTTCTGGCTCGACAGCGCGAGCTTCACGCCCGTCCCCGAGCCCGGCAGCCTCGCCCTCGTCGGCGCCGGCCTCGTCGCGCTCGCAGGCGCGCTGCGCGCGGGGGACCGCGACGAATGAGCCGCCAGCACGCGATTCAAGGTCGCCGCGCCATCGCGGCGGCCTTCGTCGTCCTCACGGGCTGGCTCGCCGGCGCGAGCTGCTCGCAGGCACCGCGCCTCGCGATCGTCACACCGGCCGACCTTTCGCAGGCGGACGCCAGCGGCAGCGTACCGGTCTCGATCGACCTCGGCGCACCGCTCGACGCCGCCGGCAGCGTCCACGCGAACCTCGTCCGCGGAATCGACGATGCCGCCCGCAGCATCGTCGCCGTTCCGCTCTCCGTCTCGGGCGCCTCCGCGACTGCGAGCCTCGGTGCGGCGGACCTGCTCCCCGGACGCAGCTCGCTCTTCGTCTCGGTCGACCGTGACGGCGACGGCCGCGCCGACGCGACTGCGTCGGCGACCTTCTCCTGGGAGCCCGAGATCGACGTTGCGAACGCCGACCGCTGCGACTGGCTCGATTCGGCGCGCTGCCTGTTCCCCTTCCCGAACGACCACTTCACGCGCGCCGACGCCGGCACCGACACCGGGCTTCGCGTGAACTTCGCACTCGACTCGATGCCGGCGAACTACCTCGGCAGCCACACCGACCCGACGGAGCTGAACCGAAACGACGGGTTCAGCCCCGGCGCGAAGATCCTCACGCGCGTCGACGGGATCGATCTCGCACAGACGGGCGCCGTCCTCATCACGAAGATCGCGCGTTCGCTCGAGACCGACGCGCCGATCGTTCTCGTCGACGCTGACACGGGAGAGCGGCATCTGATCTGGACCGAGATGGACCCCTCCGCTCCGGGCCTCGTCATCATGCGCGTCGGCAAGAACCTCGAGAACGGCCATCGCTACATCGTCGCGATGCGCAGGCTCGAGAACTCTGCCGGCGAGACCATCCCGGCGCGACGGTCGTTCCAGGTCTACCGGGACGGCATTCCGACCTTCCTTCCCGCCGTCGAGGCGCGGCGGCCGAAGATGGAGGCGATCTTCTCCTCGCTCGCGCGCGCGGGGATCGGCCGCGAGGACCTGTTCCTCGCCTGGGACTTCACCGTCATCAGCAAGCGCAACATGTCCGAGCGCCTGCTCAAGATGCGCGACGAGACGTTCTCCGCGCTCGGCAGCGCACCGCCGGCCTTCACCGTGACGGGCAATACGACGTACACGAGCGACATCAACGGAAATCCGGCGGCGCAGTTCCGGCGTGTCGAAGGCACGTTCACGGTGCCGCTCTACATGACGAACGGCGGCGCTCCCGGCTCGCGGCTACGCCTCGGCGCCGACGGCCTTCCGGAGCGCGACCCGAGCCAGGACTTCGTGGCGAAGTATCGATGCACGATCCCGGCCACCGCGACCGGTGCGAACCCTGCCCGAATCGTCCTCTACGGGCACGGCCTGCTCGGCAGCGAGAGCGAGGTGGGTGCGCGAAACATTCGCGACATCACCACGACGTACAACTTCGTGTACTGCGCGACGAAGTGGTCCGGAATGAGCAGTGACGACCGGCCGACGGTCTACTCGATCCTTGCGAGCTTCTCGCTCTTCCCCGCGCTCAGCGACCGACTCCACCAGGGCTTTCTCAACTTCCTCGTGCTCGGCCGTGCGATGAAGCACCCCGGTGGCTTCGCATCGAACGCGGCGTTCCAGGACGAGAGCGGCCAATCAGTCATCGACACCAGCGAGCTGTTCTACGACGGAAACAGCCAGGGAGCGATCGCAGGCGGCGGGCTCGCCGCCTACGCGCAGGACTACACGCGCGCCGTGCTGGGAGTTCCCGGAATGAACTACAGCACGCTTCTTCGGCGGAGCGTCGACTTCGACGACTTCTTCCTGTTCATGCAGGCCTCGTATCCGGACACGTACGAGACCGGGCTCAACACCGCGCTGCTCCAGATGAGCTGGGACCGGGTCGAGACCAGCGGCAACGCGACGCACGTGACGACCGATACCTATCCGAACACGCCGCCCAAGAAGATCCTGCTCCATGTCGCGTTCGGCGATCACCAGGTCGCGAACGTCTCGGCCGAGGTCGAGGCGCGATCGATGGGTGCGCTCATCCACCAGCCCGCACTCGCCCCGGGCCGTCACCACGACGAACAGATCCCGGACGATCCGACGAACAAGGCTTACTTCGGGATCGACCCGCTGCCGGCCGGACCGTACGACGGCTCCGCGATGATCGTTTGGGACAGCGGGACGCCGACGCCGCCGACGGCCCTCATCCCGCCACGCCCGCCGGCCTACGGTGTCGATCCTCACGAGACGCCGCGCCGCGACCCGAAGGCGCAGCTCCAGAAGTCGGAGTTCATGAAGACGGGCGGCGCCGTGATCGACACCTGCGGCGGAGCGCCGTGCACGGCCGTCGATCCGTGATGCTGCGATAGGGTCGCGCCACCCGCCCGGTTATCATCCCCCCCCGGCGCCGTCCGTGGTGCCGGGGGAGGATGCGTGACGGCTGGTGACACCGGGGGGCGGAAGTCGGCATCGGGGGCGGGGCACCGTCTGGCCACCGACTGCGTCCCCATCGAATACGATCTGCACGTCGACGTCGATCCGCAAGCGGGAGACGGGTATGCGGGTGAGGTGACGATCGCGCTGCGGCTCGATCGTGCGCGGCGAAGCATCGAGCTCCACGCTGCGGACCTCGCGATCGGTGAGGCGCACATCGAGGCTGGCGGCACGGCTGCGCAGGGCCGCGTCCGCTTTCGTCCCGCGCGCGAGACGGTCGAGATCGTCTTCCCGCACGCGATCGGTTCCGGCACTGCGCGACTTCGTCTCTCGTTCTCGGCAAAGCTCCGCGAGGATCTGCGCGGGCTGTACCGCGCGAGCTCCGCGGAGCACCGGTATGCGCTCACGCAGCTCGAGGCCGCTGACGCACGGCGCTTCTTCCCGTGCTTCGACGAGCCCTCGTTCAAGGCGCGTTTCCGCGTGTCCGTGACGACGTCGGCTGTGAATGCCGTCGTCGGAAACTCTCCCATCGAACGCGAGGAGGCCCTGAAGGGCGGACGCAAGACGGTTCGTCTGCTGCCGACGCCGCCCCTCTCGACCTATCTCGTGGCGCTCGCCGTGGGGCCGCTCGAATCGTCGGCGCCCGTGCGCTGCGGCAAGACCAGCATCCGCGTCTGGCACGTCCCCGGCAAGGGGGCGCTCACCGCGTTCGCGCTCGAGGCGGCTCGAGAGACGCTCGCCCGACTCGAACGTTACTTCGACCTTCCCTACCCCTACGCGAAGCTCGACCTCGTCGCAGCGCCCGATTTCGAAGCCGGTGCGATGGAGAACGCGGGAGCGGTGTTCTTCCGCGAGACCCTGCTCCTCGTCGACCCGGCGACCGTCACGCTGAACGAGCGCAAGCGCGTCGCCGAGGTGATCTGCCACGAGCTCGCCCACATGTGGTACGGCGATCTCGTCACGATGGCGTGGTGGGACGATCTATGGCTCAACGAGGCCTTCGCGACGTGGATGGCCTACCAGATCGTCGACGACTGGAAGCCCGAGTGGAAGATGTGGCACGGCTTCGAGCAGGGCCGCTCGGCCGCTCTCTCGCTCGATGCGCTCGCGAGCACGCATCCCATCTACACCGAGGTACGGAGCCCGGCCGAGGCCACCGCCAACTTCGACCTCATCACGTACGAGAAGGGAGCGGCCGTCGTCCGAATGATCGAGCGTTACCTCGGGCCGAAGGCCTTCCGCACCGGTGTTCGCGCGTACATTCGGAAGCACCGCGAGGCGAACGCCGTCGCCGCCGATCTCTGGAACGCGCTCTCGAAGGCATCCGGAGAGAACGTCGAGCCGATCGTTCGCGCGTGGATCGAGCAGCCGGGCTTTCCCTGTCTCTCGGTTCGTCCCGTGACGCGCGGCGGGAGGACGATGCTCGAGCTGCGGCAGCAGCGGTTCCGCGCGCGCCCCGCGAAGGTCGCGGATCGAATGCGCTGGCCCGTTCCGGTCGTCGCCCGTGTGGGAAGCGCGCGGGGGGCTTCCGTCCGCGTGCAACGTCACCTGCTGGTGCGCACGGCGCAGACGATCGCGCTGCCCGATGGCGCTCGCTTCGTCTACGGAAATGCCGACGAGGGTGGGTTCTTCCGTCCGTTGCACGACACCGAGGGTCTGCGCGCACTCGTCGCCTCGCTGCCCCGCCTCTCGCCGATCGAGCGAATGGGCCTCGTCTCGCACCAGTGGGCGCACGTCCGTGCCCATCTCGCGCCGATCGAGAGCCTTCTCGAGGTCGTCGATGCGCTCGGCACGGAGAGCGAGCCGGACGTGCTTCAGGCGCTGCGCGCGCCGCTCGCCTTTCTCGCCGACCAGATCGCGCCAGCGGCAGGAGCAGCGGTGCTGGCGCGACTTCGCGGCTGGCTGGTCGACCGATTCGGACACCAGATGGAGACGCTCGGCTGGGAGGCCGCGCGGCAAGAGAGCGGCGACACGCGGCTGCGACGCGCAGCGGTGCTCGCGATTCTGGGCGAGATCGCGGAGTGGGAGCCCGTCGTCGAAGAGGCCGATCGGCGCTTCCCGCGCTGGCTGTCCCGGCCGGCGAGCCTGGAGCCGAACCTGGCCGACGGCGTGGCGACGCTCGCCGCTCGAACGGGAGACGCAGAGCGCTTCGACGCCATCTTCACGGCGATGGGAAGGGCGGCCACGCCGCAGGAGCGGCGCCGCCTGCTGCTCTCGCTCGCCGAGTTTCGCGACCGTGAGCTCGTCGATCGCGCGCTCGCACTGACGCTCACCGATGCGATCCAGACACAGGACGTCGTACTCGTCCTCGCGCGCGCCCTCGCCAACCGCGACGCCAGGGAGCGCGCCTGGGCCTTCGTGAAGCGCCGCTGGCCCGCCCTGCGCCGCCGGCTTCCGCCGATGCTGGCGACGCGTCTGGTCGAGGCGACGCCGAGCCTCCAGACCAAAGAATACCGCCGCGACGTCGCCGCCTTCTTCAAGGCGAACCCGCTCCCGACTGCGAAGCGTGCGCTGGCGCAGGCGCTCGAACGCTTCGATCTGAACGCAGCCCTGCGCCACAGCGCGGCGCCCGGCCTGACGCACTGGCTCGAGGGCGTGAACGCTCGCGCCGGAGGATGAGGAGGGCGTCGCGAGGAGCGGAGCATGGCGCGTGGGCCCGGCCCTGGGTGCTTCACCCTCCGATCGCACGCCGCAGCGCCTCGACGAGTCGCGGCGTGCCGTCGAGATGCTCGGCGGCTCCGAAGACCGCGAAGTCGGGCCGGACGAGCGCCACCGCGGCGCCGCGCTCTCGACACCATCTCGTGTAGAGCTCGCTCCGGTCTTCGACGGGTCCGCCGGGAGCGACGTGAGCGGTCAGACCGCCGACAGCGCGAAAGAACGCTGCGGCCTCCGGCGAGAGCGACGACGCCGGATCGCCGTCCGGGCTCAGCAGGACGAAGCCGCGTCCGACGACGTCGTCGAAGAGCCCTTCGGCCTCGCCGCAGCGGACGCGCCCCTGGACGAAGAGCGTCCCTGCGCCGGGACTCCCCGGTGCGAAGCAGCCGGGGCCGAGGGGCGGAAGCGGGCGCGAGACGGGTTCGTGACGTGCGCGTTCCTCGGCGGCCATTCGCAGGTCGCGCGCACGCGCCTGCTCGGGGGAGAGGACACAGATCACCCGACCCAGCTCGACCCCGAGGTCGATCATCGCGCGCACGTGCGGGATACGCTCGGTCGCGTAGGTGTCGAGGAGGCCATCATTCGCCCGGCCTGCGCGAACGAGGGCCAGCTTCCATGCGAGGTTCGCCGCGTCGCGCATTCCGGCGCACATGCCCTGTCCGGCGAAGGGCGGCGTCAGGTGTGCAGCGTCTCCGGCGAGCAGCACGCGTCCGCGCCGCCAGACGTCGGCCCAGCACGCGCGGAACGTGTAGACCGCGTGTCGTTCGAGCGTGGCGTTGTCCGGCCGGATGTCCCATGCAGAGAGCAGCCGCCAGGCGGTCTCCTCACGCCCGAGCTCGTCCATCGTCTCTCCCGGAAGACGCATGAACTCCCAGCGCCGTCGCCCTGGGCCACCCGACACCACGGTCGTCGGACGCGCGGGGTCGCAGAGCTGCCAGTTGAGCGGCTCCCACGTTCTCTTCTCGTGCGGGATCACGTCGGCGACGAGCCAGTCGAAGCGGAAGCCGAGATCGTTCCACCGCGCGCCGACCACGCCGCGCACAAAGCTGTTCGCTCCGTCGCAGCCGACGACCCAGTGAGCCTTCACGAGGAGCGTCTCTCCGCTCTCGCGCCGCGCGGCGATCTCGACCAGATCCGCGCTCTCGCGCACGTCGACGGCCTCGGCGTCCCAGTCGACCCGCACCGACGGCAGCGCGACGATGCGGTCGTCGAGCGTCCGCTCGAGCTCGGGCTGGCTGAACATCAGCGACTCGGGCCATCCCGAGTCGCTTCCCTGCGCGTCTCGCCCGATGCGCAGCAGCACCTCACCGTCCGCACTGCGCCACTCGTAGTGCGCCGCCGGCTCGACGCGCTTCGCGAGCGCGTTCATCACGCCCGCGCCCTGGAGGATCCGCGCGACCTCGTGATCGAAGTGGACCGCCCGCGGCAGCGGATACTGACCCGCCCAGCGCTCGAGCACGCGGACGCGCAGGCCTCGCTGCCCGAGCAGGATCGCGAGGAGCTGTCCGACGGGTCCGTATCCGACGATCGCGACGTCGAAGACCTCGTCCACTTCAGCCACCCCGCGCCAGCGCCACGACGTCCTCGGGAGCGAGGAACGACGCAGGAACCGGCGGCCCCCAGGCGGCGAGCGGATGCGCGGCCGCAGACGCCGAGACCTTCCAGACCTCGTCGTCGACGACGACGTCGAGGTCACTCGTGTACTCGCAGAAGTTTCCGGCTGGATCTCGCAGGTACCAGAAGTAGTTCGAGCCAATGCCGTGACGGCCGATCCCCCAGACGTGTCGCGACGGGTCGGCAGCGACCATCACGGCGGCTGCACGACCGACCGCGTCGACGTCGTCCATCTCCCACGCCGTGTGATGGACGAACGGAACGGGAGCGGGCTGTACGAGGAGATTGTGATGGTCGGTCGAGCAGCGAAGGAACGAGGCGCCGATCGCGGGCACCTCGTCGCTCACGCGGAAGCCCAGACCCTCGACGAAGAATCGCCGCGAGGCGGCCGCATCGGCCGAGCCGACGACGACGTGGCTGATCCGGCGCGGCCGGGGCGCGTGCCCTTCGAGCACTGCGGCCGAACGCGCATCGATTCGCTGCGTGCGGCCGGGTGCGTTCGTCGCGAGCACCGGCGCCGGCTTCTGCGTGCGTCGCGGCTCGATCACGAGCCGTGCGCGAACACCCGTCGCGGGGTCGACGGCGTCGAGGTCTCGCTCGCCTCGTCGCGCCGTGATGCCGAGCCGCGCGAGCGCCGTCTCTGCGCGACCGAGGTCGTCGCAATCGTCGACTCCGACCGATAGCGCGATCAGCCGCCGCTGCGACGCCGATTCGATGCAGAGCTGCTCACCGCCGTCGCAGGTCTCGAACCGCCCGGGTCGCGACTGCACGAGGCCGAAGTCGGCGTAGAATGCACAGGCCGCATCGACGCACGGAAGGCCGATCGTGACCGAGCGCAGTCGATGCAAGGGCATGGGATCTCCGGTCGAATCAGAGGAGCGTCGTCGCTGCGGGCTCCTCGATGACGGTGTTCTCGAGCGCGCCGAGACCCTCGATCTCGACGCGCACCACGTCTCCGACGTGCAGCAGCCGCGGCGGCTTGCTCGCGATTCCGACGCCTCCCGGAGTTCCGGTCGCAACGACGTCGCCGGGCTCGAGCGTGAATGCCGTCGACAGGTGCTCGACGATGGCGAAGCAGTCGAAGATGAGGTGCTTCGTGTTCGAGTCCTGCCGCAGGTCGCCGCCGACCCAGGTCCGGATCCGCAGCGCGTGCGGGTCGCCGAGCTCGTCGGGTGTCGTGATCCACGGGCCGATCGGCCCGTGGGTATCGAACGACTTGCCCATCGTCCACGTCGGAACGCGGAGCTGCCAGTCGCGGACCGAGACGTCGTCGACCACGAGGTACCCGGCGATCACCTCGTGCGCACGCTCGCGCGGCACGTGCCGGCAGCGGCGTCCGATCACGAAGCCGAGCTCGCCCTCGTAGTCGAGCATCGTCGAGACGCGCGGCAGGTGGATGGGATCGCGCGGCCCGGCGATGCAGGTCGACTGCTTGTTGAACACCGTCGGGATCGTGGGTCGCTCGAGACCCGATTCCGCCACGTGGTCGGCATAGTTGAGACCGATGGCGAGAAACTTGGGCGGACGTGCGATGGGCGCCGCGAGCGTGACCGTGCTCGGGTCGAGACGCGGAGCCGAGCCGAGCGCGGCTCGCGCGCGGTGAAGCGCGGGCGCACCGGCAGCGAGGAAGGCCGTCATCTCGCGCGGCAGCTCCGGTGCGGCGACCGCGAGGTCGGCAATGCCGTCTTCACCCGCGACGCCGAGCGACGAGACGCCCTCGCGAACGAACGTGCAGAGCTTCAACGCGGAAATCCTCCGTGGGATCGAGCCGGATCCGGCGCATACACCACCCGGTCGGACCCTCCGCGATTCCTGCGGTCGTAGAATAGCCGGCAGTGGGGGCGGAGCCTGCGGCAACGCGCGGCGAGGAAAGCCTCCTGGCGTGGACTCACGGCCCGGCGACGCCGGCCGCGGTGCGTAGACGGTTCACCTCCGCGTGCGCGACGCGCAGTGGCTCAGGCTGGCGGAAGCCGCGCGTGAAACGAAGGACGAGCCGGCGCGCGGTCGCGAGCGAGACACGGTGACCGATCGAGACGTAGACGGGATGCACGCCCGTGCGCGTGCGAACGACCTCGCCGATCACCTCGCCCTCGTCGAGCAGGCGGACGTGGCTGCCGCGACGCTCCCCTACGGAGGCGTGCTCGCCGACGAGCCGGCTCTTCGCGCAGCCGACGCTCGGCAGACCGAGCCGCACGCCGAGATGACAGGCGAGACCGAAACGACGCGGGTGCGCCCGCCCCTGACCATCGCACAGGACGAGATCGGGCCGAACGCGAAGTCGGCGGAAGGCCGCGACGACCGCCGGCAGCTCGCGGAACGAGAGGTAGCCCGGGACGTACGGAAAGCGTGCCCGCGCGCGGACACCGCTCGTCTCGACGATCTCGAGCGTCCTGGCATCGACTACCACGACCGCTGCGAACAGGTCCGGGCTTCCGCGATCCCAGCTCACGTCGGCGCCGGCCACGTGGCGGATCTCGCCGAACGCATCGCTCTCGACGACCTCGCCGTGCAGGCGCCCCTGCAGGGCCCGTGCGCGCACGACGTTCACGAGCACGCGCCCCCGTCGATCCGCAACATGGTGCCGTTGATGAATCGCGCGTCGTCCGATCCGAGAAACGCGATCGCGTCCGCAACGTCCTCGGGTCTGCCGAATCCACCGAAAGGAAGGATGCGCCGCACCAGCGTCGCATCGGCTCCCGGCGGTACGGCGAACTCTTCGTGGATCGGCGTCTTCACCCCGCCGGGACACACGCAGTTGACGCGAACGCCCTGCCGGCCGTACTCGATCGCGAGCTCGTTGCTGAGCGCGAGGACGCCTCCCTTGGATGCGGTGTAGGCGGCCGTCCAGGCGTGCGCCTGGATCGCCGCGCTCGACGAGACGTTCACGATGGCGCCGCCGCCGTGTCCGAGAAAGTGCGTGATCGCCTCGCGGCAGAACAGGAACGTGCCGGTGAGGTTGATGGCGAGGACACGGTTCCAGTCGTCGAGCGAGACCTCGTGGGTGTTCTTGAAGCGCAGGATCCCGGCGATGTTGGCGAGAACGTGAAGGCCCCCGTAGCGCTGCACGGCCTCGCGGACCGCGGCCCGAACCTGCGACTCGTCGCCGACGTCGCAGGCGCACGCTGCCGCCTCTGCGCCACGCGAGCGAACGGCCTCGACCGTCTCGGCGAGAGCCGCGGCCTGCACGTCGGCGCACAACACGCGGGCCCCTTCGCGGGCGAGCCGCTCGGCGGTAGCCCGGCCGATCCCCGATGCGGCCCCCGTCACGAGCGCGACGCGCCCTTCGTATCGCTGCACGGTCCCCCTCCTCCCTTCCGATTCGCGGCGCGGTCACGATATCATCGCGGCCCGTCCTGCAAAGGAGGCGCCGTGATCCTCGACCGCTTTCGCCTCACCGACCGCGTCGCCGTCGTCACCGGCGCGGGCAAGGGCATCGGCGCGGCGATCGCCACCGCGCTCGCCGAGGCCGGCGCGGACGTGGTCTGCGCAGCGCGCACGCAGGCCCCGCTCGATGCCGTCGCCGATCGCATCCGTGCCCTCGGACGGCGCGCGCTCGTCGTGCTCTGCGACGTCAACGAGCGCGCACAGCTCGAGGCGCTCGCCGCACGAACGATCGAGACCTTCGGCCGGGTCGACGTCCTCGTGAACAACGCCGGCGGCGCGCCACCCAGACCCTTCCTGCGCACCAGCGAGAAAGCCTTCGAGGACGCCTTCCACTTCAACGTCACGTCGGGATTCATCGCCAGCCGTCTGTTCGTGCCGCACATGCACGCCGCCGGCGGGGGGAGCATCGTCAACATCTCTTCGGCGCTCTCTCATCGCGTCGAGAAGGCCTTCGTCGCGTACGGAACGGCCAAGGCGGCCCTCAACCACATGACGGAGCTTCTCGCGTACGAGCTGGCGCCGCGCGTCCGCGTCAATGCGATCGCGGTCGGGTCGATCGAGACCGAAGCCCTGACGCCGTTCCTCTCGAGCGGAGGCCTGCGAGAGAAGATGGAGGCGCTCACGCCCATGGCGCGGCTCGGAACGCCCGACGACGTCTCCGCGATGGCGCTCTATCTCGCCTCGCCCGCATCGGCGTGGGTCACCGGAAAGATCTTCGAGGTCGACGGCGGCTGCGTCGCCTCGAACTGGCCCGTCGACCTCTCGGGCGCCTGACCGGCGCCGCTTCACAGGCCCGCGAAAGCGTCGTCGACGAGGGCCTTCTGCTCCTCGCGGTGCAGGCGCATCGAGCCGACCGCCGTGCTCGCACTGGCCTCGCGGCCCGCGTAGCGGAGTGTCTGACCCTCGCGGAGCAGGGAGGTCAGGCCTTCGCGAACGAAGGAGAAGGCGCCCATGTTCGCCGGCTCTTCCTGAACCCAGATGACGTCGTTCGCTCGCGGATGGCGGCCGATCGCTTCGGAGAGGTCGTTCCGCGGCCACGGATAGATCTGCTCGAGCCGGACGATCGCGACGTCGCGCCTCGATCCGGCCTTCTCGCGCGCCTCCTGTCGCTCGAGGAGGTCGTAGTAGACCTTGCCCGAGCACACCAGAACGCGCCGCACGGCATCGGCATGCGCGGCCGCGACGTCGTCGGCGAGCACCGCGTGGAAACGGCCCGCCGCGAGCTCTTGCGGCGACGAGACGACTCGCGGTGCGCGCAGCAGGCTCTTCGGCGTGAAGATCACCAGCGGAGCACGATAGCGGCGAACCATCTGCCGCCGGAGCAGATGGAAGTACTGCGCCGGTGTCGTGCAGTTCGCGACCTGCAGATTGTCTTCCGCGCAGAGCTGGAGGTAGCGCTCGATTCGCGCGCTCGAGTGCTCGGGGCCCTGGCCCTCGTAGCCGTGCGGCAGGAGCATCACGAGACCGCTCATCCGGCCCCATTTGACGTGAGCCGACGAGATGAACTGATCGATGATCACCTGCGCGCCGTTGGCGAAGTCTCCGAACTGCGCCTCCCAGAGCGTGAGCGTCGTCGGATCGGCGACGCTGTAGCCGTACTCGAAGCCCAGCACGGCGGCCTCGGAGAGCAGGCTGTCGTAGACCTCGAAGCGCGCCTGCGTCTTCGTCAGATGGTCGAGCGGTGCGTATTCCTCGCCCGTGTGCTGGTTCACGAGGACTGCATGGCGCTGGCTGAACGTCCCGCGTGCGCTGTCCTGCCCCGAGAGCCGAACGGGCGTGCCTTCGACGAGCAGCGACCCGAAAGCGAGCGCCTCGGCGAGAGTCCAGTCGACCGTCCCGTCCTCTGCGATCACCTTGCACCGCTTCTCTAGCATGGGCATCAGCTTCGGATGGACCTTGAAGCCGGCCGGAACCCGCGCGAGCCCTTCGGCGATCTGGGTCAGCCGCTCGATCGGCACTGCGGTGTCGATCGGTTCGGGTGGCGCAGTCCGCGAGAAGCCCGTCCACGGGCCGCGCGGCTCGTACGGCTCGTCGGCCTCGGGCGTCCGCGTCTTGATCATCTGGAGGGCCTGTGCGAGCTGCGCGCTCAGGTCCGCCTCGATGCGAGCGACGTCGTCCTCACGAAGGACACCGAGCGCGAGGAGCTGCGCAGTGTAGATCTTGCGCAGCGGCTCCTGCTGGCGAATCCGTTCGTAGAGCAGCGGCTGGGTGTAGCTCGGCTCGTCGCCCTCGTTGTGCCCATGTCGCCGGTACCCGAACACGTCGATCACGACGTCGCTGGCGAAGCGCTGGCGGTAAGCGATCGCCAGACGCGCGCAGTGGATGACGGCGTCGACGTCGTCTCCATTCACGTGAAAGATCGGCGCCTGGATCATCTTCGCGACATCGGTGCAGTAGAGCGTCGAGCGAGTCTCGGCGGGGTTCGCCGTGAAACCGATCTGGTTGTTGATGACGACGTGGAGCGTTCCTCCGGTCGAGTAGCCCGCGAGGTGAGAGAGATTGAGGGTCTCGGCAACGATCCCCTGCCCGGAGAACGCCGCGTCTCCGTGGAGCAGGAGCGGCAGAATCGTGCGCCCCCTCTTGTCGCCCGCACGCGTCTGCTTGGCGCGCGCCCGGCCTTCGACCACCGGATCGACCGCTTCGAGGTGCGATGGGTTCGAGGTGAGAGAGAGATGGACGTGCGCGCCCGATTGTGTGACACGATCGGACGTATATCCCTTGTGGTACTTCACATCACCCGATCCGAAGGGGCTGTCGAGGAGCGGAGCGTCCTCGAACTCCGAGAACAGCATCTCGAGCGACCGCCCGACGACGTTCGAGAGCACGTTGAGGCGGCCGCGGTGCGCCATTCCGAAGACGATCTCGGCGATCCCGTGCGTGGGCGCGTCCTCGACGATCCTGTCGAGCAGCGGAATCACGACCTCGGAGCCCTCGAGAGAAAAGCGCTTCTGCCCGAGGAATCGGGTGTGGATGAAGCGTTCGAAGAGCTCCGCCGCGGCGATCTTCTGCAGGATGCGCAGCCGGTCCTCGGTCGAGACCGGACTCGTGTTCTGCGTCTCCTCGAGATGGCGCTGGAGCCAGAGCTTACGGCCGGGCTCCTGGATGTGCGTGAACTCGACACCGATCGAGCGGCAGTACGTCGCCTCGAGGAGTGCGAGGATCTCGCGCAGCGTCTGGATCGGCCCGCCGGGAAGGTCTCCCGCGATGAAGGGCCGGTCGAGATCCTCCTGTCCGAAGCCGTAGTGCGCCGGATCGAGCTCCGGGAAGTACGAAGAATCCGCTCCGAGCGGATCCTTCTTCGCGATGCGGTGACCACGCGCGCGATACGAATGGATGAGGCGCAGGACGCGCGCGTGCTTCTCGGCCAGATGCGGCGCGACGTCCCCGAGCGCCGCAAACTCGCTCGGGGCGGGCTCGGAAGCGGCCTCGGGCGCCGCCGGCGACGCCGCCGCGGGAGCCTCGGCCGGCAGGTCTTCGCCTTCCTCCTCCTCGCGGAAGAGCTGCGCCCAGCTCGGATGCACCGAGGTCGGATCGACTTCGTAGCGCTGGTGAATCTCCTCGACGAGCGCTGCGTTGACACCGAACTCGGTGAGGACTTCGGACGCCGACTCCTCGCTCGACCAGCCACCCGAACCGGACGAGACGTCCGGGGCCGACTGCGCCGACCGCTCTTCCCGCGCCATACTCCGTGGAGCCTCCAGCGACGGGCTCGGAGGGCCGCGACGATCCGCGACGCGCTCTCCTGCAGCCCGGCCCGCGAAGTTAGCTCCAGCGAGATCGCCCCGCCCGCGTCTCGCGGCACTGCGTCACGCGTGCAGCGTGCTCAGGCGACGCCGGAACGAACCGGGAGGCCGTGCTTGTGCATGCGGTAGACGACCGACCCGCGGCTCACGCCGAGCCGGCGGGCCATCTCGGCGAGGTTTCCTCCGCATTCGGCATGGAGCCGCGCGAGGTCGTCACGCTCACGTTGGACACGCGCATCGCGGAGCGAGCCGTCCGTCGCCTCGCGCAGAACCTCCTCGACATCCTCGAGAGCGATCGCACCTCGCCGCGCGCATTCGACGGCGTGCTGCAGGACACGGGCGAGCTGGTCGAGGTTCCCAGGCCATGCGTGGCAGCGCAGGGCGGTCACGATGGGCGCGGGGACGCGCGCGTCGTGAAGCCCGTGCAGCCGCGCGAGCCGTCGAACCAGAGCAGGAACGAGCTCGCGCAGGTCGTCGAGGCGCTCGCGCAGCGACGGAATCTCGATCGCATGTGCTGAAAGCGCGGCGAAGAGGTCGGTGTCGAACCTGCCTTCGGATGCGAGCGCTGCGAGATCGATCCGGCTCGATGCGACGACGCGGCGCCTTGCAGCCGGCGCGCTGTACGGCTCCGCGCGCAGGCGGAGCGCGACCACCCAGCGCACCTGCTCGTCGGGTCCGAGGCGATCCACGCCCTCGAGGTGAACGAAGCCCGTCTCGGGGATCGCCTCGCCTCCGGTGGCCTCGATGCGAACCATCGGCGCTGACGCGAACGGTCCACGCTCGTGCAGCTCGGCAATGGCCGCCGCGCGTCCGCGGTCGCACTCGCCCCAGACGAGGACCGGGTCGGTCTCCGGCGCGAGGCGCCCGAGCTGCTCGCGGAGCAGCCGGATGCGCCGGCTCGATCCTGCGAGCCAGTCTGCCGGCGCCAGCTCGAGCTCGGTCCGCGTCGCAAGCCGGCGCCCGCGATCGATCAGACGCCCGAGATCGTCCGGGAGGGTGATCGAGTCCTCGGCGCCCGAGCTCAGCGCCAGCAGCGACCCGGCTTCATCCTCCTGCGCCGTCATCACGACGACTGGCGTGCCTGCGACCTCGCGGATCCGCCGCAGCAGGTCGATGCCGCCCGATCTCGGCATGCGCAGGTCGGCGACGACGAGGTCGGGCTCGGCCCGCCGGTAACAGGCCCAGCCCTGCGCGGCGTCAGCCGCCTGGACCACGCGCAGGCCCACCTCCTCGAGCTCCTCTGCGAGAAGCTCTCGGACCTCGCGTCGATCGTCGACCACGAGCACCAGCGCGGTCATGGACCGTCTCCGGTGCGCCGCGAGCCGCGCAGCGCCCCCCGGACGGCACTCTATCAGAGTGACACCGAACTGCGGCAACAAAAAAGTGCGGCGGTCACGAATCGACCCCCCTTTCGGGGGGCCTTACAGGAGCTTCTCGATCTCCGACTCGGACAGGCCCGCCTCCTGCAGCACCTGACGAGCATCGGCGTGGAGCCCGGACACGGCGCGGCGCGTACCGAGTGTCTCACCGTCGATGCGAAACGGCGGCCCCACGGTCTCGAATCGACCTGCCGTCGCGTGCTCGATCTCGTAGAGGTATCCCATCGCCCGGGCCTGCGGGTCCTCGATGGCCTCTTCGACCCGCTGCACCGGCGCCCAGATGATGCCCGTCGCGTCGAGGACCGAGCGCCACTCGGCAAGGGTCCGCGCACCGAACACGGCCTCGAGCTCGGCCACCAGCGCCGCCGTGTTCGCCACGCGGCGGAAACCGTCCGCGAAACGCTCATCGCTCTCGAGCTCGGGGCGCCCGATCGCGCGGCAGAGCTTTCCCCAGTAGGGCTCGGGATCGATCATGACGAGCAGCAGCCAGCGGCCGTCGCGCGTCGGGTAGCTGTTCCAGAGCGGGTTCGGCGGCGCCTTGCGATCGTGCCGCTTCGCCGGCGCGCGCGTCACGAGCGCGTTGGCGATGTCCGTTCCGAGAATGTGCAGACCCGTCTGCAGGAGCGAGACCTCGACGTAGCGGCCGCGACCATCGGTGTCGCGAAGGCGCATCGCAGCGAGGATTCCACACACGAGATTCACGGCCGCGGCGTGGTCACCCACGGCCGGACGCTGCAGCGACGGCGCGACGCCTTCGTCGTGCATGACGTCCATCATTCCCGTTCGCGCCCAGTACGCCGCGTAGTCGAAGGCGGGCCGGTCCGCTTCCGCGCCCTCTCCACCGTAACCATTGACTGCCCCGACGATGAGGCGTGGCGAACGAGCGAGGAGCGTCTCATGGTCGACGCCGTACTTCTTGCGTCGCGCCGGGAGAAGGTTCGTGATGACGATCTCGGAGCGATCGATGACCCGCAGCAGCGCCTCGCGCGCTTCACCGCGTCCGAGGTCGAGCATCAGCGAACGCTTGCCGCGGTTGTCCATCTGAAACGGCGGGTTCTCATCGAAATCGCACGCATAGCCGGCGTAGCGTGGGCGGCTGCGCCGATAGAGCTCGCCCCGCGGCGGTGATTCGATCTTGACGACCTCGGCGCCGAGGTCAGCGAGCAGCGCCCCGGCCGCCGGAACCGCGACGTAGTTGGCGATCTCGACCACACGGACGCCGGCGAGGGGAAGGCTCATGACGCGTCTCCCTGGAGGTGGCGCTCCAGCGTATCAGGACGCCTCAGCCCGAAGCCAGCCGGGCCGGCGCCCGGCTCTGCCGGGCCGCGGCGCCGGCCGTCCCACGCCCGCGCCCGGGCTCGTCACGGCACGATGCGCGAATCCGTCCCGGCGACGCCCGGACCCGGAGCGAGGATCGCGAGCACGAGCAGGCGCCGCCCTCCCGTGTTGCGGATGCCGTGCGGAACGCCCGCGGGCGCAACGAGCATCTCGCCCTCTCGCATCGCGAGCGCTGCACCCTCGATCAAGAACTCGCCGCTGCCCTCGACGACGACGTAGATCTTGTCCGTTCCCGTGTGTGCGTGGAGCGCGTGCTCCTGATCCGGCTCGAAGGCGTTCAGTCCGGCGAGGAGCCGCGGCGACTGGAACAGCGTCGCCTTGCCCATCTTGCTGGCATCGTAGATCGCGTGCTCGGCCGGACGAATCAGCTTCGGGTGGTCCATCTACTCTCCTCTTGCCGCGAGAATCACCCGCGCAACGGTACCCACGTCGGCGAACTTCGCGCACGGCGGCTCGAGCCAGTCGCCGTGCGGATCGAGCAGCACCGCGTGCAGACCCGCGCGCTGCGCACCGACGACGTCGATCGCATGCAGGTCTCCCACGTGCAGCGTTCGGTGCGGTACGCGCCCGGACCGCGCGAGCGCGTGACGAAAGATCGCGGGATCGGGCTTCTCGGCGCCGACCAGCGCCGAATCGACGACGTCGTCGAGCAGATCGCGCAGACCCGCGTCGCGCAGCTTGCGCTCGATGCTCCCGTCCGAGTTGCTGACGACCACGAGGGCGAGCCCGGCAGCGCGCAGTCGTGCGAGGCTCTCGGGGATGTCCGCCGGGACGCGAGACCAGAGCCGGTCGCTTCCGCCGGGGCTTCGAAGCGCTGCTGCGAGCTGCGACACGAAGTGCGAACGCCGCTGCGACCCCACCTCCGGTGCGAGCCCGGCGTCGAGCATGCACTCGAGGTAGGCCGTCATCGTGTCGGGCGCCTCCGTCGAGCGACCGGCGGCGAGCAGTCGGTCGAGCCGGGGCCGGGCCGCCGCCTCGGCGCGTGCGAGCCGCGCGGCGTCGAGCACGAATCCGAGCTCCGCGGCGCACGTCTCGACGAATGCGTGGTCCCAGTGAACGAGGGTGTTTCCGGCGTCGAAGAAGACGGCTTCGAGCTCACCGAACGGAATCTGCTGCGAAGACACACCGGCTCCCCGTGCTGCCGCGGCCGACGGCAGGGCGGTAGCATGCGACGCACGCGCACCGGCGGCAACGCGCGCAGGAGGTCACCTCGTGCTCTGGCTCCTCTGTGCGGCGATCGGTCTTCTCGCGGGAACTCTCGGGGGATTGCTCGGCGTGGGCGGCGGCGTCGTGCTGGTTCCGGCCTTCACGCGCCTGCTCGGCTTCTCGGTGAAGCAGGCGATCGGAACGTCGATGGGAGTGATCCTGTTCACGGCCATCTCCGCGTCGTGGCGCCACTGGCAGCTCGGCCACCTCCGGCCCGACATCGTCGTCGTCGTCGCGGCGCTCTCGATGGCCGGCGCCTGGCTGGGAGCGAGCCTCTCTTCGCAGATCTCCGAGCGGGCGCTGCGCATCGTGTTCGCGCTCTTCCTGATCGTGACTGCCGCCGACATGCTCGCCAGCGCGTTGCGGATGGACGGCGAGCCGCCGGCGGCGTCGCAGGCCGGAGTCGGGCGGTAGTCGCGCGTCGAGGCGGTCAGTCCACGCGAAAGCGCGCCAGCGCCGCGTGCGCTCGTGCGAGCTCGGCGTCGATCCGCGGCGCATCCCAGTCGAGCTCCGCCGCCATGAGGCGCGCCGTTCGCTCGATCGCCGCGTCATCGAGCGGCGATGCGAGCGAGAGCTCGGTCCTTCGTAGCAGGACGTCGTCGAGATGAAGCGCCATCTCCTCCCGAACCGCCCTCACCACCTCGGCGCCGATCACCCAAGAGCCCTCCTGCAACACGGTCGCGAGCTCGGGGCGCTGCTCCGCGAGCGCGAAGAGATCGCGTGCGCGTGTCCCGAAGCTCCGCAACAGGTGCTCGCCCGAAGCCGCGTCGAGACACGCGGGCAGCGAGGCGCGCTGCTCGTCCAAGAACTCCTCGTGGCGCTCGAACTCGCTCCCCGGAAGGCGAACGCCGCGAAGCGACGGCATCGCCTGCGGTCGCCCGAGCTTTCGGCACGCGAGCGTCACGCCGCGCGCGGCGACGGCGCGCGCCGCCGTCCACTTGACGCCGATCAGGGTGATCAGTCCCTCGACCGGTTCTTCCCGCGCGTGATCGATCACGCGTGAGCGCTTCTCGAGCTCGACCTCGTCCGCGCCGAGCGATGCCGCGCTCTGTGGCAGCATTCCACCGTAGACGCCGATCACGTCGTCCCTGCGAACTGCGAACGGAGGATAGGCCGCGTTCACCTCGTCGACGAAGAGACGAACGTCGTCACGCGTGATCCGAAACTCGTCCGGATCTCCGCGCCACGGCAGGTGGCGCGTTCCGATCAGTGAGAGGTCGTGCCAGGGAACGACGAAGAACAGGCGTCGCCCCGCGGGCACCACGGCATCGCGATCGCGAAGCTCCTCGCGACCTTCGAGGCCCACGGCCGCTTCCGGCCGCAGGCGGCGCGTCACGAGATTGAAAGCCTTCGACGCGAGGAAACGGGGCGGCGCCGGCCGCGCGACGAGACGCGCGAGCAGCGAATCGGCCCAGGGACCGGCGGCATTGAGCACGACGCGTGCGTGGATGGCGTGTGCGGCTCCGGACTCGGTGTCGCGCACGCGAACGCCCTCGACTCGGTGCGCCGTTCCGATCGGCTCCACCACCTCCGCGCGGTTGGCGGCGGCGGCGCCCGCGCTCGTGGCCGCCGCGAGCAGCGCGAGCAGCAGGCGCTCCGTGCTGTAGCTCTGGCAGTCCCACCAGCGTGCCGCGCCGGTGATGCCGGCACCGGCGAGGCCCGGCAGCAGCTCGAGCGCCTCCGCCCGCCACAAGACGCGCCCGCGCGGAATGCGCTTCTTCGGATCGCCACGCGGGCTGCGGCGCAGACCGAGAACGTCGTTCGCGAGCAGCGCGATCGCCATCGCCTCACGACTTCGAAGCGCGCGACCGTGGGTCGGCATCACGAACGGGATCGGGCTCACGAGATGCGGTGCGAGCTCGAGAAAGCGCCGGCGCTCGGAGACCGCCTCGAAGAAGCGCGGCAGGTGCGCATGCTGCAGGTAGCGAAGGCCTCCGTGAATCACCTTGAGGCTCTGCGACGACGTCGCGCCGCCGAAGTCGTCCCTTTCGAGCAGGCACACCGCGAGGCCACGCCGCGCCGCCTCCCACGCCGCGCACACGCCGTAGATGCCTCCACCGACGATCGCGAGGTCCCACTGCCGCGCGGCGATCGCGGCGAGATCGCGCTTCATGCGACCTCCCCCCGCGACAGCCAGCGCTCGGGAAGAAGGAAGCGGCGGCGCCAGAGCTGGAAGACCATGAGGCTCCAGAGTAGATGGCTGTGGTTCGTCCGGCCCTCTTCGTGCTCGCGAACGAGCCGCGTGACCGCCGGCGGCTCGAACAGGCCCGTCGCGTGCAGCTCCGACTCGGCGAGCAGCTCGTGCATCAGCGGATTCCACTCGCGGGCGAGCCACGTCTTCATCGGCATGCTGAAGCCCTGCTTTCCGCGCCGCAGGATGACGGGCGGTAGATCGCGTGCGTACGCGCGCCGCAGCAGCCACTTGCGCTCGCCGCGTCGCCAGAGCAGCCGGCTCGGAATCCGCAGCGCGAGGTCGATCACCTCGTTGTCGAGATAGGGAACGCGCGTCTCGAGCGACGGCGCCATTCCCATGAGATCGACCTTCGCGAGAATGTTCTCCGGAAGATAGAAGGTCGTGTCACAGAAACGCTGGCGCTGCGAGCGGTCGGCGCCGCCGTTCTCGAGATGCGCCAGGGCGGCGCGCGCGGCACCGTCGCCGACCTCGGCGAGCACCTCCGGCCGATACAGGGCGCACCGCGGCTCCGGCGACAGGAACGTCATCCATCGCAGGTGCTGCCACGCCGCCGGCAGGGCCGCGCCTTCGAGAAAGCGCTTCAGACTGCTTCGCAGGTCCTTCTTCGCCTGCGTTTCGGGAAGGCGAGCACCGAGCGCGAAGATCGTACGCCGCAGCCAGACCGGCAGCCGATCGGTCGTCGCAGCAGCGATGCGGTCGGCGAGATACGCGTCGTAGCCTGCGAAGAGCTCGTCCCCGCCGTCTCCGCTGAGCGTCACGGTCACGTGACGCCGCGCGACGCGCGAGACGAGGAGCGTCGGAAAGACCGAGAAGTCACCGATCGGCTGATCCATGTGCTCGATCACGTCGCTCACCAGGTCGAGATAGCTCGGCTCGAGCACTTCTTCGTGGTGCTCGGTCTCGCAATGCGATGCAACGAGGCGAGCGAAGGGGAGCTCGTCGTAGCTCCGGTTGCGAAATCCGATCGAGAAGGTCTTCACGGGCCGCACGCTGGCGCGGCGCATCGCGCTCACGAGGATCGACGAGTCGATGCCGCCCGAGAGAAAAGCCCCGAGCGGAACGTCGCTCACCATCTGCCGCGAAACGGCCGCGTCGAGCGTTGCGCGCAGGTCCTCGGCCCAGTCGGATTCGGAGCGCTGGCCGTCGCCGGACCGAGGCTGCGCCGAATCGGCGAGCGTCCAGAAGCGGCCGAGGGTCATCTCTCCCCGCTCCCAGACGAGCCAGCCGCCGGGCGCGAGCTTACGGACGTCCCGGAGCAGCGTCGTCGGGCTCGCCGTGTACTCGAAGGTGAGGAGCTGGTCGAGACCAGCCAGATCGACTTCGCGCGTGCTCCCGCCTGCAGCGAGGATGCACTTCACCTCCGATCCGAAGTAGAGCGTCCCGTCCCGAACCGACCAGAACAGCGGCTTGATCCCGACTCGGTCGCGCGCCAGCACGAGACGCCTCGCGCTGTCGTCCCAGAGCGCGATGGCGAACATGCCGTTCAGGCGCCGGGGAAACTCGAGCCCGTGCTCCTCGTAGAGGTGAGGGATCACCTCGGTGTCGCTTCGTGTCTCGAAGCGGTGGCCCTTCGCTTCGAGCTCGTCTCGTAGCTCGCGGAAGTTGTAGATCTCGCCGTTGAAGACGACCTGTACGCTCCCGGTCTCGTTGCCCATCGGCTGTTGGCCGGTGACGAGGTCGATGACGGCGAGACGCCGCATGCCGAGTGCGACGCCGGGCCGGGTGAGCAGGCCCTCTCCGTCGGGGCCGCGATGGACGATGCTGCGACACATGCGCCGAACGAGCGCCGCATCCGGCGCCTCGCCGCGCGTCGCGATGCCACAGATGCCGCACACCGCCCGGCCTAGGCCGTGCGCCTTCGGCGCCGCTTGCGAAGCTGCATCGCGATCTGGTTGCGAACGAACCGGACGGGACGCTCCGGTCGTCCGAACGGCCGGATCTCGGCGGCCTGTGCGCGCAGGTGAGCGACGAGGCTCGCCGCCGGGCGGTCCGGGTCGAGATCCATCCGTGTCGTGAAGCCGAAGCTCCCGGCCCGCGTCGCCTCGTGCGCAAACGGCAGTGGATCGGTCCCCGGCAGTACGTCGAGACCGCACCGTCGCGCCTCCGCGAAGTGGCGCGGCTCTCCCCAGAATCGCGGCCGGCTGCTCTCGTCGCCGAGATGCAGCGCTCCCGGACGCGCCTGTCGAAGGATTCGTGACAGCAGGCGCCCGCGCGCGCCGAGCCACTTGCCCGGCCCCCACGGAATGACCGCCACCGCGCCCAGCGCGCGCGCGCGATCGAGCGTCTCGCCGATCGGGAGACCGTCCGGGATTCGCCCCGCGCAGCACAGCGTCAGCACCTCGAGATCTTCGGCGCACGCCACCTGCCTGCCTGCCACGAGGAGCAGCTCGCGATCGCCCGCGCGAGCCGTGACCGACACCGCCTCACCGGTCGGTGCGAAGCGCCACGAGCCGGCCGTCGCGAGGCCGTCCTGCCCCGACGGCGACGACGCCGCAGCCGCGAGCTTCGTGAACCAGTCGTCGGGCTCGGCTTCGCTTAGCAGCAGGACGGCGCGAACGTTCTCGCCGCCGCCGGTCGCACGCCCGGCCGCGGAGAGCGCCGCGAAGGCGTGGTCGAGCATCGGGGCGAGCGGGTGGCAGTCGTGAATGTGGACGTGTGCGTCGATCGACACGATATCGTGTAGATCCGAAGGGGCTTTCGCCGTCATGGTTTCCGCTGCTCCGCACCGTTCACGAAGGTGTCGGGAAGCGCCTTCGGCGGACAGTCGACCGCCAGCCGATCGCGCGGTGTGTGCCAGCGGAAGGCTACGATTCCCGACTCTGGAGGCAGAGCGACCGGCTCACCACGCTCGAGGAGAAACGCCCGCGTCTCCTTCGGAACGAAGTACGGCGTATCGAGCGCGAACTGCTGCGCGACGACGAGACCGGTCTCGCTGCACGCCATGATCCGCTCGAGCGATTGCGGCTCGCTCACCATCGGACGGTCGATCTTTCGGTCGATCGAGAACTCGGGACGCGGCCCTACGTCGGAGGGTCGGTCCTCGTGGAGATGGTCGCGGTCGAGGACGTAGTCGAGACGATCGAGGTAGTAGATCGCCTTGAGATCATCCGTCGCGACGACGGCGCCGGCCTCCTGTGCGAGCGGCCGCAAGACCGGCGCAGCACGACTCCAGGAGAGCGTGACCGCGCCCTGTCCCGGGTGCCGCAGGGTCGGATCCGCCAGCAACCCGCGCGCCGAGCGAACGAGCGCCGGGTGCGAGAGCGCAGCGAAAGTGACGACGCCGCCGAGGACGGCGCCGCGCAGAGCGCGCGCGAGGCGCGGGCGCTCTCGGAGCACGGCGCTTCGGCCGAGCAGGTCATCGACGAGGCCGGCCAGCGGACCGGCGACACGCGCGACGGCGAGACCGATCACGACGAAGAAGAACGGCATCGCGTAGAAGAGGTATCGCTGCGCCTTCCACGCGAGAAGCG
The DNA here is from genome assembly GCA_020849175.1 of Deltaproteobacteria bacterium. Taxonomy (GTDB): domain Bacteria; phylum Myxococcota_A; class UBA9160; order UBA9160; family UBA9160; genus MYXO. The sequence goes on from JADLGR010000185.1 coordinate 34,583, forward strand.
ACTGTACGACGAACGCCGTGCCGAAGACCGACAGGGAGAGCAGGGCCGGCCGGGTCTGGCGCGAGACGGCGAGCACGGCGGCGACCGCGAAGCC